>CATYVH010000001.1 GCA_958413765.1 uncultured Collinsella sp.
CCGTGGCATCCTGATCTCCGAGCACCTGCTGATAGAGAACGGCAAGAGCCGCCAGCTCCTCGATAGACGCAGATTGTGCCTCGTCAATCGCAAACAGTATGCCCTTGCCTGGACCGAGCTTCTTGAGGCGCTCGTTGACCAGCCCCCGCAACGTCTCGCCCTTTGCCCGAGCCGCCTCGACCGACATCCGGCCAAACGACGGCCCAAACTCCATTGACGTCACAACGGGTTTATTCGAGCGAAGCGCGTCGGCCAGGCGATCGCACAAGCCAAGCGAAGCGGAATCGGAGACAACCACCCATCCGCGCTCGCTGGCCAGACGTTGCAGCTCCCGCAGGAGAACCGTCTTGCCGCAGCCGCGGTTTCCCGTAATGAGCATGAGCCTGCCCGGCGCTCCGGCGCCGTTATCGAGCCCTTCCTCAAAATCTTCGATGACCGACTCGCGACCGATGAGTATCGGAGGTCGTTTACCAGCCGTTGGCTTAAAGGGATTTGGGTTCATGTCGGCCTCCTCGGATTAGCAAACGCTGGTAATAGTTATACCAACTTATACCGAGTTATACCAACTCAATGTGACAAAGGGACTGTCCCTTTGTCACATGTGGCCGAAAAATTCCGCGTCGGCGGAGCGATAGGGGCGGAAAGTGGCGGGATCGACGTTTACGTGCGCCGCAGCGGGTACGTCGTACCATTTGACCGTGTAGCCGGCGCCGTGGGCGCAAAAGACCGAGTCGGGCGTGTTGGGCAGATCGGCCTCGGGCTCGTAGGCGGCCGCCTCGATGACGCGCTCGCCATCATGGCAAGCCGCATAACCGGCGAACTCCAGGTACAGATGCCCGCGACCGCCCGTGTAGGCAGCCACCTCCAGCGCATAATCCTGCACCTCGGATGCCGGCACGCGACCCGCAAGCTTCGCCCGGTCTCCCGCCATCGTCGGCGGCTCGTACTCGGCACTCATGCGCGTGGCATCCGAGAGCGCCCGGCCCACGCACTCCCCCGGCACCTCGAGCTCAAAGCGATACCACGGCTCCAACAACACCGCCGCGCCGGCCTCGCGCGCCTGCATCAAACCCTGGCGAATCGCGCGGTACGTGGCCTGGCGAAAATCGCCGCCCTCGGTGTGTTTGGCATGCGCGCGGCCGCCCGTGAGCGTAATGCGCACATCGGTGATGGGCGAGCCCGTCAACACGCCCAGGTGATCGCGCTCCATAGCGTTGGTGAGCGCCAAACGCTGCCAGTTAAGATCGAGCTCATCGGTCGAGGTTACGGTGCCAAACTGCACGCCCGAACCCGCCGGCAACGGCTCCAAGCGCAAATGCACCTCGGCATAGTGGCGCAGTGGCTCAAAATGGCCCACACCCTCGACCGGCTGCGAAATAGTCTCCTTATAGAGAATGCCGCCGGGCTCAAACTCGACCGCAAGGCCAAAACGATCGGCCAGCACGCGCTGCACGACCTCGAGCTGCACGGCGCCCATCAACTGCAAATGAATCTGCTCAAGATGCGTATTCCAGCTTACGCCGAGCATGGGGTCTTCGTCCGCTAACTCAGTCAGAGCTTTGAACACCGTATGGACGTCATGTTCGCCCGGCAGCACCGTATAGGTGAGGACTGGCGCAATGACGGGCGCATCGCCCGCGGGCTCCGCGCCCAGGGCATCCCCTGGGCGAACGTGCGCAAGACCCGTCACGGCGCAGATGCCGCCAGCAGCAACTTCTTGGGCCAGCTCGTACTTCTCGCCGTTATAGATGCGCACCTGATCGACTTTCTGCCCCCACACCTCGGCACCGGAGCGTCCCTCGATCACCTGCTTTGCATGCAGCGTGCCGCCGGTCACTTTAACCCAAGCCAAACGCTCGCCGCGATCTCCGCGGCTGACACGATAGACGCGCGCGGCAAACTCCGGGAGCCACGCCCGCTCACGCATCAGCGCGCATATGCCATCCAACAGCTCGTCCACGCCTTGGTCCTTGAGCGCCGAGCCGGTAAAGCAGGGAAAGAGCTTGCGCTCGGCAACCATGCGCGACAGCGTTGCGACGGAAAGCTCACCCGCTTCAAAAAACTCCTCGAGCGCCGCCTCGTCCAACGCAGCAGCGTCCTCCTGAACAGCACCGCCCGCCAACAGTTCGTTGGCATCCAGGCAGCCTTCGGAAAGACGCTGCCCAAGTTGTGCCAGCAAAACATCGCGGCCAGGATTCTCCAAATCGATTTTGTTGATATAGATGAACGTCGGGATGTCATAGCGTGTAAGCAAGCGCCACAGGGTTTCGGTGTGCCCCTGCACGCCATCGTTAGCACCCACAACTAAAATCGCGTAGTCGAGCGCGCGCAATGTGCGCTCCGCCTCGGCAGAAAAATCGACGTGGCCGGGAGCGTCCACGAGCATAACGTGGGTGTCGCCGTGGTCGAGAACAGCCTGCGACGAGAAGATCGTGATACCGCGCTCGCGCTCAATCGCATTGGTGTCCAGGTGCGAGTCGCCATCGTCCACGCGTCCGCGTTTGCGAATGCGACCCGCCTCGAACAGCATGGCCTCGGCCAGCGTGGTCTTGCCGGCATCGACATGCGCCAAGATTCCAACGACCGCTTGCTTCGACATGGCTCTCCTCTTATTGCAGGCCCATCGCACGCGGCAACGGGCGTTCTCGTTCCACACTGGATGATACAATTTACGGGCCGGCGGGCGAAGCGGGCCCTATCCCCCGACCGAGCTCATCGCCCCGCGTTGCCGCGCGGCGATTTTCGTAGGTTCGCGCCTTGCGAAAGCCGGCACCTCCCCTTTTGTCTGCCCGGGTTCATCTGGAACGGCAGCGACGCGAGCCCCACAACAACGCGTTTTACCAAAATGGCCCCACCCGGGGCCATTTTCATTTAGATGGAGTGTTGGCATGCGCCTGGGCGCTTATGCCTCGCGCAGCCAGTCAAACGCAATGCGCGGCGTGCCGTCCGACACATGGATAATGCCGACACGCTCGAATCCCGCCTTGATGCTCGCACGCTGCATGGGCAGATTGTCCTGATGCGTGTCGATGCGCAGGTGATCGGCACGCTCTTTGGCAAAGGCGAACATCGCAGCCGCGATGCCGTGCACGGTGCCGTCGGATGCCACACGGTGCAGCACGGCGTACGGAGTGTCGCTGCGCCACCGACCGTCCTCGATGACGTCATAGCACTCGTCCGGACCCGGTAAAAAGGCAAACGTCGCCACCACGCGACCGTCGACTTCGCACACATAGCTGCCACCGGCGGCGATATCGGCAGCCACCTGCTCGACCGAAGGCGTGCCCTCGGGCCACTGCGTGGCGTTGCCATGCGCGCGCATAAAGGCGCGGGCGACGTCATAGATGGCCATAACGGCGGGAATGTCGGTATCGAGGGTTTTTCTGATCATCACGCGGCGACCTCACGTTTATTGGTATCACTTTGATTGAGCAATGATACCAACGTTTGGAGAGGGGCGCGAAGCAGATGGGAAGCAAAAAGCGAGCCGCCTGGTCAAAGGCCAAAAGCGAGTTTTTGGGCGCTGCCACCGGCGGCGATATGAGCGACCTGTTTGCGCGCGAGGACGAGCGCCGCGACGCCCTGGACGCCGAGCGCGATGAGGCCTGGCGCTACAAGTCGTGCGAGCGCAAAAACCGGTACGACACACGCGCCGAGGCCGAGGCCGTTATGGCCGACTGCGAAAACCGCGGGCGGCGTGGTTTGGCCTGCTACAAATGCGAATACTGCGGCGGATGGCACCTGACGTCGCACCCTTGGAGATAGGCGCCGCATCGGCACGGCATTGACGGAGCGCCAGCCATCGCACGCAAGCTACGGGCGCGGCGGCACCAAAACATCGTAACGAACGGCCTTGCCCGCAAGTTGATAGCTCGGCTTAACGCCGGCAAGCAGTGGCCCCTTCACCGGTCGCTTGATAACGACCTTGCGCGGGTGCACCGCAAGCGCAGCTTCGACCAACGTCTCCTCATCGGCGCACGGCTGTTCCAGATGATGCAAGAGTTGGAACTTCTTTTTAACCGCCGCGCTCTTGGTGCGTCCGGGAAACATGGGGTCCAGATACACCACGTCAGGAACGGTGAGCTCGCCCTGCCCGATCAGCTCAGCTGTATGGCGAAGGCCGGCAATGCTGTCCTCGCCCGCATGTAAGCGCATGCGCGCCACGGCTGTCGCAAGCGCCGGATCATCTGCCGCGCGATCCAAGGCATCCTTGAGGAGCGCCGCGATCACGCAATCCTGCTCATACAGATCGACGGTAAAGCCCGCGGCCGCCAGCAGCAGCGAATCCTCGCCAAAGCCTGCCGTGGCGTCAATCGCCCATGGGCTCTCGATGCCTTTTGCGCGCGCAGCCTTTACCAGCAGTTCTTGCTGCAGACGGCCCTGCTTGAGCCGTGGAAGCATGCGGCCAAAATCGGCACGCAGCTCCATCGTGCCGTCGGTGAGCGTGAGGCCCTCGGACTTCCCGATTAGCTCAAGCCCCGCGGCCCGAGCAACAGAAAAGGGATCGACGACACCCATGGACACTCCTTAACAAGCAAAACGAATACGTGAGCGCCACCTCAGTTGGCACCCAACCGTCCGCTATTGTCCCACATGCGACATGGCCCACAGCATCCCAATGCAAAGCACCGCCATCAATCCCGTGCACACGGCAGCGATCGCAGAATCACTTATGCGCCTTCCCAACGACCGCGGTTCACGCACTTGCCCTGCTCCGTACATCATGGCTCCTCCTTGAGACCAGCTCTTACCATGGACCCATCATCGCAGCGCCGCGCATACGCTGCCATCGATTTGACTTACGCCCAGCTTTCTTTTTTGAAAGGTTGGGTTTGGCTGCGCGGGCTCAATGCGCTTTCAGGCGCATGCATCGCCGCGTTGAACTACAATGTGCTTCACCATATGTGCAGCACATTGGGTGCGCCAAGTTGGCGTACTCGTATCGAAAGGACCAGCCATGAGCTTCACTCGCAAGACTCTCAAAATCCTTGCTCTCATCTACTTTGTTTTGGGCATCGCCAGCCTCGTCACCGCCGGCGTCGGTATCGCCACGGGCGGTCTCGATTCCACGTACGGTTCGTACGCCACGCTCGCAGCGGTCGTGCTTATCACCAAGGGTCTCGTCGACCTTGCCGCAGGCGTCGCCGGTATCAAGGGCGCCAACAAGCCTTCGCAGGTGGACGGCGCGTTTAAGCTCGGTATTGTTGCCGCGGTCGCCACGCTTGCCCAAGCGGTGCTCACGCTTCCCGCGTTTGGCGGCGACGCCATCAACTTTGGCGCCTTTGTCATCGTGGTGTACGACCTGTTCTTTGTTCAGCAGGCACACGCCGTTAAGGCCGAGAACAAGGACCGCCTGTAGGCACCTGTCTCCCATAGCCCCTGCTATCAAGCAACTAAAAAGGGCCGATCGCGCATCTCCGCGGTCGGCCCTTTACGTTTGCCCAGATAAAACCTACCAAAATAAACCTGTCCCTTTTTGGCAGGTTGTTAGCTGTGGCGGTACTCGGCGATGATGAAGTCGATGTCGGTTTGAAGGGTGTCCAAGTTTGCCAGGCGCTCTTTGTCGGCAGGGCGCGTGCGGTAGTAGTACGGCGTCATCTGGAACACCGCCTCGATGTCTGCCTGAGTCTGGAGCGTAATGTTCGCAGACACCCGCTGCGTTCCGACTAACTCGAGCTCGGTGGTCTTCGGCAGCTTCTCATCGTTAAGGTACGGCGTGTCGTAGAGCACCTCTTTGAGCCCAAAGAGATGACGAGCACCCGGTACCACGGTATAGAGTGAACCCTCTGGCGCCAGCACGCGGGCAAACTCGCGCTCGTTAAAGGGAGCAAAGAGTTCGGTCACCATATCGAAGGCGCCATCGGCCACGGGGATGTCCTTCATGTTGGCCACGAAGTAGGTCGCATCGCCGCGCTTGGCGGCCAGGCGCACCATCTCTTTGCCCAGGTCGAAACCGTAAGCATCTACGCCCGGCACCGCACCCATGGCGCTGGTGTAGTAGCCCTCGCCACAGCAAATATCGAGCAACGTCATGGGGCAGTTCGTTGACGCGGCACGACCAGACACCCGCTCGCGCACCAGCTCGACCATCGCATCGCGCAACGGCGCATAGTAACCGCGGTTCAGAAAGTCGCGACGGCTGCGTGCCTGCGACTTGGGATCGCCCATGGAGTCACCGCTCTTGGACGAGCGCAGCAGATAGAGATAGCCCTCGCGCGCACGGTCAAATCGGTGTCCGCCCGCGCATGCAGCACCGCGCTCGTCGTCCACCAACGGTTCATGGCAAACGGGACACAACAACATGGCAACTCCTTAGCGCGAACAACACAACGCCCACCATTGTCGCACGCCTTCCCCACCTAGTCATAGAAGAGACAAGGAGTGTCCCCAGCTGCCGGCAGAAAAGGAACGTCCCTAAGTGCCGACTGGTTGCATTAGGAGTATCATCGTCTGCGCAAATAAGCACGAAATAGCATGTTAGAGATTGAGAGCGTATGGCTGATACCGCATCTAAGCACATTGACATGACCACCGGCTCGCTGTGGCACAATATTCCCCTGTTCGCCTTTCCCGTCGCTGCCACGAGCATCCTAGAGCAGCTATCGAACCTCATCGCCACGGTCATCATCGGTAACTTCTCGGGCGACCAGGGAACCCTCGCCATGGCGGCGGTCGGCTCCAACGTTCCGCTCACCAGTCTTATGATCAACCTGTTTATCGGCCTGTCGCTTGGCTCCAACGTGGTCATCGCCAACGCCATCGGCCGCAACGACCAGAATATGGTCAAGCGCGCCGTCCATACCTCGATTCTGATGGCACTCGTGGGCTTTGTCGTCATCGCGCTGGGCGAGATCTTTGCCGAGCCCATGCTCGCCGCGCTCAACGTCCCTGACGAAACCATGCCGCTCGCTTCGCTCTACCTGCGCGTCTTTTTGCTCAGCATGCCCTCGATCTTGCTCTACAACTTTGAGGCCGCAATCTTCCGCTCCGTCGGCATCACCCGTATGCCGCTGCAGGCGCTTGCCGTGTCCACCGTCCTCAACATTGGCCTGGACCTCATCTTTGTCCCCGTGCTCCACTGGGGCGTGGCGGGTGTCGCCATCGCCACCGCCATCGCCTACACCGTCAGCGCCACCACGCTCTTTGTCCGTCTGCTCAAGACCGATTCCGTCGTCCGCGTCAACCCACATGACCTGGCTATCGACCCCGTCGCCCTCAAGCGCATCGTCAAGATCGGGCTGCCCGCCGGCATCCAAAGCGCTGTCTTTGCCGTCGCCAACATCATCATCCAGTCCGCCATCAACAGCTTGGGCACCGAGGTCATGGCGGCATCCAGCGCTGCCATGAGCCTGGAGTATGTGTGCTACAACCTGCTCAACAGCTTTAGCCAGGCTTGCACTACCTTTGTGGGGCAAAACCACGGCGCGCGCCAGATCGACCGTTGCACCAAGACGCTCAAGGTCTGCCTGGTCGAAGGCGGCATCGTCGCGCTCACCACCATCGTCATCATCGTCGGTCTGGGGCGCGAGATCCTGGCGCTCTTTAACAGCGATCCCAACATCGTCTCGATCGGCTATATCCGCGTGTGCTCGATTTTCCCGGCATACGCCTTTAGCATGTTCTACGAGAACATGTCCGGCTACCTGCGCGGCTTTGGCATCTCGCTTATGCCCGCCCTCATCACCATGATCTGCGTCTGCGGCATTCGCTTCTATTGGGTATTCTGCGTGTTCCCGCACTTCCGCACCTTTGCGAACATCATGATGGTCTACCCCATCAGCCTGGGCACCACGGCGTTCTTTATGGTCGTGGCGGTATTGCTCTGCCATCCGGCACACACCTACCGTCTGACGCAAGCCAAAGCGACAGCCCGCTAATCACCACACTCAACGCCACGCCAGTCATTAATTGACAATATGCGAGCTCATATAGTCGATAAAGCGTCTCGTGGCGATAGGCATGGTGTCCCAGCTGCGCCAAGCCGCCACCACATCGCGCGAGGGAGCGTGCACGATAGGACGCACGCGGATACCGGCCTTCATGCCCTCGACCGTACGACGGTAGAGCATGCTCACGCCTAGGCCCTCCTCCACCATCGCCATAATGGTGTAGTCGTCGGTGACCTCACTCGTCACGCGCGGCGACAGCCCATGCGCGGCAAAGGCATCGAGCACCAGACTCTGTTCGCCCTCATCCAGCAGCACAAACGGTTCGGACGCCAGGTCGGCGAGCGTCACCTTTTCCTTTGCCGTCAGCGGATGCGCGGCCGGCAACAGCGCCACCAGCTCGTCGTGATAGACCACGCGCTTCTGAAGCCCCGTGGTAAATCCGCGTGCCGTAAAGCAAAAGTCAACCACGCCATCGTGCACCCACTGGGCGTTGCGCGTGTAATCGCCCTGCTTGAGGGTAAAGCGTACGCCCGGATGCAGGGCCCCAAAGTCGCGGATCACGCGCGGCAACACGGTACGGCTCACATTGGTAAACGTCGCAATGCGAATGTCGGTCGATGAAAGCCCCAGCAACTCCTGACGCTTGCCCTCAAGCTCCGCCTCGGCCGTTACGATCTGGCGCAGATACGGCAGATACTGTTTGCCGTCGCGCGTCAGCGACACACCCTGCTTGCCGCGCTCGATAATCGTGGTGCCCAGCTCGCGCTCGAGCGCCTTGACGGCCTGGCTTACCGCACTTTGCGTATAGCCCAGCTCGTCCGCCGCGCCCTTAAAACTGCCGCGATCGACCACCATACAAACAATCTGATACCGCGATGCCATCGTGCCTCCACATCGATGTAGCTGTAAAACGTTTTGCCAGGGCTTTTTCTGCCAACATTAGTATTTCTTAATCATACTGAAGATACATTCGCTTTACTACATCCATATCTGGGAGCAGAATCCTTTTTGCGAAACCGTTCTGTAACAAAAGGAGTCCCATGGATCGCAAAAAAAGCAATCGCGCTCTCGTTTTCCGTTCCTGTCGCATGGGGCTTTTCGTACCCCCTCATGAAGATCGGCATGGACAGCATGAACGCCACGAGTATCGTTGCGCTGCGCTGCATCATCGCCTTTGCGGCTTGCCTGCTGCTCTTCCACAAGCACGCGCTGCGCATCAACCGCGACGTGATGATTCGTTCCGCCATCATCGGCGCCATCATGGCTACCGAGCTCACCTGCATGTGCCTGGGCTCCAGCCTCACCTCGGCCTCCACCGCCGGCTTTTTGCAGAGCCTGACGGTCGTGATCGTGCCGTTTGCCAACGCGGCCCTGCTGCGTCGCGCCCCCGAGCGCAAGGTGCTCATCGGCACCGCTATCGTCACCTGCGGCATGCTGCTGCTCTCGGGCGCAGACTTTACCAGCCTGAATCCCGGCGCGATCATCATGCTGCTCTCGGCCTTTATCTATGCCGGCCACATTATCATCGCCAAGCGCTTTGTCGAAGAAGTCGATCCGCTGGCTCTGGGCGTTTGGCAGCTGGGCTTCGGCGGCCTGTTCTCGGGTATCGCCGCATTTACCTTTGGCGGCTTCACGCTTCCCAGCACGCCGAGCGAGATCGTCGTTATCGTTGCGCTCGCACTCATCTGCTCTGCCTACGGCTTTATCACCCAGACGCTCGTGCAGCCCCACGTACCTGCCGAAACCACTGGCTTCGCCTTCTCGCTCGAGCCGGTCTGCTCCGCCGTCTTCTCGTTTTTCCTGGTCGGCGAGGTCCTGAGCCCCATCGCCTTCCTTGGCGCTGCCCTCATCCTCACCGGCGTCATGGTGGCAACTGTCGAGCTTCCGCGCCTTCGCGCACATGGGCATGCTCATATGGCGGCAGCGCCCGAGCACGTCTCGTAGACCCCACTCCTCATACAGCCGCGGCATAAAGGTCTCCGGACGCCTTTACAATAGATGCCGACAAAGCATCTGCCCTAAAGGAGTTCCATGGACGCCGCAACTCGCGACCGCAACATAGCAACTTGGTTGGGCGATGCGCCGCAGCCGGTACGTGACACTACGAACCAGCTACTCGAGCGCATCGCCCTTCTGCGTGCCGAGCAGACCATCTACCCGGCACAAGACGACATCCTCAATGCCCTCGCCTACACGCCGGCCGACCAGGTCAAGGTTGTCATCTTGGGCCAGGACCCCTATCACGAACCCAACCAGGCCATGGGGCTGTCGTTCTCGGTGCCCGCTACGCAAACCAAGTTGCCGCCGAGCCTGCGCAACATCTATAAGGAACTCAAAGCCGATCTGGACTGCCCCATTCCCGCCACGGGAGACCTAACCCCCTGGGCACAACAGGGCGTCCTACTCCTTAACACGACGCTCACCGTGCGCGAGCATGCCGCGAACTCGCACGCCAAGCTGGGCTGGAGCACGCTCACCGACTACGTTATCGAACGCTGCTGTCAGCTGCCCCAGCCGGTCGTCTTTTTGGCATGGGGCCGCTTTGCCCAGCAGATGGTCGACGGCAAGCTCGCCGTGACCGCCACAGGCAAGGCAGCCGGCAAGTTCTGCCTGGCCTCTACGCATCCCTCGCCGCTTTCGGCAAACCGCGCCACAGCAGAACTCCCCGCTTTTATGGGGTCGCGCCCCTTCTCCGCTGCCAATCGGCTACTCGAACAGCACGGCTCGACCCCCGTCAACTGGACTTGCCTCGGCTAAAAACCGATACATCAAAAACGCGCCCGACGGCTTTCCGTCGGGCGCGTTTCCTATTCGGGCCAAATAAACTGGGTGCGGCCGGCCTCGCCGCCGTCAATGAGCAGACTCTGCCCGGTCATAAACCGGTTGGTCGCGCCCACAAAGTAGATCCACTCGGCGATCTCTTGGGCACTGGCCCAGCGCTTGAGCGGCGTGAGCTCCATAATCTGGTTCCACAGATGCTCGTCTTCCATCACGCAACGGTTGAGCGGCGTGATGACGCCGCCCGGGTCCACACTGTTGGCGATGGCCTGCGGCGCCAAGCGGTTTGCAAGGTTTTTGGTGTAGGCGATAACGCCGCCCTTGCTGGCAGCATAGGCGGGAAACTCCGATCCCGTATGCCCGCTCGCCGAGCCCACATTGACCACGGATTTGATAGCCGGCGCGGGCTTGGCGGCAAGTCCCTCCCCCACAAAGGCGTAGCGCTCAGTCACGTTGATGGTGCCACATAGATTAGCAGCAATGTCGTCGGCCGAATCTTGCGTACCGGCAACGTTTACGATCACCTGAGGCTCAAGGTCGTCTGGAAACGAGTCCGGCTCGCGCACATCAACAATCAGATGGCGATAGCGCTCGTGTTCGACCGCCGCCGGCAGCAGATCAAAGCCCACGACCTCGTGACCCTCGTCCAAAAAGCACTGCACGCACGCGGCTCCAATGCCGCCCGAAGCGCCCGTGATCAAAACCCGCATATCTGCTCCTTAGGCGGTTGCGTGGCGCTCGAGGTACTCAGCACCCACATTCTCGCGCTCCCAGCTGCGCACGACCTTGTAGCCCACGGGGCTCAGGAAGACCTCGCACAGCAGCTCGGCGATGGCGCCCGTCAGCGAGCACATAATGACCTGCACCCAGGTCCAACCAAAGAACGTGTGGCTCACCACAATGGCAAAGACCAGGTTGTCGATAAACTGACCGATACCCGTGGACACATAGGAGCGGAAGGCAAAGCTCGCAAAGTTATTCTTTTTGAGCATGCGGCCGAGCGACTGGTTGAGCGTGGAGTTCACCACGGCGGAGGTGAGCATGGCCAGCGAAGAGCCGAACACCACGTACCAGGTGCCGCCGATGGTAGCGTTAAGGGCGGTGTTGACCTCGATCATGCCCGTGTCATAGTAGGCGCCCCACATGCCGGGCGTGAGCGAGCACAGCCAAAAGCACAGGCTTACGGCCAGGTTGACCACCAGCGCGAGGATAGAGATTTTGATGGATGCCTTAGCGCCAAAGCGCTTGCAGATCATGTCCTGGCACAAAAACGAGACCCAGCTCACCACGAAGCCGCAATCGAGCGCCAGATACGGCAGGCTGATAAGTTCTTTGTTGGCCAGCAGGTTCATCATGATTACGCTCACGATAAACAGCGAAACCGTTGCCGCGGGAATGCTCCGCAACAGGACCTTGTAGTCCTCCATGACCTTCTTGATCATTGTGTACTCCTTTGGTTTTAGGTTTAACGAGCAGGATATCGGACCCGAACTGCTCGGCCGCCCCGGTCTTGAGGCGACGGTGGGTATGATAGCCGCTCACACGGCGGCAGGCAAGCAAGCGGCGCGGCGGCCCCACAGGACCACCGCGCCGGCGCACTAAAACGTTACGTTGCCAAACTCCGACAGGATGAGGTCGGGGTTGTGGTCGGTCGCCCAGTCCACGTTCCACGGGCTCGTAAACAGCAGCAGCTTGCCGCCGCGCATGTCCTCGACGCGCAGCGTGTCGCGCGTGAGCGAAAGGCCCGGGATATCGATGGTATCGGGGTCGTTCTGGATCCAGCGGATGTCCGTATAGGGCAGCGGCTGGCGACGAACCTCAACACGGTACTCGGCCTTCAGACGGCGCTCGAGCACCTCAAACTGCAGCACGCCGACCACGCCCACAATGACGCTCTCCATGCCGGCACCCAGCTCGCGGAAGATCTGGATGGCGCCCTCCTGGGCAAGCTCCTCCATGCCCTTCACGAACTGCTTGCGCTTGAGCGTGTCGACCTGCGTGATGCGGGCGAACATCTCGGGGGCAAACGTCGGGATCTGCGGATACCGCACGTGGCGCTTGCCGGAGCACACGGTGTCGCCGATGCTAAAGATGCCCGGGTCGAACAGGCCCACGATATCGCCCGCATAGGCCTCGTCCACGATGGCGCGGTCGTCGGCCATCATCGAGGTGCCCGTCGCCAGCTTGAGCTTGCGGTTACCCTGCACATGAAAGGCATCCATGCCGCGCTCGAACTTGCCCGAGCAAATGCGCACAAAGGCAATGCGGTCGCGGTGGTTCTTGTCCATGTTGGCCTGGATCTTAAACACGAAGCCGCTAAAGTCGTTCTCGGCGGGCGCGACCGGCTCGCTGGTGAGTGTATCGGTATAGGCGCGCGGCGTCGGGGCCAGACGCAGGAACTCTTTAAGGAAGGGCTCCACACCAAAGTTGGTGAGTGCCGAGCCAAAGAACGCCGGGCTCAGCTTGCCGCAGGCCACGGCATCCAGGTCGAGCTCGTCACCGGCGCCATCGAGCAGCTCGATGTCGTCCATCAGGTTCTTGTGGTTCTCCTCGCCAATAAGCTCGTCCATGGCCGGATCGCCCAGCTCGGCCTCGACCTCGGCGACCTTCTTGGTGGCGTTGGCGTGGCCGTCGCCCTCAAAGGCAATGACGCGACGGGTCTGACGATCGAACACGCCGCGGAAGTTGCGCCCGCTGCCGATCGGCCAGTTCATGGGATACGTATTGATACCCAGGACGTTCTCGATCTCTTCCATGAGCTCAAACGGATCGCGAGCCTCGTGGTCGAGCTTGTTCACAAAGGTAAAGATGGGAATATGGCGCAGCGTACAGACCTTAAAGAGCTTTTTGGTCTGGGCCTCGACGCCCTTAGCGCCGTCGATGACCATGACTGCGGCGTCGGCGGCCATAAGGGTACGGTAGGTATCCTCCGAGAAGTCCTGGTGGCCGGGGGTATCGAGGATGTTGACGCAGGCGCCGTTGTAGGTGAACTGCAGCACCGAGGAGGTAACGGAAATACCGCGCTCCTTCTCGATGTCCATCCAGTCCGAGACGGCATGCTTGGCCGAGCTCTTACCCTTGACCGAACCGGCGGTCTGGATGCTGCCGGTATAGAGCAGCAGCTTCTCGGTAAGCGTGGTCTTACCGGCGTCCGGGTGGCTGATGATCGCGAATGTGCGGCGCGACGAGATTTCATCCGACAGGCTTGCCATGCGGATCCTTTCTTGCATTGAGTGCATTACGTCGTTGTAACCGCACTATTGTAGCCGCGAAATCCCGCCATAGGGCACCTATCAGGACAAATTCATCAGCTGAGCTCGCTCTGTAGCGGGCAGCCGCCTCAAGGATTGTCTCGATCTGTAACAGCAAGACGGGTTTTGAGCCCCTACCTGTTACAGATCGAGACAAACTGGCAGGCCCGCCGGCACAATCTTAATCTGTAACATCTAGCCGCCCAAATCAGGTCTAACTGTTACAAATCGAGATAAACAGGAAGGCAGGGAGCCAATGTCTCAATCTGTAACATCTAGCCGCGCAAATCGACTCTTACTGTTACAGATTGAGACAAATAAGCAGGCGGGCAAATAAGATCTCGATCTGTAACAGCAGGCGACCCAAAACGGACCTAGGTGTTACAGATTGAGATTGTTTTGGGGCAAGCGCGGCACTGGCGGACTATTCCACATTTAGCTCTTGCGTAACTGTGCATAGTGTATATATACTGTGCTTACCGGTTATATACACGTGTAGCCCATCAGCTAAGGAGCCGCTGTGGACATCATCCTATCCAATTCGAGCGACAAGCCCATCTACGAGCAAATAGCCTCGCAAGTCAAAGCTCAGATCCTTTCGGGCACGCTCGCGGCGGGAGCCAAACTTCCCAGCATCCGTGCGCTCGCGAGCGACCTGGGCGTGAGCGTCATCACCACCAAGCGCGCCTATGCCGACCTGGAACAACTTGGCTTTATCTGTACCGTGCAGGGCAAGGGCTGCTTTGTCGCCGAGGGCAACCAGGAACTCTTGCGCGAAAACCAGCTTTGCCATATCGAAGAGTTGCTTGCGCAGGCCGCTACGCAGGCCGAAACCCTGGGTGTCACGCGCGACAAATTGCACGAGATGCTCGACCTTGTAGCCCCCGAAACCATGCAGTAGCCATCTGCAAGAAAGGCTATACCATGCAAACCTTGCTAGAACTCAAAGGCGTCTCACGCCGCGTAAGCGACCGCTTTTCCCTACGCGATGTCACACTCACCGTGGAGCCCGGCCAGATCGTCGGCTTTGTGGGCGCAAACGGCGCCGGCAAAACAACGACGATTCGCGCCGCGCTCGGGCTTATAAAGCTCGATGCCGGCGAGGTGCACCTGTTTGGGCAGCGCTGCGACGCCAACGTGCCCGACGAGACGCAGCGCCATCTGCGCTCCCGCGTCGGCCTTGTCCTGGACACGTGCCCCTTCCCCTCCACGCTCAAGGTGGGCGAGATCGAGAAACTCGTAGGCCCGGCATTCCCCACGTGGAGTCGCGAAACATTCGCCGGATTCATCGACCGATTTGGCCTTGACCCCAAAACCAAGGTCAAAGACCTCTCCCGCGGCATGGGCATGAAGCTGCAGCTTGCCTGCGCGCTCAGCCACCATGCCAAGCTACTTGTTTTGGACGAAGCCACCGCGGGCCTCGATCCCATGGCACGCGAGGAGCTGCTCGATGAACTGCTCGCCTTTGTTTCCGACGGCCAGCGCAGCGTGCTGCTCTCGAGTCACATTACGTCCGACCTCGATCGCGCCGCCGACCGCGTCATCTGTATCGATAACGGCTCGATTGTGTTTGACCTGCCGCGCGAGGACATTACCGACCGCGCCGGCATCGCCCACTGCACTCAGGCGCAGGCCGCCGAGCTTATGGCTTGCGTCGAAGGCGCCCGCGCCGCCCACCACGCCTATAGCGTGGATGTGCTCGTGCCCAACCGTCGCGATGTGCTCGAGGCCTTCCCCGAGATCCCCTGCGATCGGGCAACCATTGATGACTATCTTCGCCTCATGCTGAAAGGGGCTTCGAAATGAAACGCGCCTTTATGTCTGAGCTCGCCATCGTCCGCACGCTTGTCCCGAGCATCGCGGGCGTCGGCCTGTTCATCTTCGTCGTGCTGACCCTCGCCAACGCATCGGATGGCGATTCCGGCATGAGCGCCGGCGCCTGCGCGGTCAGTGCCATGTCACCCATCATGGTCATGAGCTCGCTGGCCGGCTTCGACAATCAAAACGGATGGGAACGTTATCGGGCAACGCTGCCCCTCTCGCGCAAAGACATCATCTGTGCACGCTACCTGAGCATCATTGTCTTCTCGGCTGTCATGGCGTGCGCCGCCGCGCTTCTGTGCATCGTCTCTATCCCGCTCTTCAACAGTGCGGGCGTGACCTCGACAGGACAAACCGTCTTTGAGATCGCAATCGCCTCGGCAGCCTCGATGCTCATCTCCCTCATGATGGTGTTTTTGGCGCAGCCGTTGTTCTTTCGATTTGGACACATGGAGGCGCTGCGCCTAGCTGTTGGCTTGTTTGCCCTGCTCGGATGCCTTGCCATGGCCACGCTGAGCTCCTCCAACCCCATCAGCAACTGGCTCATGTCGATTTCCGGAGCGAATCCCGACCCTGCCGTGCTAGGCTGTCTGTGCGCAGGAATTGCCGTGCTGGCCCTCGTGCTATGTGCGCTTAGCTGCGCCATCAGCATCAAGGTCTATCGAGCACGCGACCTGTAGGCAAGCGCGGCATCATCGGGCATGCGCCGTAGACCTGGCGCGGTTTTTTTGGGGAGGCGCTCGGCCCGTGTCTACGCCCTCACACCGGGTTTGAAATGTTTGTACTGCCCGTGCGCCACCGTGCTACTTGCGCAGCGGCTTGGGCAGCGGGATGCCTGCCGCAATGACGGCGGCGATGATCATGCAGACGATGCCCTTGAGCGGGAAGCACATAAGCAGCAGGCCCACGACCATGACGGGCTGACGCATAACGGCGCCCATCGTCGAGGCCGTGCAGACGGCGACGCAAAAGACCGGATCGGCGCCGGTGAGGATGGCAAGGCCGTAGCCCAGGCTCACGCCCGAGAAGATGACGGGGAAGAAGTGACCGCCGCGCCAGCCCATGTTGATAAGCGCGGGAGTCAGCATGGCCTTCACAAGCCCGGTTGCAATAAGCACGCCGGCGGGGATGGTCATATAGGTCTCCATGAGCACGTCGGTCTGCGTCTCGCCGGCAAACATGGTGTAGGGCAGGACCGTGCCACAGATGGCGAGCGCCAGACCGGCTAGCATGGCCTTGACGACAGGGCGCTCCCCTATGGTGTGGGCCAACGCCTCGCTCGCGTGCTCCGAGACAAAGTACAGCCAGCCGCAGGCCGTACCGATGAGTGCCAGGGGAATAAGCCAGGCAAGCTCAAGGTTGCCCACCCGGGCAGCCTCGAACCTCGGCATACCCATACCTCCGCCCATAAGCTGGCCGAGCAGCAGATAGGTGCCCAGGCCGCCGGCAATTGCGATGCCGTAGACCACGGTCTTTTGCGCCTTGGGCAGCTTGATGGTGATCTCATCGGACTCAGAGTCCTCGTCGTCGTTAGCGCCCTGGCCGTCAGCGCTACCGGCGAGCGGCGCCACAAAGCCAAAGACGGGTGCGGTGAAGAGCGCCGTCAGGGCAGCCTGAGTACCCAGCAGCGTGAGCTGCCTAAACTCGGCGCCAAAGCGACGCATGCGGTCGCCGACCCAGCTGCACAGGCCCGCGATAACGCCGGTCAGGCCGGCCTCCGGTCCAATGCTTCCGCCAAACAGCAGCGGCAGCAATGCCGCGAGCGAGAGCTTGCCCAGGTTGTCGTACGGGCAGCGGCCGTCGCGCTTAACCTTGGCCATCACCTGATTGAGGTCATCGGTCTTGGCACCCGTCATCTTTTCGTACAGACCGATCAGCAGGCCACCCAGCAGACAGACGAAAAACGGATACGGCAAAAAACCGAACGGACCGCTCGCGAGCTCGGGCGAAGCGACGCCCAGCATATGCGGGATCTCGGTCCATAGATAGTCGATACCGTGCTCCATCGCAAAGAAAAACAGCCAGACCGCGGCACCAGCAAACGCACCGGTCACAGCCACGCTCACTAAAAACAGCGCACGGTTTTTGGGTTTTGCCAGGTTATCCATCGGGACCTCCCGTGGTCAGAAGCGACAAAGATACGTTTTATTGTAAGACGAGCGCAACGCAGGCAGGCCAACCATCTACGCCGCGAAGGGCGCCGTTGGGTGCCGCATGCGCGACAGACCCAAAGCCTAGCTGCCGATAATCGATGCGATCTCGCGCAGGTCATCGGCAAAGTAGATGCCCTGCTGGCGCTGCAGGCTCGATAGGCCCTTATCGATCATATGCTCGAGCAGCGACTTGAGGTCGTTGTAGTAGCCGTCCAAGTTATACAGAATGCACGGCGTGCTCAGATGCCCCAACGATACGGCCGACATGACCTCGGCGATCTCCTCGAGTGTGCCCGTGCCGCCCGGAAAGGCGATAAACGCATCGCCGAGCTCGATCATCTTGGCCTTGCGCTCGGCCATGTCGCTCGTCACGATCAGGTCATCGATACCATCGTGCTGAAACTCGGCCTCGATAAAAAAGCTCGGCTCAACACCGGTCACGCGCCCGCCGGCATCGAGCACGCTATCGGCGAGCGCGCCCATCAGGCCCGATTTGGACCCGCCGTATACCAGCGCGTGCCCGTTGGAGCCAATCCAGTTGCCCAGCTCTTGCACCGCAGGCAGAAACGCCGGGTCATTGCCGACGCTGGCGCCCAGATACACGGTGATATTCATATTTTGTCCCCCTTATCGTAACGCGCGGCGCCCGCCCTAGCGTTGGCGTCGGCGATATTCGCGCACGCGGCGCGACAGGTCAACGAGCTCGTCACGATCGAGCTCTTCCAAATGCTCAAGATCATCCATAAAGCGCGCCATGGTGTCCTTTTGGCGCAGTTTAATGAGCGTATTGCAGTAGTTCACCGCCACACCCGTGAGCATGGCGATGTAGAAGATGCTGATGACGCTCAAAACGACGGTGATAGCGCGGGCAACGGGCGTTTCGGCCGGGATATCGCCAAAGCCGATCGTCGATACGGTCTCAAAGCTAAACCAGAGGCCATCGCCAAACGTAAGGGTCGCAGGGTCGGACAGCCAGACGGCCGTCGAGCACAGCAGGTAGAAGATAAGGAACAGGCCGGTGATACGCGCAAAGCCAGCCTGGCGCAACACGTCGGCAAGCGTCCTCAACTTGTTCATCGCGACCCCTTTTCTCAGACGCCCCATCACGTTGCTCGGTATTGTCGCACATCCGGCACTTGGGGACGTTCCTTTTGTGTCGAACAGATTGGGAACGTCCCCAAGTGCCAACTCCGGCAAAGAGTGTCCCCAGCGACTAGTCGTTTAAGAACGTCCCCAATGACTACCCATCTGCCGGGTGTTAGGGTGGCTGAGCTGGTATCCTTATGCGGTATTATCTCGACTCGATGGGATTGCATGTGAAACCTTCCGCCGTCCTTCGCTTAGCTCTATATCGCGCCCTAGCCGTCGCGCTTACCGCGCTCGCCGTACTGAGCGCCGTCCTGCCCGCACCTGCCTTTGCCGCTGACTCAGACCAGCAGATCAAGACAGTCCGCGTCGGCTGGCTTGTCAACAACGAGGGGTTCCAGGAAGGCACACCGGGCGAGCGCCTCTCGGGATGGGGCTACGAGTACCTCCAGACCCTCTCGTACTACACCCCTGGCTGGCAGTACGAATACGTGTCCGGCACCTTCACCGAGCTCATGGACATGCTCGAGAAGGGCGAAATCGACCTCATGCCCAACATCTCGCATTCAGTAGAACGCGAGCAAAAGTTACTCTTTTCCTCAAACCCCGAGGGCACCGAGCGCTACTACATCTACGCCAAGCCCGATCGCGACGATCTGGCCAAGGGTGACCCCCAGGCACTCCAAGGCCTCACCATCGGCTGCAACTCTGGCGTTATGCAAACCTTCGTCGGCCAGCAGTGGCTCGCCAACGAAGGCGTCACCTGTACCTATAAAGAAATCGACACCGGCAGCGCCCTCTTTGAGGCACTTTCAGACGGCGAGGTCGACGCCGTCATCATGAACGACACCATTTCGTCGCCCGATGCGTCGCCCATGTTCTACGTAGGCTCGAGCGACTACTATTTTGCCGTCCCCAAAAGCCGCCCCGATCTGATGAACGACATCAACTCGGCCATGGCGGCAATCAACCGCACCAACCCGCGCTACAACGATGAAGTCAAATCCAACTACTCGGCGCAAAATAGCGGATCCGCATCACTTACCAACTCCGAACGGTCGTGGCTCACGGCCAATAACAACACGCTTACACTTGGTTATCTCAACAACAATCTCCCCTTCTGCAACCAAGATGCAAACGGAGAAATGGAAGGGTCACTCGTCTCACTCGTTACGACGCTCCACGACAAATTTGGCATTACCGTACACACGCTCGCTTTTTCAAGCAACCAGCAAATGACGGAAGCGCTCTCAAAGGGAAATATCGACATCGCCCTACCGGCATTTCGCGACTACTGGCTTGCCGAGCAAATGGGGACCGTTCAATCGATTTCGATGGGAACGATCTCTCTTACCGCCATCCACGCCACCAGCGATCTCAACAAGGATCTCCGCAATATCTGTTGCACAGGGTTTTCCATCGTCAACCGCAGCGAATTAAAAACTATGTTTCCAAATGCAAATGTAACCGAGTATCCGTCTGCAGACGACATGCTTTCTGCCCTTAAGGACGGAAGATCAAGCTGCATCGTTGTTCCCAACGCACGGCTGGAAACCATCCGAGATAGCTACGATATCAGAGACTACGAGATACAGGAACTCTCACGCACGGCCGAACTTTCTTGCCTTATGCAACGCGGAAATCCCGAATTATTGAGTATCGTCAACAAGGGCATCATCAACGCCGGAGAATCGCTTTCTGCGAGCAATTATTCCTCTACGTCGTATAGCGCACAGGAATCAGACGCGTTCAGGTTTATATATCGTCATCGTAGTTCGATTGTCGTCATCATCGTCGGTGTACTGTTGACTGGGGTAGCGGTTCTAACCTGGGCCCTGCAGCGAGCCAGAGTAGAGCAAAACAAGGCACTCGCCGCCAATGCGGCCAAAACGGCCTTTCTCGCCCGCATGAGCCATGACATCCGCACGCCGCTCAACGGCATTCTAGGGCTCATCGAAATTGAAGAATTGCACGAAGACGATGTCGATGCCGCCCGTAAAAACCGAGCCAAGGCGCGAATCGCCGCCAACCATCTGCTCTCACTCATCAACGACATTCTAGAAATGGGCAGGATTGAAAATGGAAAGCTAACGCTTGAGCATGTCTCATTTAACCTCGAAGATCTCTGCAACGATGCAATTGTTCTGTGCAAGCTCCGCGCTTCCGATCGCAATATTACGATGCAGGATCAAAGCGCACATCCCCTCTGCAATCCACATGTAATGGGAAGCCCCACTCATGTACGTCAGATTATCATCAACCTGCTCGACAACAGCATCAAGTACAACAAAGATGGCGGAACTGTCGCTTTTACATCGCAGATTAAACCGATCGATGATAGCCAGGTGCTCTTCTGCTTTAGCGTCTCGGACACCGGCATCGGCATGTCGCCCGAGTTTCTTAAGCACATCTACGAACCGTTTGCCCAAGAGGGCAACGATGCCCGCAGTAAATTTCAGGGAACTGGCATGGGCATGCCGATCGTCAAATCGCTCATAGACATGATGGGCGGCACGATTGAGATTTCGAGCGAGGTCGGCGTGGGAAGTACGTTCAACGTCCAGATTCCGCTCGATATCGACAAGAACCCTCAGGCAAGAGAAGGTGCGGAAGAGCAGGCGATCAGCTGCTCGCTTGCCGGCATGAACGTTCTTTTGGCCGAAGACAACGAGCTCAATGCCGAAATTGCCCAGGCCCTGCTCGAAAGCGAAGGCATCGTCGTAACTCGCGCCGCCGACGGCAAAGAAGCGGTCGAACTATACACTAGTCGTCCCGCCGGCAGCTTCGATGCGATCCTGATGGACATCATGATGCCGGGTATGGATGGCTACGAGGCAACTCGCGCGATTCGTCTGAGCGAGAAGGCCGATGCAGCCGACATCCCCATCATCGCGCTCACCGCCAGTGCCTTTGCCGAGGACGCCAAGGCGGCACACGATGCCGGCATGAACGCCCATCTGCCCAAACCGCTCGACTTTAACAAGCTCAAAAGCATGCTCGCCCGCATCAAGCAAAACGGAACTGTTTCGCTATAGTTTGTGCCCAACTGCCATGCACAGTTAGAAAGGAAGCCGACGATGTTTAGACCCTTACGCCGAAAGAAACGTGCCATCACCGACAAGGAGGCGCGCGAGCTGCTGGCCACCTGTAAGCGCGGCGTCTTTGCCGTTAACGGCGATGATGGCTACCCATACGCCATTCCCGTCAACTACTTCTTTGACACCGAGCACGACAAGATTTATTTCCATGGCGCCAAGGCTGGCCACAAGGTCGATTCACTCAGGCGTGATGACAAAGTCTGCTTTACCGTTTACGGCAACGAGTGGTACAAGGACGGTGACTGGGCTCCCTATGTTATGAGTACCGTGGTCTTTGGCCGTTGCCGTCTGGTAGATGAGGCCCCCGCGTTTATCGAGGACAAAGTCCGCCAGCTCGCGCTTAAGTATTACCCTTCCGCCGAAGAAGTCGAGGAGGAAATCGCCAAAGACATCAAGGGCGTCCAACTCTACGAGATTTCGATTGAGCATCTTTGCGGCAAGCAGATCCATGAAAAGTAAGCCTAAAAGCAGGTCTTGCAAATAGCGATATGGCCCGGTTCCAACCCACCTTGGAACCGGGCCATATGCTTACGAAGCGGCGGCCATGTGCGCAAGCGCCTCAACGAGATCCTGAGAACTCACGGGTTTGCTCAGATGCGCGTTCATGCCCGCCTCGCGCGAAAGCCTACGGTCGTCGGCAAAGGCATTGGCGCTCACGGCGATAATCGGCGTGGTCGCGGCGTCCTCGCGATCGAGCGCTCGAATCTGACGCGTGGCCTCAAGGCCATCGATGCCGGGCATCATGATGTCCATCAATACCACGTCGTACTCGTGCGGCGCACTCGCGGCAAACGTCTCGACGGCAGACTCGCCATCTTTGACATGTGTCACGACGGCACCGGCGCGGTCGAGCGTAAACTGTGCGATCTCGGCATTCAGGTCGTTATCCTCTACGAGCAAAACGCGCAGGCCCTGGAGCACGTCGCTGTCGCCTGCATCCACGCGAACTGCCTGGGGAATCTCGGAACTCTTGCACTTCTCAAACGGCAGGCAAATGGTAAACGTCGTCCCCTGCCCCAAGGCGCTCGTAAAGCTCATGGTTCCGCCCATAAGCTCGACCAACTGCTTGGCAATAGACGCGCCCAGGCCAGTTCCCGATGAAGCACCTTCCACCTGTTGTTCCTCGCGGCTGAACGGCTCGTAGAGGTGCTGTTGAAACTCCTCGCTCATGCCAATGCCGTTATCGGCGATCGTGTATTCATAGACGGGGACACCGTCCACCGGCTCCACCTCGCGGCATGTCAGGCGAACATAGCCGCCCTGGCGGTTGTACTTGACGGCATTACCGGCAATATTGAGCAACAGGCGCTTGAGGTGCGTCACGCTCACCCGGGCATAGGGATGATCAAGAGTCCGTTGGTCGCAGATAATTGTCACCAGGCGCTCCTCGGCTTGGCGCTCCAGAATATCGCACACCTCACGGTTGAGGGCCACCATATCTGTAGGCACGAGATTCAGGTCGACCTGCCCGCTCTCCAAGCGGCTCATATCGAGCGCCTCGTTCGCAAGGTCGAGCAGCAGTCCCGACGCCGTCCAGATCTTTGAGCGGCACTCAGTCTGCTTTTGCAAG
Source organism: uncultured Collinsella sp. (assembly GCA_958413765.1). Taxonomy (GTDB): domain Bacteria; phylum Actinomycetota; class Coriobacteriia; order Coriobacteriales; family Coriobacteriaceae; genus Collinsella. Next base: position 23,647 of record CATYVH010000001.1, read on the forward strand.
TCGTCCGCGTTGGCATTGCCCACCTCGACCATACCGCGAATGCCGTTGATGGGCGTGCGCAGGTCGTGACTCATGCGACGCAGGAACTCCGTCTTTGCAGAGTTGGCAGACGAAGCTTCGCGCGCCGCTTTTGCCAGCTTGTCGCCATAGTTGCGCTCCTGCTGCAACAGGTCGGCAAAGCGTTGGCTCTCGGCGCGGCGGCGCACCAACACAACAGTGGCTATAACACCGCCGTAGAGTGCCAACACACTGGCAACAACAGCGGCAACAACCTCAAAGTAACGCTGCGCGGGAGCATAGGTGTACACGTAAAAATCGCGCGCTTTACCAAATGTGCCCAGATACCACTCACCGCTGTCGTTGACCAATCTGACCTTACCAGCCAGGCAACGCTCCTTAATGCCGTTGACAACGATGGCATCCGTCGCAGGCAAATCGAACACGCCTGACACGGCGGGCTCAACAGCGTTGGTCGCAACGACCTTACCGTCGTTTTCAATCACGATGTTACCGCTATCGATGGTCTCATAACCATCGAGCAAGCTCTGCAACTTGAGCGTATTGCTCGCGACCGCCTTGGCGCTCTGGTGCCTCACCGCGACAACGATGCCCTCACCGTCCCGCCGGGCCACGCAGCCAATGTCTGCGACCGAATCGTCCGCAAGCGTAATGCGAGCGGTATAGGACTTAAGCGGATGGGCTGCCACCTCCAGCACAGGCGTCTCTTTGAGATTCGCGGCGAGCGACTCGTAGCTCACGTTATCCGTCGAGGACTCGGACACCAAGTTGCCCGATGCGTCCGTCACGATCAGCGCTGTCACATTAAACTGGTCAGCATATTGCTCCAGCGTAGCGTTATCCACCGAGCCGTCGCGCTCGATATTGCGCGCCGCCTCTCCGGCAATCTCCATAACGCGAATCAGGTTTTTGGTCGCATAGGCGTTGTTGAACGCGTCGTAGGAAAGGCTCTGCGTCGCCACGTAATCGACAACGTCGGCAAAGCGCTGCTCGGCCTGAGCTGTCGTGTAGGCGTAGCTCGTCACGCCGGCAACAATCGAGAGCGCTATCCCCAACAGGACGACGATGAGCCATTCCCGTGCCGAACGATCGCCCCGCTCCTGAGCGGTGTGATCGGACGCATCAATCATGACAGGCCCTCCACATTCAAAAACGGCGAAGGGTCATCAAAGTACTTTGACACCAGGCGTTCCATGGTGCCATCGGCAAGCATTTCTTGATAGGCATGGGTGAGCTTAACGTCAATGCCGCGTGCGTCGTTGAGATCGAAAGCGGTGCCCAACCCAACCTCCAGCAGCGGCTCAGACAGAATGCGATACGTCACGCCATAGTCTTTTTCGTAAGTAAGCAGCGAGGACTCATGCGCGGCGATGGCATCAACCAGGCCCTCGACGAGCGCCGGGTTCAGGTACGAGCGGTCCGAAAAGCTGTAGAGCTCCTTGATCTGCGGAACGTTTTCACTGGTACGATTGAGCAGAATCGACTCGGGCTTGGTGGTGGACTGGACCGCCACGACCTTACCCTCAAGGTCGGCGAGCGTGTAGATATCGCTCTCGGGATCGACCGCGACCACCTGGCGGCTCGCAAGGTACGGGCCGGCCCAGCGATACTCGCTTTCGCGACCCGTCATACTAAAGCTACCCATGACGCAATCGAGCTCGCCGCTCGCCAGCAGCTCTTTCTTCTTTTCCCAGTCGATCAGCTGGTACTTTGGCTTGTAACCAATGCGGCCCAAAGCCTCGGTCAAAATCTCGACATCCAGGCCGACAATATCGCCGTACTCGTCGCTATACACAAACGGTGGATAGAGATCGCTGCCAACGTTGAGCGTCTTAAGGTTGTCCTCTTTGACGTCTTCGGCTGGGCCTTCTACTGCAGACGTCGGGGTTCCGTCATTCGATCCAAAACAGCCAGCTATCGCTACGACAAAGGCGCCCACCACTGCAAGCGCAACAAACAACGATATGGCGACCGAGCGACGAGGCCTTTTCATCGAGCTCCAGACAATCCTGTTTACAGACTAAATCGGTGAAATAATAGCAGACGAAACCACGCGAGCGCCAATGGTTACCGATGCTTTACCATGCGGGGATTTCCAGCCGACCTGGCAGAAAAGCCCCGCATACAGCGCTCGCTTACTGTGCATTAAAAACGTAGCGGTCCAGGCGCTCACACGCCTCCTTTACCCGCGAAAGCGGCAGTGCCAGATTCACGCGGATGTGACAGGGCCCGTGGAACGGGCGGCCGTCCTGATACCCCACGCCCACACGCGCGCCTTCGTCGAGCAGCCACTGAATATCGCGGCCATGTTCGCGGCACCACTCGGTGCAGTCCAGGAACACCATGTACGTGCCCTGCGGGCGCGAATAGGTTACGCCCCTAAAATGCTCGTCCACGTAATCACAGAAGAAATCAATGTTGCCCTGGATGACCTGGTTGAGCTCGTCGACCCACTCGTAGCCCTGAGGCTGGTAGGCGCCGATAAGCGCATGCATCGAAAGGACATTCATCTCGTTGTAGTGGGTCTTGTTGGACGCGGCGCACACACGGTCGCGTAGCGTCTCGTTATAGATGATGTGATAGCTGCCGACCAGACCCGCCAGGTTAAACGTCTTGCTCGGCGCATAGAGGGCGACCGTGCGCATGCGGGCATCCTCGCTCACCGACTGTGTCGGAATATGCTTGTGACCGGGCAGGATGATGTCGGACCAGATCTCGTCCGAGATCACCACGCAATCGTGCTGGCGATAGATATCCATGGCGCGCTCGATCTCGTCGCGCTCCCATACGCGTCCGCAAGGGTTGTGCGGCGAGCAGAACACCGCAGCATGGATATGGTCTTGGGCGAGCTTGCGCTCCATGTCCTCAAAGTCCATGCGCCACACGCCCTGATCGTCGAGCTTAAGCGAGCTGTGGACAATGCGGTAGCCCGCGGCCTCGATGGACTTGGTAAAGCCGATGTAGGTGGGGCTGTGAACCAGCACCGCATCGCCCGGCTGGACATACGCACGTAGGGTCGACACGACGCCGCCCAGCACACCATTCTCGTAGCCGATATGCTCGGGGAGCAGGCCCTTAACGCCGTTGCGACGGCTCTGCCATTCGATGATGCGGTCGAAGTACTCGTCGCGCGGATTGAAATAGCCAAACATGGGGTGCTGGGCGCGCTGAATGATGTGCTCCTGGACCGTGGGCACCGTGGCAAAGTTCATGTCCGCTACCCACATGGGAATGCGGTCGAAGCCCTCGTCGGGTGCGCTCGGAGCCATACCGGGAATCTCACCCCAGGAGTCAACGGCGATAGAGTCCATGCCATGGCGGTCGATTAGCGAGCTAAAGTCGTATTTCATGCTGAGCTCCCATGCAAAGTGATTGTTTTGGTAGGCGTTATTGTCCAACAGCGTGAGCGGTTTTGGCGCGGGGTTTGGCGCTTAATTTGACGGGTGCGGACGAGTAGCTGGTTAGTCTCGCGCGTCGTTGATGGCGGTTATCGTCAACCTGGTTCCGTCGACCGTAAACGATATGTCGAGCCCAGCGTAAGCCAAATGGTAAACGCGGTTTGGCTCGTGTTTGCTGCCCGCACGGCGCGGATCTTGGCGGAGCACCTCGATCAAGCCGGGGAGCTTTTCAGGCGGGACCATATCCTGCAGCACTTGCGGAAACTCGACGTCGAGCTCTTGCCACGGCGCGTCTTCAATCCAGCCGCCCGTTGCATCCGGGTGGCAGTCCGCAAACGGAATGTAGGGCTTAATGTCGTAGATGGGCGTGCCGTCGCGCAGGTCGGCCCCCAGCACATGAATGATGGGGCCATCGTCGGTAAGCTCAACACGATCGAGCTTGACGCAGGTGAGCCCGATGGGATTAGGGCGAAACGGACTGCGCGTGGCAAACACGCCCACGCGCTCGGCTCCACCCAGACGCGGCGGGCGCACGGTTTTCGACCATTTTGCGTTGGTTCCGGACCTGTCCTGCGTCTTGGCATCGGCGGCGATGTCTTCGGCCGTGCCGCCGGGCGTTCCGTTTTCAAAGCGCCAGAGCAGCCATAGGTGAGAGAAGGAGTCCAGGCCCTCAACTGCCGCGTTGGAGGCAAATTCCGGCTCAAAGACGATTCGCCCCTGCAGATGAGGCGCCAAAAAGCTGTTGCGCGGAATGCCGAACTTTTGCGGCAGGTCGGTATGTATGCGTGCGATAGGTTCCATGCCGGTCATTGTACGGCACAGGCGTGCGGGTGAAGGGTCGCGATTCCATCTCACTGCCATCTGCATGCAACCAACGGTTGCTTGGAAGGGTGCCAGCCGCCGCGTATGCTTAAAGCCATCAACCAGCAGAAAGGAGCCGTTATGGCCTTCGCAGAAAAGCTCATCGCTGCCCGTCGCGCCCATCACCTAACCCAAGAGCAGCTCGCCGCCAAGCTCTTCGTCACACGCCAAGCCATCAGCCGTTGGGAGCGCGGTGAGGTCACACCGGGCATCGACATGATGAAGCTCATTGCCGCTGTAACCGGCGAGCCCCTGTCTCACCTGCTCGAAATGCCCGAGCACTACTGCCAGAGCTGCGGCATGATACTCACGCCCGACGACTGCGGTACCGATGCTCACGGCGCCACGACCGACCATTACTGCAAGTGGTGCTACGACCACGGCAAGTACACCTACGAGACCACGATGGAGGCAATGATCGAGGACTGCGCTCCGCGCCTGGCGCAAAACACCGGCATGTCGCTCGACGAGGCTGTCTCGCTCATGGGTGCCGTGCTGCCGCAACTGGAGCGCTGGCGTACCGTGCAGGAAAACGAGGAGCGCTACGGCGCCGAGGCACGGGCGCGCTATGGCGATGAGGCTATCGATGCAGCAAACGAAACGTTACTGGACATGGATCCTCAGACATGGAACGACATGAAAGAACTTGAACGCGCTATTCTGGGTCAGCTCTCGATTGCCATGGGCGACGGGGATCCCAAGAGCACCGAGGCCCAAAAACTTGTTGCGATGCATCGCCGTTGGATTAGCCTCAACTGGGGAAGCGAGCCCCAAGACGAGGCATATCTGGGGCTCGCCCACGGCTACCTCGCCGATCAGCGCTTTATCGACTACTACGACAAGCCCTGCGGCGCCGGCGCCACGGCGCTTCTGGTTCAGGCGATCGAGTCGTCGTTGACGCGCGCATAGACCGCGGCGGCTTTGGGTATTTCAATCGAAACCTCAACCGATTGGAGACCCATGGCTACTGATCACGAGCTCGTGCTCTACGTTATGACCGGCTGCCCGTATTGCATAAAGGTCAAGCGCTTCCTGGCCGATAACGGCGTGACCATTCCCGAGCGCAATATCTCGACCGATACCGAAGCCGAGCAGACACTCATCGCCGTCGGCGGAAAACGCCAGGTTCCCTGCCTGTTCATCGATGGCAAACCGCTCTACGAATCAAGCGACATCATCGCGTGGGTGCAGAAGAACCTGCTCTAGCACTCATTGGGGACGTACTTAAATGAATAGTCGTTAAAGAACGTCCCCAATGACTAACTAGCCGTGAAAGCGGGCTATGGGCGCAAGTGGCTGTTCGCGGAAGACGCGATCGACGGCGGCGCGGTATTCGTCGACCTTTTTGGTCTTGCGAACGAGCTTGTGAACGGTCGCGGGATCGGCGAAGGCGCATTTGGCGTAGAACCACCACTCCTTCATGCGAAAGACCGCGTTGCCCCCAATCTCGTCTGCATAGGCCGCAAACAGCGTGTCGTGGAAACGCTGCAGCTCGGCTGCCGTGGCAGCGGGACCGCCGTTGACCATGCGAGCCAGAGCGGGGTTCGCAAGCAGGCCGCGTCCCAGCATTACATGGCGCGTGCCGGGATAGGCCTCCACCAGCGCGTCCATATCCTCAAGATCAAAGATGTCGCCGTTATAGGCCACGGGAAACGGCGCCCGCTCCAGCGTCTCGCCGTAAAACTCTTTGCGCGGCGAGCCCGTATAGCGGTCCTTTTGCACGCGCGGATGCACGATCAGCTCTGCCAGCGGCATGCGGCAATAGAGGTCGAGCACACGCTCGTATTCATCATCGCTTTCCAATCCCAATCGGGTCTTGACCGAGACGGTCAGCGGCGAGCGCTCGCACACGTCGCTCAGGAACACCTCGAGCTCATCCAGGTTGCGCAGAAAGCCCGAGCCCTTGCCTTTGGCGACAACCGTACCCGAGGGGCAGCCAAGGTTGAGGTTGACCTCGCGGTAACCCATATCGGCGAGCACCTGCGCCGCCCACACAAACTCGTCCGCGTTCTTGGACATCAGCTGAGGCACCACGTTAAGCCCCTGGTTATTGGCAGGATCGACCTCTTTAAACGCCTTGCCGCCAAAGCGGTTGCCCACGCGCGGCGGCGGCAAAAACGGCGTGTAATAGCAATCGAGCGCACCAAAACACTCCGCATGCACGCGACGGAACACATGCCCGGTAATCCCCTCCATGGGGGCCAGCGATAAGTACATCGACATCCACTCTCACATCAATGTGACAAAGGGACAGTCCCTTTGTCACATCTGCAAATCATCATTCGAGTGTTTATTTTGGCACAGCAACGCAAGCGGCCCCATGCACGTTATTCGTCCTTCGGCAGCGGCTTCATGCTCCAAAAGACGACGTTCATAATGACGACGATGATGAGCACCACGCCGTTGGCCACCCAAAAGCCCATATTCAGGCCGAGCCACTCCGAGGTGCCAAACAGGTCAATCCAAATCTGCGTCCAATTCATGCGAACGCTCCTCTCATGTCAAATCCCCTGTTACAGCAACTCGCCATAGCGCCTGACATAGGCCTTCTTAAGGCTTGTTGCCAACGCCATATACAGCAAGATGCACGGGATCAGGAACAGGAAGTACTCAACGGGCAGGGCACCCAGGCCCAACGTAGGCCCAAGCGGGCTAAACGGAATCGCCGTGAGCAGCGCGATGCCCGTCATCGTGAGCAGCATCACCGGCGCCGAGGCACGGCTCTGAATAAACGGCAGCTTGGGCGTGCGGATCATATGAATGACCAACGTCTGACTCCACATGGACTCGACAAACCAACCGGCCTGGAACAGCGCGATGTATGCCAGCTGCATCTGCTCCAGCGCAGCGCCCGAGTAAACGTGCGCAAGATCGTTAAACAGCACGCCGTGGCTCACAAACAGCGGACAGAAGACAAAATACATAAAGATATAGGTCATAAAGTCAAAGATGGAGCTGGTGGGCCCGATCCAGATCATGAACCTGCCGACACTCGACGCATCCCAGGTACGCGGCACGCGCAGGAACTCCTCGTCCACGTTATCCCAGGGAATCGCCAGGCAGCTGCAGTCATAAATCAAGTTGAGCAGAATCAGCTGGATGCTCATCATGGGCAAAAACGGCAGCAGGGCAGACGCGGCAAGCACGCTAAACATGTTGCCGAAGTTTGAGCTCGCGGTCATCTTGATGTACTTGATCATGTTGGCGTAGGTCTTACGCCCCTCGACGATGCCTTCCTCGAGCACCATCAGGTCCTTCTCAAGCAAGATGATGTCCGCCGACTCCTTGGCAACGTCGACGGCGGTATCGACCGAGATGCCGATATCGGACGACTTCATGGCCGAGGCATCGTTGATGCCGTCACCCATGTAGCCCACAACATGCCCGTTGTCGCGCAGGACGGAGACGACGCGTGCCTTTTGGTCGGGCGTGAGCTTGGCAAACACCTGCACGTCCTCGGCACGACGAGCGAGCTCCGCATCATCCATGGTGGCAATGTCGCTACCCAGCAGCATGTTGTTGACCTGCAGCCCCACCTGCTTGCAGATGGTGCGCGTGACCTTCTCGTTGTCGCCGGTCAAAATCTTGGTGACGACACCATGGTTGCGCAGCGCCTCGATGGCATCGGCCGTCGACTCTTTGGGCGGATCCAAAAACGCCAGATAGCCGATCAGGACCATATCGCACTCGTCCTCGGCGCTAAAGGCACCGGCCGGCGAAGGATTGGACTTTTGCGCAATCGCCAACACACGAAAACCGTCGTCGTTTAAATCGGCGACCGTTGCCAGGATACGCCTGCGTACCTCGTCGTCCAGCACGCGAACCGCACCATCGATCTCGACATGCGAGCATACCGAGAGCATTTCCTCGACAGCGCCCTTGGTGACCATCTGAGTCTTACCGCTGCGGTCGCGCACCACGGTGGTAAGGCGACGGCGCGTAAAATCAAACGGCACCTCGTCGACCTTTACATATGCCTCCGAAAGGTCGGTGAGACTCGGGTCGTTTTGCTCCTCTTCCTCGGTGCACTTGATAATCGCCAGGTCCATGAGGTTCTTGTAACCCGTCTGGAAATAACTGTTGAGATAGGCATGGCGCAGAACGCGCAAATCCTCCTGGCCATTGATATTCCAGTGATATTCCAGCACCACCTGGTCCTGTGTCAGCGTGCCGGTCTTATCCGTACACAGCACATCCATGGCGCCAAAGTTCTGAATCGAGTTGAGGTTCTTGACGATGGTCTGCTTTTTGCTCATGGCAACTGCGCCCTTGGCAAGACACGTGGTGACGATCATGGGCAGCATCTCGGGCGTGAGGCCCACGGCGATGCTGATGGCAAAGAGGCCGGCATCGAGCCAATCGCCCTTGGTAACGCCGTTAATCAAAAAGACGAACGGAACCATCACCATCATAAAGCGGATGAGCACCCACGAGACGCCATTGACGCCTTTGGAAAAGCTGGTCTCCACGGCGTCATCCGAAAGGCTCGACGCCATGGAGCCAAACAGGGTCTGCTCGCCCACGCTAAAGACGACTGCGGTCGCGCTGCCCGAGATCACGCTGCTGCCCATAAGGGCGATATTCTCGAACGACGTTGCCGAGTCGGATTCTGCGCAGGTCGCGGGCACCTTCTCGACAGGCTCGCTCTCGCCCGTCAGGCTGGCCTGGCTCACAAAGAGATCCTTTGCCTCGATGATCCTCACGTCTGCGGGGATCATGTCGCCAGCGGAAAGGTGCACGATGTCGCCGACCACCACGTCGTCGATGGGAATCTCCTTTTTGGGAGCATCCTTTCGAGTGACCGTCACGGTCGTCGTGATCATGTCGAGCAGCTTTTCGGCCGCGTTGCCGCTACGCGCCTCCTGGATATAGCGCAACGTGCCCGAAAGCACCACCATCGTGGTGATGATAATCACGGTCAGCGGATCGAAATCTTCCGGCGTGCTTCCCATAAGCGAAAGGGAGGGAAACACCATGTCCGTTGCCGCCGAGATAATGGCCAGGAAAAACAGGATTGCCGTAAAGGGGTTGACGAAGGCATCTGCGAGCCTGCGGGCCAGCGACTTTTTCTTGCCGCGCGTGACCACGTTGCGCCCGTTGTCCGCCTCGCTGTGTGCGACCTCGTCGCGGTCCAGGCCACCCAAGTTGGACCCGACCCATGCCATAGCATCGGTCAGCGGAATGGTCGCCGCATACTGGATGCGCCCCTCCGCACGATGCCGAATCAAATCGTGCTGCGCTTGAGCCGTCGATGCCGCGCGATGCATGGTTAACATCTTCACTTATTACGCTCCGTTCTATCGATTGCGTGCAGAGCAACTTAGCTGCGGCGGTCCTTAACAAGATGGGCCCGCGGCGGCGCACATCGCCCTGCGCTTCCGGTACTGTCACTGCCGCTCAAGGTCCTCACCTCTCCTTCGCGTCTGCGACTGTTCACAGAATAGAAAAGCCGCAAGACCCAGCACATGGCTGGTTTCTTGCGGCTTTCTTGCGATTCGGCAAGGATTGTTCTGCTGTTTTCGATCGGCAGCGGCAATAGGCCAAAGCGTCATTCGGTCATCTTGTAGCCAACGCCCCACACGGTCAACAGATAGCGCGGGTTATCGGGCTCGGGCTCAATCTTCTTTCGTATCTTTCGGACAAAGGCCATGATGTTGCTGTCGTCGAGCAAATACTCGTCCCGCCACACGGCCCGATAGATTTCTTCTTTGCTAAAGACCGTGCCCCGATTGGTGGCCAAAAAGGCAAGGATGTCAAACTCCTTGGGTGTGAGCGAGACGGGCGCCCCCAGGACTTTCACGGTGCGCGAAGCCAGGTCAATCGACAGCCCATCGATAACGATGGGTTCTGTGCCCGAACCGGGCTGCGAGCCCGCGAGCATCAGTTCAACGGACGTGAGCCTGCCCGACGCGATATCGGCAAATATGGGCGCAAGCTCAAGGGCGGCGGCACTACCGGACGAGAACAGCGCACCGCTGAGCTCGGCGGCCTCGGCGGGCGTGATCGCTATGTTGGTTCTGTTCGTTCGCATAGAACCACCCTAGAACAAGCTGCTCGCACGGGACAGATAGACCCGCTTGATGACCGAAACGACAACAAGGTACAGCACGCTGAGCAGCGCGACGACGCCCAAATACCACGCCGGTAAAGCGGCGAGGCCGATCAGCTGCACCGCCGGGCCAAGTGCGAGCAAGGCAGACACGACAAGCATGACGCCAACCATCATCACGAGCAGACGGCGCGGACGGTCCGCCCCGCGAGCGCATCGTGTTCGCAAGACCAAAAGCACCAGAGACTCGGTCCATGCGCACTCCAGCAGCCAACCGGCTTGGAACGTGGCGATAAAGGCCGCCCTACCCGCGGCATCCAGTGCCATAAAAGATGCGCCGCATACAGCAGGGCACACGCCAAAGAACAAGATGGCAAATGTGATGATGTCAAATGCCGAGCTTGCAAAACCAAAATGGAGCATAAAGCCGCCCAAGCCCTTGCCCGACCATGCCTTGGGGCGAGAAATCTCCTCGACGTCAACGTTATCCCACGACAGCGCCAGGCAGGTCGCGTCGTAAAGCAGGTTGAGCAGAAGCAGCTGAGTGGCGGTCGCCGGCACAAAGGGCAAAAAGATGCTGGCGGCAGCCACCGAGCAGATATTGCCAAAGTTAGAACTTGACGCGATGCGGATGTACTTGGAGGCATTGGCGAACGAGGCCCTGCCCTCGCGCACGCCCTCGGCAACGACGCCCAGGTCGCGCTCAAGCAGCACGAGGTCGGCGACCTTCTTGGACTCGGCGGCGGCAGAATCCACGACGATGCCGACGTCTGCCGCCGTGAGCGCCGGCACGTCATTCACGCCGTCGCCGATATAGCCGACGGTATGGCCCGAAAGCCGGATGAGCCCTACGATACGCGCCTTTTGCGCGGGCGTGAGTTCGGCAAAGACGCGAGTGCGTCCCACCTGGATAAGCGCCTCGGACTCCTCCATGGCATCGAGCGTGGCGCCCGTGATGACATTACTGGCGGGAATCCCAAGGCGCGCACAGGTAGAACGAGCGACCGATGCCGAATCACCGGTCAGTACGCGTACCTCGACAGACAGATCGGACAGCGAGCGAACGGCAGCGCGGGCACTGGTCTTTGGCCGGTCGAAGAAGCCCAGAAAACCGCACAGCACCAGGCCGTCCCAGCCTGCCGCCGTCGTACTGTAGGCGACAGCGAGCACTTTGATGCCATCGGCACGCATGTCCTCGGCAACCTCGTACGCGCTCCGGCGCCCTTCTTCGTTCATGGGAACGAGCTCGCCTTTAAAGTTCGCCCAGGCGCAATGCGCGCAAACGCTCTCGACCTCGCCTTTAACAATGGTCAGGTGACTATCGGGACGAGCCGGCAGCCCCAAGCACCCAAGTGCCTCCGGCGTAGCGTCGAGCTTGACGCCTGACGCTTTGGTAACGTGGTCAAAGGGATCGGACGCATGCAGGATAAATGCACGGCCAAGATCTTTGGCAGCAAGGCAAAGCTCGGGTGCGGCACACGCATCGGCAATAGCCCGGTTAAGTTGATTGGCGGCAACTCCCTGATTCGCACTCTCGAGATACGCTAAGTTGAGGGTCTGCTCGCTCTCGTTGCCCAGGATATCGGTGTAGTACTCCAGCACTGCGGCGTCTTCGGTCAGCGTACCCGTCTTGTCTACGCACACCACGTCCATGGAGCCCAGCGACTCCATAGCGTCGACGTTTTTAACGATGACCCGTTTGCTTTTGAGGCGGCGGGCGCTGCCCGACAGACAGACGCTCGTAACCACCGGAAGCATTTCGGGAACCAGGCCCACGGCCGTTCCCAAAGCAAACAGCAGCGCTTGCGTCCAGTCGCCCAGCACGACGCCGCGAATCATGATGACAAACGGCAGCACGATCAGCATGCACTTGACCAAAGCCGCGCAAATGCTCTGGGCCCCGGCATTAAACTGCGTGGCAGGGCGGACGCGCCGACGCGGCACGGCCTCCTCCTTGTCGGCACTCGCAAGAACGGTTGCCGAGGCCTTGCCGTCAACAATCGTCGTCCCCGCGCGAACGGCATCGCCCTCACGCTTGGCAGTCTGGCCGCTCTCGCCCGTAAGTGATGACTCGGAAACAAGAATGTGATTGCCCTTGGCAAGAACCGCATCGACCGGACAGAGCATGCCGGCGTACAGGCGAATCACATCGCCGGGTGCAAGCCGGTCGGCATCGACTTGGACCCAGCATGCGTCGACACGTTTCCAAACGGCCGCATGGCTCGCCTTTAACATATGGCGATCAAAGCTGCGCTTGGCCTCATTTTCGTAGAACAGGCGCACCAAGCCGCCGGCCAGCCACATTACAAACAGCACGGCAGGCGCAAACACCCCCGTCTGGCCCTGCGCCTGCGGAACGACATCGACCAAAAAAGCCAAACCGGCCAGCGCAAGCAACAGGGACGAGAACGGATTGAAAAATGATTTTTTAATCATCAGAGCCTCTTTCTAGCATGGATTCGATTGTATCCGAGGCATATACCGGTATCCCCGCCCCACTCCTTGCGACTTCCTTGCTTTTACATGCAACACATGTGACACAGGAACGGCCCCTTTGCCTTATTCCTTGATTTCCGGTTACCGCACACAAAGAACAAACGCCTGCTAATCATTTACGCTCAGGGACATGTGTACGCCACAGACGGAAAACGATGGGGATCGAGGGCTTCGCGCAGCAGCTCACCGAACATGCCAAGAAGTGCATCCAGTGATACTGCACATACCCAAAATCGCAGCAACTGTCCTCGTCATGGCGTTCGCAGTATGTCTGCTGAGGCTGCCACTCCGCATGACCAACGACATCGTATTTCGCCAAAAGGGTTTCCAACCAGCGGGAATGTATTCCGCAATCACACTCCCCGCAATCGCACTCACCATCTTTTGCTAATGCGCCCTTGCACCGCGCTTTGGGATGCAGGACAAACAGTGAAAGGAGCTGCAAGCAGGTTTACACTCTGCTGCTGCTCTCAAACGCCGTCTACATCTCGAGGTCTAATACTTTTCCCGAGAAGTGAACGGCTGTATTTGGGCCCCCGAAACATCGACATTTTTAGACGTTAAAACCGCAGGATTCGACTGGCAAAACCGCAGGAAATTGCACGCCAAAAGTGCCGATGCTTCGGGGGTCCGTTTTCACTCGTTCACTTCTCGGGAAAAGTATTTGACATCGATTTCGCAAGGGCCCCAATATGGCAAAGGGGCAGTCTCCTGCCGCATAACGAGGTGCCCTATTGTCACTGGCAGAATCCATCCGAGGACTGTAAGGGGCACGCATTCCATAAGAGTTGAATCCAACAGCTAAAACCGATTCCACATGCATGAAAACGCGCTCGGTATCAGGCAAAAAGCAGTGATGGCAAGGAGAGACGTCCCATTGCGACGGGCGCGAAAAGCATCCTTGCCAACGCCCAGGCAGCGCATCGTATGCTCGGCAGGACCATCTGGCAAGCCGACATGGCAAACCCATCGAGCTGCCATGACACTTTAGCCGCATGACCATGCACTCATCGATGGCGGGATTCTCTATACTGAGTCACATATGACGGTATCGCGCCAAAGGAGAACGCCGTGACCACGTCGCAGATATCCCTGCTCGCGCTCATCTCGGTTGGAGGCATCGGCATCCTGCTTATCGGAATGAGCACGCTCATGAAAGCCGCCGCCCGCAGGAAAGCCAAGGCCTGCACCGCTATGATCATGGGAACGGTCATTGACCACCGCTTTATGGGCGAAGGCAGAATGTATCCCGTTTTGGAGTACACCGTCGACGGCACGCGGTACCACGTGAGAAAACAATTCCGCGGCGTAAAGACCAAAAGCTTGTCGGGACTCCCCGTCCGCACGCAAAGCGCGGCGTACGAAGACGCCAAGGGCTGGTTGCACGTACAGACAGGACCCATCGCACGCCTAGATACTCTCGCAGAGCAGCTTTGGCCCCTCGGCAGCCAAATGACTGTGCACTACAACCCCAGCAGCCCAGACAAGAGCTATGTCGAGCGCCCTATCGTGGGCGACTTTGCCACGCTGATGTTTAACATCGCGGGTATCTTGCTCATCGCGCTGAGTATTTTGCTCTATGTTCTTATCCAGCGCTAGCTCAGACTGATACATCCCGCGCGCCGCGCGCCGTAATGACCGCCACGACACCAAGGACCAGCTATGGCAACACTCTCCGAACAAGAACGCAAGCGCATCCAGCGATACTGCATCTGCCCCAAGGTTGCCGGCGCGGCGCTTGCCATGGCATTCGTGCTGCCCTTATCGATCATTCCTTTCGAAATGGTCGACGACATCGTCTTCCATCACGAAGGCTTCCAAGAGACAGGCATGATGACCGCCTTGGTGCTCACCGCCATCGAGCTCGTTATATTCTGCTACTGCGCTCTCGCCCCGCGCTTTGGCATGCGTGGCAAGCAGTGGAAGGAAATGCAGTACCGGCTCGCCGTCGAGCAGAGCGAGAAAGACCGCTCGGCACAGATCGCAGGCGTTGTTGGCACGCAGGCCGCCGCGCGCCTGCTCAGGAACAGTGACAACGAGACCGCGCGCAACCTGGGCGGCGCGGCAGAGGTCGCCGCTGCCGTAGGCGCCGTCGCCACCGCGGCAGATGTGCTTGCCGAGAGCTTCGCCAACGCAAAGGCCGTGGCAGAGGCCTGTGGCGTGCCTACCCCCCGTGCAAAAAAGTGGATCGTCGCGCTTGTGGCGCTGCCCCTCGCGATCGTGTGCGGCGCCTATATCCCGCAGCTGGCGCAGGGAAACATCGAGATGCAGGAGAACGCCGCGGCCGCGGCCGAGCAGATCGCCATCGCACGCAAGGCATTAGAGCCCTCATGCGAGTACGTGTCCGCCGATGACCCCTACGAGCGATATCAAGATTACGGCTATCACGTCCGCGGCTATCTGCACGACGGCGACTCCGATACCCAAAAGACCTATACGTACCTGGATTTTGACAACAAGGGAACGCTCACGGAAGTGAGCTACGCGGCAGAGGTCGACCCCAATGCGAGCCTCGAGGACAACCTCGCCCGTATCGAGCTCGACCTTGACGAGCTTTCCTCTGCCGTTCAAACCGTAGACGTCAAATCTGTGAGCCCCGAGCTCCTAGCACCGCAAAAGCTCCCCGAAGAGTTTAGGCAGGCTTTTTTGAACGGTTCGCTCTACGAGAGAATCTCTATGAGGACGAGTGACGAGCCCGTCAAAACGTATTATTCGTTTGATACGGATCCCGAGGACGAGTTTGACGAGTACACCCATCCAAGCATCCGCATCACGCTGATGGGCAAAACGAGCTAGGCCCATCGAAGGTGAATACTTTTCCTGAGAAGTGAACGACCCATTTTGGACCCCCGAAGCATTGAGACTTTTAGACGTCAAAACCGCAGGATTCGACTGACAAAACCGCAGGAAATTGCACACCAAAAGTGTCAATGCTTCAGGGGTCTGCTTCCGCTCGTTCACTTCTCGGGAAAACCATTCACCTTCGATTTACAAGCCACCCAATGTGACAAAGGGACTGTCCCTTTGTCACATTATTCGGAACGTAGGGCCTCCACGGGGTCCTTTTTGGATGCGCTGCGGGCTGGCAGCAGGCCGGCGACAACCGTCAGCAACACCGAAATCGCGATGAGCACCAGCGCATCCTGCACGGGCAGGCTCATCAGATTGGGGACCTGTTTGACCGCAAGCGCCCAGGCATTGACCGGGAAGCTCACGAGCACCACAACGACAATGGCAAAGACGCCGGCAATGAGGCCTTCAATAAAGGTCTCGGCATTGAATACGTTGGCCACGTTGCGCTTTGACGCGCCGATCGCGCGCAGGATGCCAATCTCCTTTTTACGCTCCAGTACGCTGATGTAGGTGATGATGCCGATCATGATGGAGCTGACGACCAAGCTGATGCTCACAAATGCGATGAGTACCAAGCTGATGGTGTTCACGATGTCAGTTACCGAGCCCATGATGATGCCCATGTAGTCGGTGTACGAGATTGCCTGCTCATCGTGTCCAGCAGCTTTGACCTGCTTGTTGTACGCATCGATGTAATCGAGCACGCGCTCCTTGGCCTCAAAGTCGCGCGGGAAAATCTTGACCGAGATAGGGTCCGCCTCGTCCGCATAGCCCAACGTGGTCAGATTGTTGTCGTAGGTGAGCTTCGACGCCTTGGCATAGCTCATCATGAGCGAACTCAGGTCCTCGGCGTCCATGTTGAAATGGATGGCACGCGCAAAGGCGCTCGCATCCACACGCATAGCGCTCGCCAGGTTGGCAAAACTCGATGACATCTGCGTCGCCATCTGGCCCATGAGCCCTGCCGCGCCCGCCTTGAGCTGGGACGATACCGTCGACGCTATCTGCTCGCTGATCGTCTTCATGACCTGGTCCATAGCCTGCTGCAGATACGGAGCCAGCTGCTTTTGCACATAGTCGGTCATCGCCTGCTGCAGGCGCTCGGCCAGGGCATCGCCGCCCAGCGCCCTGAGCTGAGCCAGGCATTGCTGGGCTGCGGCATCATTCTCAAGATACGACGAGAATGCGGCAGCAAGCTTTGACGCGTCCTTAAGATCATCGGGCGTCAGTGCCTTAAACTGATCAGACTGCAAAAAGCCCTCAAACAGCTGGTTGGCTAGTGTTCCCACCTGCTGCATTTGCTCGGGCGTAAGTTCCAGACCGTCAAAGATACCCGAGAAATCGGGGGCCGGCGCTTTGGCCATGATGTCACTAAAGTCGATGTCCTTACCAACGCCCGAAAGGTCAATGTTCAGCCCGGACAAATCGATACCAGAAAGGTCGACACCGCCCGCCGCGCCCGAGAGCGCAGATGCATCGAACGAGAACGCACTTTTGAGCGTCGCCTCGTCCACGCTGAACATACTGCCCAGATCCACGCCCTGCTTGGCCTCGCCTTGCAGTTCGTCGAAAGACTTGCCCGTAAAGACATCCGTCTCGGGGTGGGCAAGCTGCTCTTGCACAATCTGCGAATCGGCGGCACGCTCCATAAGCTGGCGAGCCAGTGCATGCGTATAGGCAATGCCCGGAGACAATGCACTCGCATTGGCCGTCTCGTTAGGTCGCACCACGCCCACAATACGCACGTCAATGCCGTCGGCAACCTTGGCCGTCATAAAGTCGGCGTCGCCAGACATGTCAGTCCACATGCCGGTCTCTTCGTTTTTACGATAGGCATCGGCCGGCGACAGCACCTTAAACGTCGTGGACAGCGCATCGTCGTAGGTAAAGTCGCCGCCGGTCTTGGGCGTCTCAACCTTGCCATCGGCCGTCATGGCGCTGTTAACCAGGTCGTTGAGCTCATCGATATCCAGCGCACCGATGCTGTAGAGCGTGTAGTCGCCCACCGTGCCGCGGCTCGAAAGTACCATCACGGCTTCGTTGGCAGACGTGGGCCAATGGCCGGCGACGACATCGTACTGGCTGTCGAGCAGGCTCTGGTCGTCAATCATCTCGTTAAAGACCGAGGTTCCCATGGAATCCATGCTCACCGTTGCCGCCGAACTTGCGCCGCCGCTCATGGCCTCGGTCATAGCGTTGGGCACCAGCCGGACAGGCTTCTCATCGTCCTTGCCCGCACGATAGACAACCGGCGTCACGCCGTAGCCGTACTGGATAGCGTTGACCTCTTTATTGATACCGTCGCCGTCGTCGTCAAGCCATGCCTTAAAGCTTGTCATATCGTTAGATTTAACACTTGCGAACATGTCCTTTACGGCTGTGACCACAGGGATCTTGTCGGTTCCCTTAGCTTTGCCACCGGTAGCGTCATCGGACGAGCCCTCGCCCTTGGACGCCTCCTCATCGGTAGCCCCATGGCCGCCCATCATGGACGACAGGTCGTAGTCTTGTTTGGAAATCGTCAGCGGGTAGCTCGAGAGCGTGTCCTCCTCGACCTTTTTGATGTAGTCGTTTACGCCGTTGGACAGCGCCAGGATCGCCGCAATGCCGATAATGCCAATCGAGCCCGCAAAGGCCGTCATGGCCGTGCGACCCTTCTTGGTCATGAGGTTTCGGGCAGAAAGCCCCAGCGCCGTCACAAAGCTCATCGAGGTTTTGCGCGTGGGCTTGGCCTCGCGACGCGCGGCCTCGGCAGCATCAAAGGGATCTGAATCGTCGGTGATCTTGCCGTCCGCCAGGGTGACGATGCGCGTGGCGTACTTGTACGCCAGCTCGGGATTGTGCGTGACCATGATGACCAGACGGTCGCGCGCAACGTCCTTGAGCAAATCCATGACCTGCACGGATGTCGTTGAGTCCAAGGCGCCGGTCGGCTCGTCAGCCAGCACAATCTCGGGATCGTTGATCAGGGCGCGGGCAATAGCCACGCGCTGCATCTGGCCGCCCGATAGCTGGCTCGGGCGCTTGTTAACGTGCTCGCCCAGACCGACTGCCTCAAGCGCCTTGCGTGCACGCTGGCGGCGCTCGGCATGCCCCACGCCCGTGAGCGTAAGCGCCAATTCCACGTTTTCCAAAATGGTCTGATGCGGAATGAGGTTGTAGCTCTGAAACACAAAGCCAATGCGATTGTTTCTGTAGGCATCCCAATCGCGGTCGCTGAAGTCCTTGGTCGAGATGCCATCGATCAACAGGTCGCCGGAATCGAAATGGTCGAGTCCACCAATGACGTTGAGCATCGTAGTTTTACCCGAACCCGAGGGACCCAGGATGGCTACAAACTCGTTATCGCGAAAAGACAGGCTTACGCTGTCGAGCGCTACCTGCGTAAACGACTGCGTAACGTACCTTTTGCAAATATCTCTGAGATCCAGCATGGACGGCAACCTCTCCTGCGCAGGCACCCCGCCCGCTCTCCTCCGCCGTTCGTATTCGACGCGTTTGTCCTACTCTATCTTGTCATTGTCATACACGCCGCTCAAAAGGCCTTACTTTTCCAATCCACACGGCATCACGTTATCGCTACCGCGATGGTCTTTAGTCACAGCAGCAAAGAAGCGATAGCCACCCGAGAAGTTATAGCAGTCAAAACCGTACTGAGCGAGGATGCGGCAGCCAATGTAGCTGCGAAGACCACTTTGGCAAATAACATAAACAGGCTTTGTCACGTCAAGCTCCCCCGAGCGAGCACGCAAGTCATCGACGGGAATGTTCACAAAGCCGTCGATATGTCCGCGGTCATACTCGCCAACCATACGGACATCGAGCAGCTGCACACTACCATCGCGCGGCAGATCAGGTTCCTGCTCCCAATGCCACTGCTTGAGCATGCCCGAGCCCACGTTTTCGATCATAAAACCGGCCATGTTCACCGGGTCTTTCGCCGAAGAATATGGCGGCGCATACGCCAAATCCAAATCCTTGAGCTTATCGGCCCGAATACCGGCCTGAATTGCCGTCGCCAGCACATCGATGCGCTTGTCCACGCCATCGATGCCCACAATCTGCGCGCCCAGCAGACGCAAGGTTTCCCTCTCAAACACAACTTTCATGGTCATGGGCGTGGCCCCGGGATAATAACCCGCATGCGATCCAGGTGACAGCACGACGTTCTCGCAATCGATTCCCGCCGCACGCGCTGCCTTCACAGAAAGGCCCGTGCTCGCAGCTGTCAAGTCGAACACTTTGATTACCGAAGAACCCAGCGAGCCCTGATAGCGACTGCCTAAGCCACAAATCACGTCGGCGACGATACGTCCCTGCTTATTAGCGGGGCCTGCAAGGGAAATCACCGCGTCTTCGCCCGTCACCTGATGCTTGACCTGCACGGCATCACCCACGGCATATACGTCAGGAGCAGACGTCTCCATGCGGTCGTTCACCACAATGGAGCCCTTGATGCCCAGTTCGATACCAGCTTTCTTTGCCAAATGGCTCTCGGGCGCAACGCCGATAGCGAGTAGCACCATATCGGCCATAATGGAATCATCGCCCGCCACATGTGTGACCACACGGCCATCGGCCTCCTCAAAGCCCGTAACGTCGGCACGAAGGCGCAGGTCAATGCCATGCTCGCGGACCTCTGCATGAAGCAGCGTCGCCATGTCGTAGTCCAGGTTGTTCATCAGCTGCCCGGGGCGCTGCAAAAGCGTCACCTCGAGACCCAAGTCACGCAGGTTCTCGGCAGCCTCAACACCGATAAAGCCGCCACCGATCACCACGGCACTCCTCGGCTCATGCTCTTGCACATAACCATGAATGTGCAGCGTGTCCTCTACCGTTCGAAGGCTAAAGATCTTATCCAAATCGATTCCCGGAAGAGCGGGGCGAATGGGATGCGCGCCTGGCGAAAGAATCAGCTTGTCATACGTCTCGACAAATTCCTCGCCGGTGAGCAGGTCGCGAACGTCAACCGTATGCGCATCGGGATGAATGGCGATCACCTCGTGGTTCGTCTTCACGGCAATGCGGAATCGATTCCAAAAGCCCTCGGGCGATTGCAGCGTCAATGCACTCTCTTCTTCTATCACGCCGCCAATGTAGTACGGAAGCCCACAGTTGGCATACGATACAAAACCCGTGCGCTCAAAGATGACAATTTGGGCCTGCTCGTCGAGCCTGCGCAAACGTGCCGCCGCCGATGCGCCGCCCGCGACGCCTCCAACGATAACCACCTTCATAGCTAACGCACCACCTTTCCCGTATAGCCGCTTATGCCGCCGATATTCTTGACACTGCCATACCCAGAACGCTTAAGAAAACTCACAGCTTGGTTGCTTCGCGCACCACTCAGGCAATGCACGAAAAGCTGCGTGCCCTTTCGACGTATACCCATGATGCTACCCCGAAGCAGAAAAAAAGAGTCGCTGTTTCCAGCGACTCCCCTTCAGTTGCCTGTCCCACGAATCTACTGTTCGCTCTTCGCGAGTGCTTGATCGATCAGTTTATTGAGCGCCTCGCGCTGCTCAGCGGAGTTGATGCCGCCCATGATCGGCTCTCCCACAATGTTACCGTTCTGGTCGATCACGTAGGTGGTCGGGAACGAGTACAGGTTGGAGGTGAACTTTCCGGCCTCGCTATCCGACTTGAACCAGATGTTCTTGTACGTCACGCCCTTCTTGGAAAGTACGTCCTTGGCGTCTGCCACCTCGTCTTTGTTGCCATCGAGCGTAAAGGAATTAACGCCCACGACCTGGCCGCCCTTCTCGGCAAGCTCCTTGTTGAGCTTCTCCAGATCGCCCAGCTCTCCCACGCACGGCTTGCAGGTGGTAAACCAGAAGTTCATGACGGTGACCTTGTTCTTGGAGAACAGCTCGTCGCTGTTTACATCGTTGCCGTCCAAGTCCTTGCCCTTAAAGCTGGGGAACTTCGTCTCCCCGCTCTCGCCGTTGGTCATGCCTGCGGTCGAGGCATCGACGCTCTCTCCCTCGCCGGGCGTGCTGCCGCATCCGGGAAACTCCTTCTCCAGCGCCATGAGCTTATCCTCGATCTCCTTGACCTGCTGCGCGCCGGCCTTAAGCGTCTTGAGCTCGTCAGCCGTAAACTGATCCTTGGCGCCCTCGATGGTATCAAGCAAAAAGTCGCCGTAGTTCTTGCCGTCCTCAATCATGGGAGTGTCTTTGTTGGCCGCAAGAAACACCTTTTCCCATAGGGCGTTATCGCTCGCAAAGATCTCGTTTTCCTTTTGCAGCAGCTGCTGGTACAGCTCGGCCGCCTCCTCGGCACTCGACGGCTTTTGCGCTATGAGCTCGGCAATCTGCGCATCGCCGCTCGTAGCACCCTTCGCGTCGCCCTTGGGGGCAGAGCACGCCGCGAGAGTCAGCGCCAGCACGGGCAGCATCAACAGAGCTGCAATTTTTGACAGTTTCATGGTTCCTCCGTTTATATCGAAACTTATATAGGTACCTATTTGTTTTCGCAGGCTTGCGTGGACTGCGCGGGTTTGTCGCCCGTCACACCCAGCCCATAGCGAAAGCTAATAGCATCGACGGGGCACGCGCCCACGCATTTGCCGCAACGAATGCACTCGGCATGGTCGGGCGTACGCGTAACGTCCACGTCCATTTGACACACCTTGGCGCACTTGCCGCACGAGACGCATTTGCACTGGTCAACCTGGATCCCCAGCAAAGACACCTTGTTCATGAGCGCATAAAATGCGCCGAGGGGGCAAATCCATTTGCAGAAGGGGCGATAGAACAGCACGCTCAGCACCGCAACCACAATGAGGATCGCGAGCTTCCAGGAAAAGAGCTTTCCCAGCGCGGAGCGGATTCCCGTATTCATGATGGACAGCGGAATCGCGCCCTCGAGCACACCCTGCGGGCAGATGTACTTGCAAAAGAACGGGTCGCCCATACCCACATCGTTAACCACCAAGACGGGCAGCAGCACCACGGCAAACAGTAGCACGGCATACTTGATGTACGTGAGCGGCTTGAGCTTTTTCGTGGAGAGCTTTTTGCTGGGAATCTTATGCAGAAGCTCTTGCAGCCATCCAAACGGACACAAAAAGCCGCATACAAAACGTCCCAGTAGCACGCCGATTAGAATGAGCGTTCCGGTGACGTAATACGAAAAGCTGAACTTAGACGATCCCACCACCGACTGAAACGACCCGATGGGGCACGCACCCGAGGCCGCTGGACACGAGTAGCAGTTAAGCCCCGGCACGCAGACGGCTTTGCCGGCTCCCTGGTAGATACCGCCCTTGGCAAAGTTAGGCAGGTGAATATTGGTCGCAAGCGTCGCCGCCGCCTGAATCAATCCGCGGAATCTCGTCAAAAGATGCGATGCAGTGTTTTTTCTTTTATCCAATTCCGATACACTCCAAGCACAGCCTGATTGCCTTGGCCAGCACGGCATCTGCCTCGCCGCGCATAACGCCAAAGCACACCATGGCAATTCCGACGATCAACAAAGCGACCTGTACCACGGGTTTTACCGCTTTGAACAACCCAACCACTCCTTTCGTTACGCGACCATTGGACCATATCGACTATAAAATCCGTGTTAAGCGCGATTTGGAATGTGCAAGGAGACTGTTATGCGTATTTTGATCGTCGAAGACGAGCGAGCACTGTGCGATGCAATCGCGCGCAGCTTGCGAAACTTGGCGTACAGCGTCGACTGCTGCCACGACGGACAGGAGGCGCTCGACCTGCTGGGCGTCGAAGTCTTTGACCTCGTGGTACTCGACCTCAACCTTCCCCGTATCGATGGCATGACCGTGCTCAGGGAACTTAGGAAAACCGATTGCGAGACTAAGGTACTGATTCTGTCCGCGCGTGGCGAAGTATCCGATAAAGTCGCCGGACTCGATGCCGGCGCCAACGATTACCTTACCAAGCCGTTTCATCTGGACGAACTTGCGGCAAGGATCCGCAGCCTTACCCTCAGGCGCTTCGCACAAAGCGACATAGTATTAGCCTGCGGAAAGCTCAGCTTTGACACCAAGGCGCGCATCGCTTCCGTGGACAGTGAGGCTCTATCTCTTACACGCAAGGAAACGGGAATCTTGGAATACCTGATGCTTAATCAGGGGCGACCGGTAAGCCAAGAGGAGCTTATCGAGCACGTTTGGGATAGCAGCGTGAACAGCTTTAGCAACGCAACCCGCGTTCACATCTCGTCACTCCGCAAAAAGCTACGCAGCGCTTTGGGATACGACCCGATTCGCAATCGGATTGGAGAGGGCTACGTTATGGAGGATAGCGAATGAAAAGGCTTTCGCTGCAATGGCGCATAACGATTATGACGGCACTGCTGACGTGTGCGGCATGCGTGCTGACGAACTGTCTGGTCGGCTATACGGGCATGCGCTACATGGATGCCATCGGCAGTAACATCTCGGCCTTTAACGCAACCGGCGAAGATTCGCCCCAGGCGTTCGACCCAACGAAAGCGACCCCCGATGACAAGATCACGATCGTCGTAAACGACGCACAGGAGTCTTTTGGCACGACAACCTGGTGCATCACGGCTGGAGTCACACTCCTTGGCGGCGTGCTGGCATACTTTGTGAGCGGCCGTGCGCTCAAACCGCTACGGGCTTTTGCCGCCCAGGTAGAACGCGTGCAGCCTGACAACCTAGGCGAAATCAGACTCAGTGAAGATGTGCCCACCGAGCTACAACGATGCAGTGCCTCTTTCAACGACATGATCGCCCGTCTTGGCGAAGGGTTCTCTGCGCAGCGTCAGTTTACCGGCAACGCCGCACACGAGCTGCGCACCCCGCTCGCCCTTATGCAAGCACAGATTGAACTATTCATCTCCGAGCACTCCGGTTTGCGACCCGAAACAGCCGAGCTGCTCGGCCTGCTACAAGAACAAACCGAGCGCATGTCTCGAATGACCAAGGTATTACTCGAGATGAGTGAGCTCCGCAGCGTTCCTTGCGAGGACGATGTTGAACTTGGTCCCCTGTCCGAAGAAGTCCTCACCGACCTTGCGCCACTTGCCGAGAATAAGGGCATAGCCCTCAATTGTGCTGGAGACGCTTTAGTAATCGGGAACGATGCGCTCCTCTATCGGCTGGTGTTCAACCTGGTCGAAAACGCCATCCGTTACAGCCGCCCCGGCTCGACTGTCAACGTCTCCATCTGCGACAGCGACAGCCACGTGCTCCTGCGAGTCAAAGATGAGGGCCCGGGAATACCCAAGCAGTACCGAGAGAGCATCTTCCAGCCGTTCTTTCGTCTAGACAAATCTCGCAGCAGGGCATACGGCGGCGCAGGACTCGGACTAGCGCTTGTTTGGGAGATTGCAGCGCTTCACGGTGGCACGGTAGAGGTCGAAGCAAGTTCCGAGAACGGGACCACCATGCTCGTGAGCCTCTCAAAGGGGGCCACCACGTGATCCGACTGTCCAGGGGTCCCACTCGGCATTGTGAAACGCGTCCCAAAACTTGGACATGAGAAATGGGAGGCAGTTCGCATCTATGCCGAGGACGAAGTCCTGGCGGGGATTCAGGATGCGCAGAGGAAGCTTACGGCAGAAAACCCCGACAGAGTCGTGACCGTCGGCGGCAACTGTATGGTGTCGCTTGCCCTCTTCGATTACCTGCACGGGAAATACGAGAACGCTGGAATCGTCTGGATCTATGCGCATCCGGATGTATCCACGCTGAATGATGACTACCCCAACGCTCACGCCATGGTACTTGGCAGCCTTTTGGGAGAAAGTCATCCCGGTCTTCGGCGGCGAATAACGCGAATGTCCGCAGGCAGACTCCAATCTGTGCGCGGAGAAGCTGGGCGACGCAAACAAGATTCCTCGACCCGAGCATGGAGATGAATCCGTCTATCAGTCTCATCGCATACTCAGAGGAGGATGCCAGATATAGATCCCATTGGATAAAGTCGCCGTTCATAAAGGGAATCACTGCATTGCGCTCGGCGACTCTCAAGGCACTCAGGCTTTGTTCTATTTTCTCAGCTTCTTGTTTGAACTGTTCGCTATCCAAAATGCCCCCAAATGCCGACTTCTCAACAAATCAGAAAAAGCATTGGCTATACTGATGCGGACAGTTCCGGGAGGGGTGCAAGAGACGGAAGGGCCGTAATGGGTGAGAAGGGCGAGCGGCCGGAGCGGGTGTTCCCCGGCAGGACAGACCCGTGGTTCATAGCGGCCATGGTGATTGTGGCGGGCGGTTTATCCGCGGCGTGTATCGCGTGTTTCCTGAGCTCGAGTCCCGCGCTCCTATGGGGCTGGCTCGCGCTGCTGCCCATCCCGGCCCTCGTGGCCCTGGCTGCCCTTCCCGTCCGCAGCAATCGCCTCGAGCTCTACGGCGACCGCCTCGTCGTCGTGTACGCTAGGACGCGTTCGGTGATACCCTATGCCCACGTGCGGGGCGTCCGACGCACCAGGACGCTCTGGGCGGGGACGGCCAACTCGCTCGACCGCGTCTACATCGAGGCGCCCTACGACGGCGACGCCATCGTCTCGGTCAGAGACAACGACGCCCTCGTGGCGGAGCTGGGGCGCAGGTGCGGCCTTGGGCCCGGCGCCTGACGCCCCGAAAGGAAGAGAGGATGGACGTCCCGCACTGGCCCTACTGGAGGAAGTATTCCCTCGGCGGCACACAGGTCTGGTACGCGGACTGGGGCGACTGCCCCTTCGACACTGGTCTACATGAGCCCAGTTGAGTTCAGGAACGCAGGGCTGTCCCTGTAAAAAATGTTTAAGCAACCGTTGCAAATCCATTCTCCCGCGCAGAGAGCCCCGGGTAGGCCGAGCTCGCGTCGGGCATGTAGCCCATACGCCTCCGGGCGGCGGCAAGCCCGCGCCCGCCGCGCTCGCCGAACAGCTCAACCGAGCCCGAGCTGGGGCTGGCGGTGCCAGTGACGATACAGATGAGCGTTGACTTCCCGGCGCCGTTTTCGCCGATGAGCCCGTAGACGCGCCCCGCCTCGAGGGCGAGGTCGATGGGGCCGAGGACGGTCCTCCCGCGGTACGCCTTCGTGACCCCGTGAAGGCGGAGGGGCATGGCTGTCGTCATTGCGTTCCTTTCTCCTCGGATGGATTTTGGGTATGCGTCATGGGCCCCCGCGCGGGACGGGGAGCGAATCGACGCAGGCTCGAGGCCGGTTGGGTTGGGGTTGAGGTCCGGGTTCCACAGGCTTGCACAGCCCGACGGACGGGGCGTCCGGACACGCTATGCTTAGGGAGCGGTGGGCGCCTCCGGGGCAGCAGGGGACTCGGACGCGGTGATGCCGGAGGTGTCGACCTCGCCGATTCCGGCGAGCTGCTCGATGAGGGGGAGGCCCGTCGGGTCGTCCACCTCGACGCCGCCGAGCACGATGGTGCTGTCGCGCGTGTCGATTTGGGTTGTGAACACGGCCGGGTCGAAACCCGAAGCGATAAAGCCAATGCCCGCAAGGACAACACCCGCGACAACGAGCCCGCCCGCCACGGCGAGGTAGATCTTCTTCGCGCTGGTCATGGTACTCACTCCTTTCTACGCCGCGAGATGCGCGGCAGCGCCGCCCTTCTCGCCCTTACCCTTCCAGAAGGGCGAGGCGGCCTTCCTCGCCCAGAGCGCCGAGAGGCGCGCAATTTGTTTTGAGGCGGCCCAAGCGCCAGCACCAACGAAGAGCGCCACGCCGACGAGGCCGAGCCCCACGCCCGCCGAGGCGAGGGCGTACGGGAAGTGGCCGATGGTGACGCCGCTTACGGCAAGCAGGAGCTCAACTACGCCCACGCCCCCGAGTGCCGCTGCGACGATCCACACGCAGAGCGCCAGCACCCAGATGCAGATATAGACCGTGACGGCCACGGCGGCGAAGGCGGCGAGCAGCGGCACCCACACCGGGGAGCCCACGATGGTCAGCACCCACAGCAGCGCGGTGCTGCGCCGGCGCGTCCTCGCGATCGCGCGCGGCACGGCGGGCAGGTCGTCGAGCGTGGCCTCCGCTACCTCGCCGGGCGTGCCCATGGCGGCCACGGCCTCCTCCTCGCTCATACCGTCCTCCATGCGGTCGGCGATGGCCTCCGCATAGAACGCCTTGGTCTCCTCCACCTGCTCGGCCGGCAGGCAGGCGAGCAGCTCGCCCAACCGGCCCAGAAACTCATCGCGCGTCATGGTGCGCCCCCTCAACGTATGCGTAAATTTCCCGTACGGACGGCCACTCGGCCAGGAACTCCTCGATGCGCGCTCGCCCGTCGTCCGTGATGCGGTAGTACCGGCGCAGCCGCCTGTTGTGCTCGGCGGAGCGCGCCGTGATGCACCCGGCCTTCTCTAGGCGCTTGAGTAGCGGGTAGAGCGTCGACTCCGTGAGCCCCATGCTCGCCGGTACGTCCTTCACGATCTGGTAGCCGTAGGACTCCTCGCCGGAGACGGCCGCGAGCACGCAGGCCTCCAGGAAGCCGCGCTTCATCTGTGCCTCCATCCGCACACCTCCTCTCGTCATATACTATGCTATACAAACTATACGATGCAAGGTATTAGACGTCAACTCTCATAGCGAAGATTCTCCGGCCCCTGCGCGCTGCGAACGTGATGTCGCGGGGCGGTTGGCATTATGCACGAAACGTCAAGTAACGCTCTTTTGATCCACTTCCACTCGGCCCCATATGCCTTGTACAACACCCCCTTCGACCTCGGGTTCAAGAGAGCCGCTAGTCTTCCTTTATACGTTCGGCATAATCGTAGGCGATACCCACAAATTCCAGTCCCGAGCAACAAGAGTACAATTGCTGCTAGTGTTGCCAGCTGTTGGGAGATGGAAGATGGACTGCGATGGCTACCCATGCGTTCCCATGCCGTTGATGTGCACCGCCTTTGTGCCGGGGCAGATTGACGCTGCGGTTGCAGGCATTTCCGATCCCGATTCATGCACCATCGCCACGGCAGAAGCGCTGTACTTTCGCGGACAGGCCGCCCTCGCTGCCAAGACGGCGCGCCCTTATCTTGACGCCACCGACCCCGCACTGCGCTATTCCGCATGCTTTATCTGCGGATACGCCAGTCTGTCGCTCAACCGTATCGCCGACGCCCGCCGGTGCCTTGCGGGCATCCTCGATACGCCAACTGACGAGGAATCGCCCGCCGTCCACGCCACGCATATCCTGTTCGCCTCGGCCGCGAGCGTCCTGCTGCACTTGCCTTCCCCGTATTCTGCCGAAGAGTTTTATCCGCTTGCGGCGCATCTGCCCGAAGGCCTGCGCTTGTTCGCCAGCTACGTGATGGCGCATGCCCTGTACCTGCGCGGCGAATATGGCCGCAGTCTGGGCATGGCGGAAAACGCCCTAATTATGAAACAGGGAAGCTATCCCATCTCGGAACTGTTCCTGCACCTGGCAGCTTCCATGGCATACATGAGTCTCAAAGACGTCGACGCCGCAAAAGCGCATTTTGGCGCCGCTTGGGACATTGCGCGCCCCGACGGCCTCATCGAGCTCATCGGCGAGCACCACGGCCTTTTACAGGGGCTCATCGAGGCGTGCCTAAAAACGCAATACCCTGACGATTTCGCGCGCATCATCGAGATCACGTACCGCTTCAGCTACGGCTGGCGGCGCATCCACAACCCCGATTCGGGCGAGGACGTGGCCGACGATCTAACGACCACGGAATTCACCATGGCCATGCTCGCCTGTCGTGGGTGGACCAACGCCGAAATCGCACGCCATATGGGAGTATCGCCGGGCACCGTCAAAAACCGCCTATCCGGCGTATACGCAAAGCTTGGCATCGGCACACGCGCCGAGCTGGTCGCGCATATGTTGCGTTAGCGACCGGGCTGCCAAGCGCATCGAACGCGTTCCGGAACCCGGCGCTTCGCTCGATCAATTTGGACATTTTGGCCATCGAACGGCACTACCGCCACGAAGCGTCTTCTCGCAAAATTGGATTATTTCCACCGATATTTGCGGGATGGGAGCCCAAGATGCTTGATCGCCGTTCGTTACTTGTTGCTGGAGCGTCCTCGCTGGCGAGCATCATGTTGCCTCGCGTGCCGGGAAGCGAAAATGCCTTCCTGCTGCCGTTCGCGCCCACCGCGGCCTATGCCGACGAAGAAGATCCCTTCAAGGTGCTCGTTCTCTCGCGCACCATGTTTGGTGTAGTCGTGGTCGACGTCGCCAACAAGAATACGCCCATCGCAGGTGCCCAGGTCACGCTCACATCGCGCTATGCCGTAGGCAAGCAGCTCACCGCCACGACCGATGACGAAGGCACGGCCATCTTTGAGGTCGCCCCTCTTTCGGAAGACTACGTGGACGAGGCAACGCTTCTCGACGCGTACGACTTTAACGGCGGCATCTCCATTAGCATGGCGGGCTACCGCGATGTCGAGATTCCCCTTGCGCGTATCCAGGGCGGCACCGCCATAACCGCACCCACACGTCCGCTGTCCGACGGCGAGCCGTACTTCCGCCAGCTCACATTCGACGAATGGGACATCCAGTACGCTGATGCCACGTTCATGGCATTGCCGAAGGACGACGCGGCAAACGACCAACCCGACACGCATGCCTTTATTGTACAGGCACATCTGCCACAGGGTGGACAGGCAACGCTGCACATCAACAAGGTAATGCCCGCCACGGGTAGCTCGCCCGAAACCGTCACGCAGATCGGCCAGATCAAGGCCAGCGCATCAGGCGCGGATAATCTGGCGACGTTCACACTCGAAGACAAGTTTCTCGACGCGGCATCGGGCCTTCTGGAGGAAGGGTGCAAGCTGCGCTTTGTCCTCGACTATCAGGGCAAAACCTACACGCTCTCATCCCCCATGGCCGTTGTCACCGCGCCGGCCGCAAAGGCGGAATCGGGCTCGACCACTATCGTCCCCACTACCATGGACCAAGAGGTCACTCCGTTTGATTTCCCCGCGGCGTTTCCCGGCATCGGCGGCAATAAGTTCACGTGCTGGATACCCACATTTCCGATCCTCTTCGATTTCTCGTTTGCTGGATACGTGCTGTTTGGCGGAGGATACAAACCAGCCAGCTATATGAACGATTCGGGCAATCCGGATCCGGAGTACTGGAAGAAGTCACCGCGCGAGTCGGGCGCCAAGCAGGCAAACCGCTACCTCGACGAAATGGAGGGGAAGTGGAATCAGTACAAAAGTATGAGTGCCGGTTCGGGCACCGATCCAAGAAACACCAAGCTCCTTCGCCACCATTGCACGCCGCTGTTCACGATGGATATCGCCACACAGCTGTACGGCTCGCTCGCCTACGATTGGGTGGGCAAAACCTGGGGTGACAACAACGACCCCGCATACGGCAATATTAAGGCCCTCTTCCAGGTAAGAACCGACCTCAATTGGACCGAGCAGTTTACCCTAGGACCGGTGCCGTTTTTCCTAAACGTCAACCCCTGGGTGCTGGCAAAACTGGCGCTCGCCGTGGGCGCCCACACGCACGGCAGCGGCGCGGCGTTTTTCAAGAACATTTCGCTCGACTATTCCAACACGTCGGGCTCGTTCACCATCCAGATCGGACTTGCCGTCACCTTTGGAGCCGGCATTGCAGGCGTCGCTTCGTCCGCTGTGCGTGGCGCCGCATCCCTCACACTGTTCATTGGGTACGAGAAGGCAGATGGACACCAGCTTCCGCGGCTGCGCGTAGGTGCAGACGTCGATGTCGATGTGATACTCCAGTTCGTAATGTTCAAGTGGACCACCAAGGCTTGGTCGGGGTCGTGGCCCACACTCATCGATTCGTGGAATATGTCGGTGAACAATGGCGACCAGTATGTACTCCAGCGCTCTGAGCTGGCATTGGGTGGAAATACGCCTTATACGTTGGATGCCTGCTTCGGCTCGGCCGGCAACGCCGAAGCAGGTGGTGTGCCGCAGTTTATCGCATCGGCCACCATCGTCACCAACGCCGAGCTGCTCGCACGCGCCGAGGTTAAGGCCACTGCCGTAAATGCCGCGCCTGTCGTGCGCGATTGGGATCAAGCGGCCACGCGCATTGAGCTCGAGGCGGATTCAGAAAGCGAAGACACGGGACAGATCGAGCATTTCGTCCATGCACTGGTAGAGAACGACGAAAACGCCGCGCCGATGTATGAGTACACCTACATCGGTCAGTCAACGAACGCCGTTGCGGACCCGAACGCCAATTCTGCCGGCGTGTCGGAGGACGAGCGTGGCGGCATAAAACCCTCGAGCGACAACGTGCTGTTTTCCGGCGTGCTCAGCGAAGCCCACATGAAGCTAACGATGATTGCCGGCGTAGAATGCCTGTTCCGTATCGCCTCGGTGCGCTACGGCGACAATGGCCGCTCGCGCCTGGTGGTGCACACAAAGGCAAACGGCACGTGGTCCGCTCCCGCGCCCGTGGACTTTCCCCTTGGGTTTGGCGAGGGCGACGTGGAGCGCGACGGCATATACGATTACGACTTCGACGTGGTGGAATATGCGGACGGAAGAGGAAACCGGGACGCCTACGTGTTGCTGGTCTCGGGCGAGCGACGCGACGGCGATAGTACCCTTTTCGATACGGCAAGCACATCCGGCATACTGTCCGTCGTGCGCCTGCGCATAAGCAACGACGGAGTTCGCGTGGTGTCGCATACGTCATGGCGCAGCATCTCGCGCGGCCGCTTGCAAGAGGATGGCTACCATTGCCTGCAGTGCCCGCGTATCACGGTGGGCAAGACGCTGGTCGACGGGCGCCTGTCGGGTGCCTACCTCCACCGCCGCGGAACCACCGCAGAAAAGGCGCTCGGCAGCGAGGCTGAGGTTGCGCTGGAGTGCTTCACCCTGTGGTCGGATGATTTGGGCGACAGCCTGACGTTCCGCCAAGTTCTCCGCTTTCCGCAGGCACCGTCGAGTATCGAGCTGGGCGAGCCCGAGACTATCAACGGTAAAATGGTGGTGCCCGTTGCGTACGAGACCGCAGACGGTTGCGGCTGCGCATCGTACGCCGTGATTGGCCAGTCCATTGCGGGCTGGGGCGTTATGCCGCCGGACGCCACGGTACCCCATGCGGTGCCGTGGCCACAACATTCGGGCTTTTTGGCAACCGTCAACGAGCAACTGCAGCATATTACTTGGACGCGAGGCGCATCGGCATTTGCAACGCAGCCTGTGGGTGCCGCAGGCTGTGGCCCGGCATCGTTTAGCGTAAGCAACAACGGCAGATGCGTGCTCTATGTAGAGAACACCGATGGCAAGGTGGGACAAACCTACGACGAAGAAGGCAACCCGGTAGCAGTGATGGGCAAGCACTTCCGCATCTTCGCCAGCACCTTGGCAGGCGATCTGTTCACGGAACCGTTCGTGATGTGCGAGCTGGACCATCCCGTCGATCAGATAACGACATTTTTGACGTCGGGAGGCATGCTCTCCGCGCTCGCCACGCACATTGTAAGCGCGGAGAAGAGCGAGGCAGAGCTGCACGGCATCGAAGTGCCCTTGGTGGCGTGTGCCACTCCGACGGGCGCGGTCGCCACCTCGGGCGCGGTGGTGCCCGGAGCAGCAGGCGAATCCTTCATGGTCACGGTGCGAAACGACGGCAACACTTTGCTGACTGCCGGCACAATCGATCTGTACCGAGAGGGCTCCAGCCAGCCTTTCTCCAGCGCATCCATCGGATTCGGAGCGAACGCACGCATGGCTTCGATCTACGATCCAGAGCTTGCCGAAGACGCTTCGGCCAACGACATGGCACACGTAAAGTACGCGCTCGAGACGCTGGGCGCACGTTTTGCAACGCACCCGCTGGTAGCCGACAACGGCAACGCCGTGCTGGCACCGGGTTGCACGGCACAGTTCCGCATGAGCTTCGCCATCCCCGAGAGTTGGAGCGACGAAGTGGGCAAACGCGTCACGCTGTATGCGAAGGCGCGTAATCTGGTGGCGCTCGATCCCGTAACGCTCGAGGAGATCCGACCGGGCGCAAACTCGGCGCTGAGTGCCGTTCTGCACGAGCTTCATGTGCCCGACGCGGCATGCGAACGCTCAGAAGTTCAGGTCGGCGTATGCGACAGCGCGGACACGACAGGACTTCACGACGCCCCGATGACAGCAGACGGCGATGGTAGCTCGAGTGGCGGCGGTACTGACGAGGGCGGCGGCTCCGGCGGAAGCAGCTCCGGCAGTGGCAAGGACCACGGCAATAACAAGCGCTCCGGAAAAGCGGGCGCGCTTGCGGGCACGGGCGATGTCAACGCTCCCCTTACGGCAGCCGCTGCAGTACTCGCCGCGGCAGGCGCCGGCCTCGTCGCCTACAGCGCCCGCCGCACGGCGCTCAAAAAAGACACCGCCAATGAGACCAATTCGGATAGGCCTCGCTAGCTCCTAGTTACTTTTGTGAGAGACGCTGAATCGGCTCATCGAACATCAAAATGGGCTGGTTCTGGATACCCAGAGCCGGCCCATTACGCATTAGATGTCGCCAGCGGAGTCGAGCTCGGCTTCGATCTTTGCGCGGCGCCTTTTCGCCGTGAAAAACGTTGCGCACAGGACAGCAAACGTGGCCGCGAAAATCGTCGCACCGCAGAACACGCCCGTGGCCAGATTCGCCAACCAAAAGACGCTTTCGAGCGGTACGATCTGCGCCTCAGCGATACAGCGCATTGCGGCAATAACAAGCGCGAACGCGGCGCTTATGGAAACCATGTCCGCCATCGCCATGTGGACATAACAATTTCGATTCGCTATTCAAACTTACTCGGACAAAACCGACTCGGTTTTGTCCGAGTAAACTCGAGCATAAACTTATTCATGCGATACAATTAACTCGGACAAAACCGAGTCGGAAGGAACCGAGTAAGTGGAATTCATTGGCAGGGAGCTTGAACTCGCCCGTATTAAGAAAACACTCAATGCGCCCGAGCAGCGCAATGTTCTCATTTACGGAAGGCGTCGCGTCGGCAAAAGTGAGCTCATCAAGCAGGCGCTAACCGATTTATCGGACGTCGCAACGATCTATTACGAGTGCCGCCAAACCTCCGAGGCAGACAACCTCGAGAGTCTGTCCGCCCTTGCTGCTGAAGCGCTAAGCTTTCCTCCGCTCGCCTTCACGGGCATCCGCGAGCTCATCGAATTTCTGTTTGCCCAAGCCAAAGACAAGAACATTACCCTCGTTCTCGACGAATACCCCTACTTGAGAGATGCGGTTAAAGGCTTAGACAGCATTCTCCAGACCTCAATCGACGCTCACAGGGAAGACTCACGTTTAAACATTGTCCTGTGCGGCTCCTACGTTGAGATTATGAAATCTCTCATCGAGCATGAAAGCCCCCTCTACGGGCGAATTGATCTCGCGCTTGAGCTTAAGCCCATGGATTACTTTGACGCTGCAAAGTTCTATCCCGCGTTCTCACCCGAGGACAAGGTGCGGCTCTATAGCGTTTTTGGCGGCATCCCCTTTTACAATCGCCTCATCGATCAGTCCCAAAGCGTACGCGACAATATCATCGAGCTCGTCACAGAACCTGGCGCCCGCTTAGAAAGCGAAGTACCGTCCTATCTCAACGCCGAGATCTCGAAGATGACCAACGCCAACGAAGTTTTCGGGGCTCTCGCACAAGGTTACTCCCGTTGGGGGGACGTGCTGGCACAGTCGCACGTCTCGAGCGGTCCGGCCATGGCAGACGTACTCGACAAGCTCATGTCACTCGAAATCGTCCAAAAGCGTGCACCCATCAACGACCCTACGAATAAGCGCAAGTCTGGCTACTTTGTGGTGGACCCACTTTCGCTCTTTTACTATCGCTACGTCTTCCGCAATGCCTCTGCGCGTCAGCTGCTCGACCCGGAAGTCTTCTATGATCGTCACGTCTCCCAAGACTTCGAGGAAAACTACACTCCACATATGTTCGAGGAGATCTGCCGTCAATACCTCGTGCGGCAAAACAGGACTGGCAAGATCGAACCGGCTTTCGATGCCATAGGCAAGTACTGGTACGACGATCCCGCAAACAAAACGAGCGGCGAATTCGATGTGGTAACGCAAGACCCCGAGGGCTACGCATTCTACGAAGCAAAGTTCCGCAAATCCCCCGTCACGCAAAAAATGGTCGACGAGGAAATCACCCAAGTCGAGGCAACGGGGCTCAAGTGCCATCGCTACGGATTCTTCTCCCGTTCGGGCTTCGAAGCTGACGAAAGCGATCGAACCGTCTTCATCGACCTGCCGCAGATGTTTGAATAGGACAGACCCCACCCGCATCCCAAGCATCCATTATCTAATCGAACGATTGTTCGATGGATTTCGTGTTGGGTGGAATCGTCTGTGGGTTGGGCTATGCTACCTTGACTATCTATATGACTTAAACGCAGCAAAGGAGCACCGAGAGAGCGAGTATGGCAAAAAACACCGCAAACTATGGTAACGACAGTATCCGCCAGCTCAAGGACGAGGAGCGCGTACGCCTGCGCCCCGCCGTCATCTTTGGCTCGGACGGACTCGATGGCTGCGCGCATGCTGCCTTCGAGATCCTGTCCAACGCCGTTGACGAGGCGCGCCAGGGCTACGGCAAGCTCATCACCCTTACCGCCTTTCGCGATGGCTCTATTCAGGTGGAGGACAACGGCCGCGGCTGCCCGCTCGACTGGAACCCCTCCGAAAAGCGCTTTAACTGGGAGCTCGTCTTTTGCGAGCTCTACGCCGGCGGCAAGTACAACAACAACCAGGGTGGCGACTACGACTT
This sequence comes from uncultured Collinsella sp., assembly GCA_958413765.1. Taxonomy (GTDB): domain Bacteria; phylum Actinomycetota; class Coriobacteriia; order Coriobacteriales; family Coriobacteriaceae; genus Collinsella. The sequence goes on from CATYVH010000001.1 coordinate 59,996, forward strand.
CTCGCTCGGCACCAACGGCTTGGGCTCGTGCGCGACCCAGTATGCCTCCGAGTATATGGACGTCACGGTTTGGCGCGACGGCAACAAGTACTCCCTGCACTTTAAGAAAGGCAAGGTCGTTGGCGCCAAAAAGAAAGCGCTTGAGATCGAGCCCAGCGACGAGGACCGCACCGGCACCACCATCAAGTGGCGCCCCGATCTTGAGGTCTTTACCTCGATCAGCATTCCCCACGACTGGTATCGCGAGACCATGCGCCGCCAGGCCGTGGTCAACGCCAACGTGACCTTCCGCCTGCGCATTGAGGGCGACGATGGCGAGTTTTCCGAAGAGGATTTTTGCTATCCCAAGGGCATCGAGGACTACGTGCTCGAGAAGGTCGGTACCGACTACCTTACCGAGCCCTTCTTTATCGAGGCTGACCGTCGCGGTCGCGACCGCGAGGACCTGCCCGATTACAACGTCAAGATCACCGCGTGCATGTGCTTCTCGCGCACCTTCATGATGCAGGAGTACTACCACAACTCGTCATGGCTCGAGAACGGCGGTTCGCCCGAAAAGGCCGCCCGTAGTGCTCTGACCAGCGCCATCGATGCCTACATCAAGCAACAGGGCAAGTACAACAAAAACGAGAGCGGCATTAAGTGGCAGGACGTCCAGGACTGTCTGGTGCTGGTGACCAACTGCTTCTCCACCCAGACGTCCTACGAAAACCAGACTAAGAAGGCCATCAATAACCGCTTTATCCAGCAGGCGATGACGGCATTCTTTAAGGAGCGCCTCTCGACCTATCTGATCGAGAACAAAGACGCCGCCAACAAGATCATGGAGCAGGTGCTCATCAACAAGCGCTCGCGCGAGAACGCCGAGAAGACGCGCCAGAGCATCAAGACCAATCTGCAGCAGAAGACCGACATGGCCAACCGCGTGCAGAAGTTCATCGACTGCCGCTCCAAGGACAAGAGCCGTCGCGAGATCTACATCGTAGAGGGCGACTCGGCAGCAGGCGCCATCCGCACCTCGCGCGATGCCGAGTTCCAGGGTGTTATGCCCGTCCGAGGCAAGATCCTCAACTGTCTGAAAGAGGACTACCCGCGCATCTTTAAGTCCGACATCATCATGGACCTCATGCGCGTGCTGGGCTGCGGTGTGGAGATCAAGGACAAGCGCATCAAGAACCTTGGCGCCTTTGACCTGGACAACCTCAACTGGAACAAGGTCATCATCTGTACGGACGCCGACGTCGACGGTTATCACATCCGCACGCTTGTGCTCACCATGCTCTATCGCCTGGTGCCCACGCTTATCGACGAGGGCTACGTGTATATCGCCGAGTCGCCGCTCTACGAGATCAACTGCAAAGAGAAGACCTACTTTGCCTACACCGAGCTCGAGAAGAACGGCATCCTCAAGGAGATTGGCGACCAGAAGTGCTCGATCAACCGCTCCAAGGGTCTTGGTGAGAACGATCCGGACATGATGTGGCTCACCACCATGAACCCCGAGACGCGCCGCCTGATCAAGGTAGAACCCGAGGACGTCACCAAGATGGAGACCATGTTCAACCTGTTGCTGGGCAACGACGAGACGGGCCGCAAGCGTCACATCTCCGAGCACGGCAAGGAATACCTGGACCAGCTGGACCTGCAGTAGCAGCAAATCGATAACGACGGCCCATAAGAAGTTCAAGAGGAAATCGTGGCAAAGAAGAAGACGAAGAACCAGCCCAAGAAAAAGCAGGTCAACGCCGAGAACGTCATCGGCCTGCACTCCGAGGTCACCGACCAGCCGATTACGCAGACGCTCGAGGTCAACTACATGCCCTACGCTATGAGCGTCAACGTCTCGCGTGCATTCCCCGAGATCGACGGCTTTAAGCCCTCGCACCGCAAGCTGCTCTACACTATGTACAAGATGGGCCTGCTCAAGGGCGAGCGCCAAAAGAGCGCCAACATCGTGGGCCAGACCATGAAGCTCAACCCACACGGCGACGCCGCCATCTACGAGACGATGGTGCGCCTGGCCACGGGCAACGAGGCGCTGCTTGCTCCTTTCGTGGAGTCGAAGGGCAACTTTGGCAAGTACTATTCGGGCGACCTGAGCTACGCCGCCTCGCGTTATACCGAGGCCAAGCTCTCCCCCATCAGCGCCGAGATCTTCAAAGACATCGACAAGGACCCGGTCGACTTCGTTGACAGCTACGACGGTGCCATGAAGGAGCCGCGTCTGCTGCCCACCACGTTCCCCAACATCCTCGTCTCGGCCAACAAGGGCATCGGCGTCGCTATGGCGTCCGATATCTGCGGCTTCAACCTCAACGAGGTCTGCACCGCCACGATGCACTACCTGAAGGACCCCGACTGCGACCTGCTCGAGTACATGCCCATGCCCGATTTCTCGACCGGCGGCGAGATTATCTACCGCCGCGAGGAGATGGAGAAGATCATCGAGACCGGTCTTGGCAGCTTCCAGATTCGCTCCCGCTGGCGCTGGATTCCCGAAGAGCGCATCATCGAGGTGTACGAGATCCCCTACACCACCAAGACCGATGTCATCATCGAACGCATCGTCAAGCTCTCCAAGGAGGGCAAGGTCAAGGAGATCGCCGACATCCGCGACGAGACCGACCTTTCGGGTCTGCGCATCGCCATCGACCTTAAGCGCGGCGTCGACCCCGACAAGCTCATGGCCAAGCTCTATCGCTCGACCACGCTGCAGGATTCGTTCTCGTGCAACTTCAACGTGCTCGTCGACGGCTATCCCCGTGTTATGGGCGTGCGCCAGATTCTGCACGAGTGGGTCAAGTGGCGTATTGCGTCCACGCGTCGCCGCATTAACTTTGACCTGGGCAAAAAGTCCGAGCGCCTGCACCTGCTGCACGGCCTTGAGGCAATTCTGCTCGACATCGACAAGGCCATCGCCATCATCCGCGGCACTAAGCTCGAGGCAGAGGTTGTACCCAACCTTATGAAGGGTTTCGACATCGACGAGACCCAGGCCGAGTTTGTCGCCGAGCTTAAGCTCCGCAACATCAACGAGGAGTACATCCTCAACCGCACCAAGGACATCGCCAAGCTCGAGGGCGAGATTGCCGAGCTTGAGGAGATCCTCTCCAGCGAGGAGAACATCAAGAAGGTCATCAGCGACGAGCTAGCAGCGGTCAACAAGAAGTACGTGATGCCGCGCCGCACGGGCAGGATCGAGCCCCATGAGGTTATCGAGGTAAGCTTGGAGCCCGAGGTCGAGGAGTACCCGGTCACCATCATGCTCTCGCGCGATGGCTACCTAAAGAAGATGACGGACCGCGTGCTCAAGAAGGCGACCACGCTCAAGTACAAGGACGGCGACAAACCCTTTATCGAGTTCCCGTCCTCCAACACCCACGAGCTGCTGGTCTTTACCAACAAGAGCCAGGTGTACAAGTGCAAGGTCGCGGCGTTTGAGGACACCAAGTCGGCCCAGCTGGGCTCGTACCTTTCGACCGATCTTGAGATGGAACCCGACGAGAGCGTCATCTGGGTCATCGACCCCGAGGACTACAAGGCCGACGTGCTGTTCGTCTTTGAGAACGGCCGCGTGGTGCGTGTCGCGCTTTCTGGATACGCTACCAAGACCAACCGCAAGCGCCTTAAGAACGCCATCTACGGCGGCAGCAAGCTGCTGTATGCGCAGGTGCTCAAGGAGGACCGCGACCTCGCGCTGATCTCGAGCGACTACCGCCTGATGAACTTCAACACGTCGCTGCTCAAGACCAAGACGACCACCAACACGCAGGGCGTCCAGGCCTTTACGGCCAAGAAGGGCCGCTCGGTCACCACCGTCGGCACGACCGAGGAAATCCTTGGCGCCGGCGTCTCGGCCGAGAAGTTCACCGCGCAGAGCCTGCCCTCCGCCGGCGCCCTCATGAAGGAAAATGACATGCCGAGTTTGTTTGACTAAAACAACGGCGACTAAACCGTCATGGTTTTACAAAGCAGCGGGGCCCGGAGCGCAGTAAACGCTGCGCCCCGGGCCCCATGCATTACACCAGCATCATCCCTATAGACAAAATGCCGCATAAAGCGGAACAGACATAAGCCCATCATTCATTCCAAAGGGCTTAGTCGATAGCCTGATAAGGCGCACGCCCGGATGGGTCTTTTTAAGTGAGGACAGACTTCGAGATCTTGTGTTCTCCCCCGCCTTGACTTCAATCGCAGACAAGCATCCCTGCTTCTCTACTACAAAGTCGATTTCCGCACGATTATCTCGCGCCCAATAATGCAGTGGATAACCCATGGCTGAAAGCTGTTGGGCAACGTAGTTTTCGGTAAGTGCACCCATGAATGTGCCGCCGATACCGGCAAGAATATCGGCGCGTTGAGCACCGGCCTTGGAGACCAGCAGCCCTGTATCCGCCTGATAGATTTTAAAAGCAGAAGGGTTAACGAAGGCCTCTAAGGGGCTTTCGATCTGCCCGACTAGGCTGCAGCGCGCCACCGTACCCGACAATACAAGCCAATCGAGAGCATCTCCAAAGAGAGACGCATTGCCCCCCGCTCGCACTACCTTGTATTGAAATTTACGATTCTCTTTGGCAAGCTGCTGTGGAATGGAATCGAAGCACGCACGCGTCTTTGCACTCAAGCGTTCATCAGCATATTTATTGGTGTCGGCGGAATATCCGTCGAGAATAATCCGATGCTTTTCGGCCACATCAATGATTGACTGATCATCGATGTACGTTTGGACCGCCTCGGGCATTCCGCCAACAACAAGATACTGTCGATAGAGCCCAAGCGCCTTTTCATGAAGGCTTGGCGCAAGAGGACCCATTATCTCGAATGATGAGCGTATCTCGTCGACCAGCTGATCGTGCCCCATCGCCCAGAGAAACTCCTCGAAATCGAGTGGAGCCATCTCAATCAAGTCGGTCTTTCCGACGGGGAACGAATACGACTGATGGTTAATGGCAACCCCAAGAAGCGACCCGGCAGCCGCAACGTAATACTCGGGAGCATCTTCGCAAAAGTATTTAAGGGAAGTGAGCGCTTCCTCGCATGCCTGGATCTCGTCAATGAACAGTAAGGTTTTGCCAGGCACGATACGCTGTCCCGTACGAGCCTCGATCGCACGTACGATCGAATGAGGGTCAAGACCGCCCGAAAAATCCGCTCGCGCCGACCGGTCGTTCTCAAGATTAACGTAGACAACCGATTCGAAAAGATCCTGGGCGTGCGTTCTGAGCAAATAGGTCTTGCCACACTGGCGCACGCCTTTGACCAGCAAAGGTTTTCTATCAGCTCTGTCTCGCCATTCCCTAAGGAGCTCGTCTGCCTTGCGACGCATACGTAACCTTCCCTCATGAACTTCTATTTGACAATATTTTAACGCGGATTAATTTGTTTTCAGTTATTTTTCTGCGTTTAAAAATTGTTCTATACGGCACTTGAGGGAATTCGCCCCTATCTCTCGGTAAGGACAGCAAGCATTTCCACCAACGCTGATTGCCATGCGTTCTTCTTGTCCTTAGGCAAGCTTGCGAGCGAGCTCTCGCACCTCTTTCAACTTGGGCGAGGATGCCATGCTGTCGCGCTCGGTCATACCGCTGATGGTGACAATGCCCTGGTCCTCCCACTTGCAGTACGCGCAGGTTGACTTGTACATAGCGATCGCCGCATCATAGACACCCTCGCTGTGGCTATCGAGTAAAAGGGCCGTCTTGGTGAACGGGAATCCCGTGGCACCGAAGGCGTACAGGCGGTCGATGGCGGTCTTTTCCTGCGCAGTGATATCAAACCAGTAGATAGGCGAAGCGAAGACAACCATGTCGGTGTCTTTCAGCGACTCAATCACGTTGGCCATGTCATCCTTCTGCACGCAGACGCCCTCATGGGCGAAGCAGTACTGGCATCCCAAGCAGCCGGCGATCTTCTTGCTGGCAACGCGGATGACCTCGACCGTATGGCCGCCCTCACGCGCGGTCTCGGCAAACGCCTCGACCATGGTATCGGTATTAGCGCCCTTACGCGGGCTGCCGCTCAATACAACGATATTCATAGGATTCCCTCTCCCTCATGCTGCAGGCGCGCAGCATGCTTTCTTGTAACCAAAACGAATGGTGTTAATCAATCGCCAGCAGGCCATATCTCTTGTTCAAGTTCCCTAAAGAAGCTCAAGACGATTGCGATTGCCTTATACAACGTCGAAAATCAAAGAGGGCCCATAGCAACGCCACCTACCTGAAATGACATGCGGTCAAGACGAGCTACGAGGATCGTGACGAGCCGATACCGCCCGCATGCCCCCTTCGGAATAGGCGCTGAGCAGCTCCTGAGCGTGAGCAAACTCGGGCCCTCGCCTCCAACCGAGCAGGCGGTTGACCGCGAGATTTCCCTGGACGTTGTGGACGAAGAGCAGATAGGCGTCCTCGCGCGAAAGCCCAGTCTCCTCCATGATCGAGGGAACCATCTGCTCGGCGCCGCGCTCGACGACGCGCTGTGCCACCCGGGCGTACGCGTCGTCATCCGAGTAGAGCAGATAATAGTCATCGTTTGCCGGCGGACGCTGGCAGAGGGCACCCGCCTCCGTTCCCTCGAGCGGCGGCACCGCCGCCAAGGCCTCGTCGATAAGCGCGTCGAGCAGGGCGAACTTGTCCTCGTAGTGCAGATAGAACGTGCCACGGTTGATATCGGCGCGGCGGCAAATATCCGCTACCGTCATCTTCGCGAAGCCGACCTCGGCCAGCAGCGCGAAGAACGCCTCCCGTATGACCGAGAGTGTATAGCGTCGGCGACGATCGATCTTCCCCGCTTCCATTACCCCTCCAATTGCAACGCTCGACAATGCCCGGCAAACGCTCGTTTATCGACAGCAGGCCGAAGCTGTTCATTGCTCTTAAGCAAATCGACATGGATACTTTTTATAGACACCTGTTTATAATAGCTGAAAGAAGGTATCCAGTGACCCTGTACGAGCAGCTCGTTATCGAGCTCACCAACCGATCGTTTTCCCTTCATGCCGCCTACCGCAGCGGCAGCACGCCCTATGAGCTGAGTGACCGCGAGCCCGAGCCCTACGACCAGCAAATCGAGGACTTCGCCCGTATGATCGAAGAAGCCGATTGCGTGCTGGTGGGCGGGGCCTCCGGGCTCTCCGCGGCGGGCGGCGGCGACTTCTACTACGAGGACAACGCGACCTATCGCAAGCATTTCGGCAAATTCGCCGAGCGCTACGGTTTCAAGGGCGCTTTCGAGGGGTCGTTCTACCGCTGGCCCACCGCCGAGGCGCGCTGGGGATACCTCGCCACCTTCCTCGACACCACGCTCAACGCCCCGCTGCGCAAGCCCTACAGGGACCTCGACGCCATTCTCGCCGAGAAGGATTTCTTCGTGCTCACCACCAACCAGGACACGCAGTTTGTGAAGCTCTATCCCTGGGAGAAAGTGGCAGAGATCCAAGGCGACCACCGCTTCTTTCAGTGCTCCCGCTGTTGCACCGACGCGGTGTGGGATGCGGTCGAGCCGGTCTCCAACATGGTAGAGGCCATGGGAGACGGCCTTGAGGTTCCGACAGAGCTCGTGCCGCGCTGCCCGCACTGCGGGGCAGAGGCGTTCCCCTGGGTTCGCGGCTACGGCAACTTCCTGCAGGGCGAACTCTACGAGGAGCAGTACCGCAAGGTGTCCGAATGGCTCGACGCGCACGCACGGCAGAGGATCCTCTTCCTCGAGCTGGGTGTGGGCCGCATGACGCCCGCGTTTATCCAGGAGCCGTTCTGGGCCCTCACGGCGCAGTTACCGCAGGCCAGCTACATCGCCGTAAACAACAAGACGCAGTTTCTCCCCCGCGCGATCGAGGATCGGGGGCTCGCCGTTCGCGCCGACATCGCCGACGTGCTTGCCGACGTGCGCAAGACGCTGGGGAGGTAGCGCATGGAGACGGCGAAAGCAGTTCGCATAGGCAGGGCGCTAGCCGAAGCGGATCTTGTCATCATCGGCGCTAGCAACGGACTCGACATGGCGGAGGGGCTCAACCTTTTCTGCGCCGATGCTCATTTCCAAGAGGCGTACGGGGACCTCGCCCAGGCAGACGGCATCGGCTGCATACTGCAGGGGCTCGCTTCCCCGGATGCCAGCGTGCGACGCCGATGGGCCGAGCGGTTCCATCAAAAGGAGTATCTCGAATATGAGCCCGGCTCGCTCATGAACGGGCTGCGGCGTCTTACGGAGCACGCCGACACCTTCGTGGTCACATGCAACATCGACGGGCACTTCGCGCGCGCCGGGTTCGACGAGAACCGCGTGCTCGAGACGGAGGGGGGCATACGCACGTCGATCGACGAGCGGCGTCTCGCCCATCCAGACGCCCTCGCCACGGCCCAGCTCGAGGAGCTCGAGCGCCTTGTGCAAGCCCATCGCAACGGCAGGGTCGCCATCCTCGAACTTGGCGTGGGACTGCGCAACGGCATCATAAAGCACATGCTCGCCCAGATCGCGAACGTCTGCGAGCACGCCACCTACATCGTGTTCAACTACAGCCAGGCTATGGCGCCCGATGCATCGTGCGAGACGATTCTCGTTGACGGCGATATGGCCCCGGCTTTCGAGGAGATTGCCCAATGCCGTCTCTAGAGAGGGAAGCGTATAGGCTTCGAAGCCTTATCGACGATGCCGACGCCATCATCGTCGGCATCGGCTCGGGCATGTCAAGCGCCGCCGGGTTCAACCATTACAACCGCGCAGGCATGGCGCGCGCCGGAATGACGGACTGGCAGCAAGCCTTTGGCTTCAAGAGCCTTTTCGACGGCTTCTACCACCTCTACCCCAGCCTCGAGCAGCAGTGGGCATACTATGCGCGATACATCGACTTCATGCTGCGCGAGCTGGCCTCGCAGCCCTATCTCGACCTACGGTCCCTCATCGGCCATAAGGACTACTTCATCCTGAGCACCAATGTGGACACCCAGGCCGAGAAGACGTTTCCCGACGAGAGAACCTGTAACTATCAGGGAAGCTTCGCGCACCTTCAGTGCAAGCAGCCATGCTGTGACGAGCTCTTCGACGCGAGCCCCTACGTCGAGCGCATGCTCGCGGGCATGGCGGGGTTCGAGGTCCTCAGCGAGGATGTCCCCCGATGCCCGCACTGCGGCTGGCAGCTTGTGCCGTGGGTGCGCGACGACACGTTTCTGCAGGGTGCGGCCTGGCGCGAGAGCCTCGGACGATACGAGCGCTTCGTGCGCGAGCGCAGCGATCGCCGCGTGCTGTTGCTGGAGCTCGGCGTGGGCGAGATGACCCCCGGCATCATCACGCTCCCGTTCTGGAGCATGACCGCGAAGCTGCCGGATGCGCACCTTTTGAGCGTAAACATCTCGGGCGGCTCGGCTCCGTTGCAGCTTGGAAGCAAGGCAGGGGCGATCCAGGCCGATTTGGGCGCCCTGCTCTCGGTGGCGCGGGCAGGTGGCGAGTAACGCGGAGCGGTAGACGCGCAATGAGGTTTTAGCCGCAGCCTCCGAACGAGAGGGCTCGGAGGCTGGTATTCCTGAATCGCAGGTCACGATGGGTTATCGGAATCGCGAAGAGCGGATACCGCCAGTAAGCCCCCTTCGGAATAGGCGTTGAGCAGCTCCTGGGCATGGGCGAACTCGGGGCCTCGTCTCCAGCCGAGCAGGCGGTTGACGGCCAGATCGCCCTGGACGTTGTGGACGAAGAGCAGGAAGGCGTCTTCGCGTGAAAGCCCTGTTTTCTCCATGACCCAGGGAACCATCTGCTCCGCTCCGCGTTCTATGACGCGCTGGGCTACGCGAGCGTATGAGTCGCTGTCCGAATAAAGCAGGCGATAATCGTCGTCTGCCGACGGACGCTGGCAAAGCGTTGCCGATTCAACCCCCTCAAGCGGGGGAGCCGCTGCCAATGCCTCGTCGATAAGCGCATCGAGCAGCGCGTACTTATCCTCGCAATGCAGATAGAACGTTCCCCGGTTGATCTCGGCGCGGCGGCAGATGTCCGCCACCGTCATCTTCGCGAAGCCGACCTCGGCCAGCAGCGCGAAGAACGCCTCCTGTATGACCGAGAGGGTGTAGCGCCGCCGGCGGTCGATCTTGGTTTCTCCCATCGCCTCTCCAATCTGAGTCGTTTGACAATGTCCAGTAGCTGTTCGTTTATCGACAGGTGCACGCGTTTGTTCATTGCCCCTGCGAAAATCAACAAGGATACTGTTTATAGACACCTGTTTTTTATAGCTGAAAGGGAGCACGGATGACCCTGTGCGAGAAGCTCGGCATCGGGCTTGTCAGCCGATCGTTTTCCCATCGGGCCGTCTATCGAAACGGCGGCACGTCATACGATTTGAGCGATTGCGAGCCTGCTGCTTGCAAGCAAGATATCGAGGCTTTTGCCCGCAAGGTGGGGAAGGCTGATTGCGTGTTTACGGGAGAGGCAGGTAGGCAGGCGTTATGAGCATCTGCATCAAAAATCAGATTCAGAATATGAATATCGTCATCGGCTGCACGGTGGGGTGTCCATATTGCTATGCCCGTAACAATGTGAAACGTTGGCATATGATTGACGACTTCGCTGATCCTGCGTTCTTCCCGAGCAAGCTCAAGATGATGGAAAAGAAACGCCCGCAGAACTTTCTCCTTACCGGCATGAGCGATCTCTCCGGGTGGAAGCTGGAATGGCGAGACGAGGTATTTGCAAAGATCCATGAGAATCCACAGCATCAGTTCCTGTTCCTGACCAAGAGACCCGATTTGCTGGATTTAGATACCGACCTGGAAAACGCATGGTTCGGCGTTACGGTGACGAGGAAAGCGGAGCTGTGGCGTATCGACGCCCTTCGGAAAAACGTCAAAGCAAATCACTTCTTCGTTACTTTTGAGCCGCTATTCGACGATCCCGGTACGGTCGACCTTTCCGGAATCAACTGGATCGTCGTCGGTACCATGACCGGGGCGCAGAGCAGGAAGGTTCATACGGAACCGGAGTGGGCATGGTCTTTGACGGACCAGGCGCACGCGCTTGGCATTCCAATGTTTATGAAGGAAGACCTCGTCTCTGTCATAGGGGACGAAAACATGATTCAGGAATTGCCGGAAGAATTCGAAAGAGTGCTGGAGGTGCAGAGAACATGGCGGAAGTGATCGATGGAATCCTCATCAATGAGGTGGAAGCAAAGAACATCATGACCAGGTCCAGCCTGCCGGTAGGCGGCTACTCGGTCAATCCCTATGTAGGCTGCACGCATGCCTGCAAGTATTGCTATGCCTCCTTTATGAAGCGCTTTACCGGACACAAGGAGGAATGGGGCACCTTTCTTGATGTGAAGCATTGGCCGGAAATCAAGAATCCGAAGAAATACGCTGGACAGCGGGTGGTTATCGGTTCTGTGACGGATGGCTACAATCCACAGGAGGAGCGATTCGGGAATACCAGGAAACTCCTGGAGCAGCTGATTGGCAGCGATGCAGATATTCTGATCTGCACAAAGTCCGATCTTGTGGTACGGGATATCGATCTGCTGAAGAGGCTTGGACGAGTGACCGTTTCATGGTCGATCAACACGCTGGATGAGAACTTCAAGAACGATATGGACTCCGCGTCGAGCATCGAGCGTCGTATCGCTGCTATGAAGCAGGTGTATGACGAAGGTATCCGTACGGTCTGCTTCGTGTCCCCGGTATTTCCCGGCATCACGGATTTTGAGATGATTTTTGAGCGAGTAAAAGATCGGTGCGATTTGTTTTGGCTCGAAAATCTCAATCTTCGGGGTGGTTTCAAAAAAGCGATCCTGGATTATATCGCCGAGAAACATCCCAATCTCGTACCGCTTTACGATGAGATCTATAACAAGCGCAACCGTAGCTATTTTGAAGCGCTTGAAGTAAAAGCCGAGGAAATGGCCAAGAAGTACGATTGCCCCTTTGTGGACAACGAAATGCCTTATGGCAGAGTCCCCCAGGGGCATCCGGTGATCGTGGACTACTTCTATCACGAGGAAGTCCGAGGGTCGGATAATAGCGGAAAAAGAAATCGTTAAACGGAAACCGACGACGATTCGCTCGAGCGATTAGCGTCCACGCGTGGCTTCTGCCGATTGGCGCAACGGGCGACGGATTAAGGGATCGCTCGGGCGGATGATCCCGCTGCAGTACAGGCGGTCGCTCAATTTAGCGGCATGAGCGTTTTCGCACGGAAAACCAGTATCCCCTGTGCCGAGTTTAATCGTAGCGAATACAATGGGCACTGAGCATCAATCGAAAGTAGTCAAGAGCCTTTTCGACGGCTTCTACCACCTCTACCCCAGCCTCGAGCAGCAGTGGGCATACTATGCGCGATACATCGACTTCATGCTGCGCGAGCTGGCCTCGCAGCCCTATCTCGACCTACGGTCCCTCATCGGCCATAAGGACTACTTCATCCTGAGCACCAATGTGGACACCCAGGCCGAGAAGACGTTTCCCGACGAGAGAACCTGTAACTATCAGGGAAGCTTCGCGCACCTTCAGTGCAAGCAGCCATGCTGTGACGAGCTCTTCGACGCGAGCCCCTACGTCGAGCGCATGCTCGCGGGCATGGCGGGGTTCGAGGTCCTCAGCGAGGATGTCCCCCGATGCCCGCACTGCGGCTGGCAGCTTGTGCCGTGGGTGCGCGACGACACGTTTCTGCAGGGTGCGGCCTGGCGCGAGAGCCTCGGACGATACGAGCGCTTCGTGCGCGAGCGCAGCGATCGCCGCGTGCTGTTGCTGGAGCTCGGCGTGGGCGAGATGACCCCCGGCATCATCACGCTCCCGTTCTGGAGCATGACCGCGAAGCTGCCGGATGCGCACCTTTTGAGCGTAAACATCTCGGGCGGCTCGGCTCCGTTGCAGCTTGGAAGCAAGGCAGAGGCGATTCAGGCAGATTTGGGCGCGCTGCTCTCGGCGGCGCGGACGGGCGACGGTGCTTAAGCCTCCTTGTTGGTCGCTTTAAGGTATGCATCGTCGCCCACGGGCTCCAGCCACTCGTTGGAGGTCTCCTCGCCCGGAACCTCCAACGCGAGATGCGAGAACCAGCTGTCGGGCGCGGCGCCGTGCCAGTGCTTCACCCCCGGGGCGATGTTGACCACGTCGCCGGGGCGCAGCTCCTGTGCCGGCTTTCCCCACTCCTGGTAAAACCCTCGACCAGCCACGCAGACGAGGATCTGCCCACCGCCGCTTTTGGCGTGATGGACGTGCCAGTTGTTGCGGCAGCCGGGCTCGAACGTCACGTTGTGGACACCGACCTGCTCGGTGGAAAGGGGCGCGAGGTAGCTTTGCCCGATAAAGTGCTTCGCGAAGGCGTCGTTGGGGGCACCGATGGGGAAAACCATCTCGTTTTGGTGCTGAGCCCTTGCGTCGGCGGCATCGTCGGCCGCCCAGACCTCCTTCGCCATGCGGAAGGCAGCCCACGCCTTGGGCCAACCCGCATAAAACGCCGCGTGCGTAAGGATTTCCGCTATCTCCGTCCTGGTCACTCCATTGTTCTTTGCGGACATCAGGTGATATTTGAACGAAGAGTCCGTCAGCCCCTGCGACATCAGGGCAACCACCGTCACCACGCTGCGGTCGCGCAGGGAGAGCTCACTCTCTCGGCTCCACACCTCGCCGAACAGCACGTCGTCGTTGAGCTGTGCGAATTTGGGAGCGAACTCCCCCAGGGCGTCTCTGCCTGCCGTCTGTTTAACTGCCATGATCGATTTCCTCCTGTCGATAGTTTTGGCACAAATCTGTTTCCGCGCGGCCAAACAGCCCGGCTAGATTCCCATGCCCATTCGCCGCGCCTGCTCCAGAGCGGGATGCCCGGCGATTTCGCCCACGCCGTTCACGCCGCCGGCGAAAACCGTTCCAGCGAGCGTGCAGCGGGAGAAACAGTCAACCCATCCCTGCATCGCCTTTTTCGCCCCGTCGAAGGTCGAGCGCCCGTTCTCCGCCGCCGTCGCCAACAGATATGCCTCGGTGAATGCATAATCGGAGCCAAAAAGCGGGTTAGCGCGGTCCAGCATGGTTTTGAGCTGGCCGCAGACGCTGTAGTAGTAGACGGGCGTTGCAAACACCAGCACATCCGCATCGTGCATTTTGGCGGCAATTTCCACGGCATCGTCTTGGATGACGCAACGCCCCAACTTTAAGCAGGCAAGGCAGCCCCTGCAGAAGCCCATTTGCTTCTCGCGCAGACGCACGGTCTCAACGCTGTGACCTGCCTCCCGCGCGCCGTTGGCGAAAGCCTCCGCCAGCGTCTCGGAATTGCCATTCTTTCGTGGACTTGAAGAAACTATCAAAACCGTTTTGCCCATTACGGAATACCCCTTGCGCTCCCGATTTACATTGACGAGAATGAAGGTAATACCTAAACCTGACTTTAGGTCAAGGAATGAATTCGACATTGTTTCGGAGGAGCCATGTACACAATCGGACAGGTGGCGGAAATGTTCGGTTTGCCCGCTTCAACGCTGCGATATTACGACAAGCAGGGATTGTTCCCGGGGCTGGAGCGGGCATCCGGCATTCGCCGATTCAGCGATACGGAACTCGAAGCGCTTCGGGTCATCGAATGCCTAAAGAAGGCTGGAATGGAGATCAAGGACATCCGGCTGTTCATGGAATGGTGCGCAGAGGGTCCCTCAACATACCCCAAACGCAAGGCCATGTTCGAGGAGCGCAAGGCCCACATGGAGTCGGAGATCGTGAACATGAACCGCGCGCTCGACATGCTGAAGTTCAAATGCTGGTACTACGAGCAGGCAATCCAAGATGGCAACGAGGATAGAGTGAAGGCGCTGATTCCCGATAATTTGCCAGAAGAAATCAAAGATACCTACGATAACGCCCACACTCAATAATGCCGCCCGATGCTCAAGGGGCTTTGGCAAGGAGTCGTTTTAGGCAGATATGCAAAAAGATAGCCTCCGAACCAGAGGGTCCGGAGGCTTTTATTCCCGTTATTTCGCTGGTGGCTTTACTCTATGGCGGCGCCGAAACAGCATCAGGCGGTACTCGACGGTATCAAAACGCGAGTTCAAAAGCCAGTTCCCGCTATTCCCGCTCAGTGACTAATCCAGGCCGAGTGTTGTCGATGCGTGTCGCGTCGTACCGCCTAAGGGCCAATTCGTGCGCAATTTGGGCGAATCAGGCCCTTAATTCGCGATTTTGTGAATGACTCAATTGATTCGCAAAACCGCAGGTCGCCTTTTTAATCACTCCCTAGTTTCCGCCGGGGTTCGTAGCGGGTGGCGTGAAAAGGGGTGATTCAAAGGGTCGGAGAGATGTCTATAGCGCAATCTTCTGGTATTGGCGCAGTGAGGGACTTCTCACCTCCATCAGTCCAAATCGTCAAGCTCCGAAAGACGTCGAGCTAGAGAAAAGGACCTATTTCCCGTCATGGATTGGGTTTACCTGCATGACTAGAGCCCTGGTGTAATTGGCTGGATCACCGTTCCGGGAACCGGTATCGACCTACCTGTCCGCCAAGCTCCTTCTTCAGCTCCAGCTTAGTATCTGACTCACACCGTTATAAGCAAAACCGAAGAGATGCGTCTTGGCCAAGAAATAAGGTTAGCCTTATCTTACTGCATGATTCGTGTGTTATAGTTAGATTGCTCTAACTGTTTGGGGGGCGATAGCCATGCACGAACGCAAGGGCTTCTGGGACAAGAATGCCGGTCGGTACGACCGTTTCATGCGAAAGGACCGGGCGGCGTATGAGAAGATGTATGAGCTGATCAGGCCGGTGGTGAAAGCAAAAACCGTACTGGAGGTTGCCACCGGCACGGGGCTTATCGCAAAGAGCATCGTGGATGCGGCGGTGCACATCGAGGCTACGGACGCTTCTGCACAGATGATCCTTGAAGCAAAGCGGGACAATCAATCCGCAAAGCTGCACTTTTCCGTACAAGATATGTTCCGCCTGCCCTATGCACAGAAGTCCTTCGAAGTGGTGATCGCGTCCAACGCGCTTCACATAGTGCCGCATCCGGAAAAGGCACTGCAAGAAATCAGGCGGGTACTGAAGGACGACGGCGTGCTCATCGCGCCAACCTTCACCCACGCGGGGAACTCGGTTTCCGGCAAGGCAAAAGCCTTTTTCATGAGTATGGCGGGATTCCCCCTCCACAGCAGGTGGACAAGCGAGGAATACCTGCGTTTCCTGCGTCAAAACGGCTGGGCGGTGCAGAAAAGCGCGGTGCTGAAGGCCTCGTTCCCATTGACCTATGCGGAATGCACGAAATCGGAGGGGCCAGATGTCGTTCTTTGAAAACACCCGCAAGCCCGTGGGCCTCGGCGGAAAACTTATGGTTGCCATGATGAATCTGGGCCACAGCCCTGTGGCGCGGTGGGGACTTCGATTTCTACGACTTGCGCCAAATGCCAAGGTGCTGGATTGCGGCTGCGGCGGCGGGGCGAACATAAAACGGCTGCTGAAAAAATGCCCGCATGGCGTCGTCAAGGGCGTCGACTATTCGCCCGTCAGCGTGGAGAAGACTAGAAAGCTCAACCGAATTGCAATTCAGGAGGGGCGTTGCGCCGTTCTGCAAGGCAGTGTGGCGGATATGGTGTTTGAGGATAGCTACTTCGATGCCGCCACGGCCTTTGAGACCGTCTATTTTTGGCCTGATTTGCCCCGATGCTTCCGTGAGGTCTGGCGGACGCTGAAGCCAGGCGGGACAATTCTTATCTGCAACGAGAGCAATGGCGATACGGACAAGGACGAGAGGTGGACGCAGATCATCGGCGGCATGACCATCTACAAGGACATTGAATTAAAGGCATGTCTGGAGCAGGCGGGTTTTCACGAGGTGCAGATACACAAAAAGAAAAAGTGGCTCTGCGTCACGGCGCGGAAGTAGGGGTATCAAGCACGGGCATTTTTGCATCCATCCTGCACATGGCGATAGGCATGACGGTCATAGCGGCTATGCTGGCGGCAATTATGACAGTTTTTATTCACTGAGGAAGAAACCTATGAAATGTAAAATTGAGAAAAACACCGTGCAGGAGACGCTGATCCTCCCGCTGTATTCCCGGAAGCTGTGTACGGAGTTGTACCCGAACCTTTACAGGGATGAAACAGCGGTTCGTCTGCTCGACCAGATCGACTACGACTTTTCAGAGGCAGAGAAAAACTCCCGCAGCCTGATACAGCGCTTTGGTGCGCTGGAGGTGGCCACACGGCAGAGTGATCTTGCTTTCGAGGTGCGGGATTACCTGAAAGGCCACCCCAATGCGGCGGTGGTCAATCTGGGCTGCGGGCTGGACAACACCGGCAGAACCTGCGACAACGGTAGATGCAAGATCTACAATCTGGACTTCCCGGATGTGATTGCCTTGCGGCAGCAGCTACTGCCCGCCGGGGATCGAGAACAAAATATCCCCTGCGACCTGAAAGACACTGCATGGTTTAGCAAAATCGATGCCTCCCGCGGGGCGGTGTTCTTTGCCTCCGGGGTGTTCTATTACTTTCTGACCCAGCAGGTCCGGGAACTGGTGCGGGGGATGGCGGACGCTTTCCCCGGCAGTGTGCTGGTCTTTGATGCTGCCAATCGGACGGCGGTAAAGATGATCGCAAAAACATGGCTTAAGACTGCAAAAATCAAGGATGTGGGGGCATATTTTGCGGTTTCGGATGCCGCCAAGGAAATCGGCACGTGGGACAGCCGTCTGCAGGTCACAAGTCGCGGCTATATGCTGGGCTACAACGATTTGAGAGACTCTTCTGTCAGCTGCTTTTTCCGGTTTCTCGCAAGGGTCGGTGACAACGGGATGAAAATGCAAATCGTGAAAATAAGATTTTGAGAGGCGAAAACGAAGCGCATTCACTTTGACGTCGAAGAAGACGGCTTTTACGGCGCATATTGGGCGTGCAAGGACACACATACAGCAGCGGGCACGGATTCGATTGAAACCGTGCCCGCTATCTGATACTAAATTATTTTATCAAACGTCTGTTCTATTATCGCCTATTACAACAGCATTGCGTTCGCATTCACGGAGCTTTACGGCAGAAGCTGTGGGGGCGGTGTGCTTGAGATTCTGCCCAAGAAAGTTGGCAATATCCCTGTTCTCAATACCGGTCTATTGAACATTAATCCCGAGCTAAAAAGAAACGTTATCAGCATAATTGACGGAGTAGTAAGAAATGGGCGCAATATCGACGAAGCGTTGGATTACATTGATGCAGAGATACTCGTTGGTGTACTTAGATTCGATAAAGATACCTGTCGCGCATGTAGACGCATATGGAAAGACATTGAAAGCAAGGCGCCTTGGCAGAGGCAAAAGATAGGCAGTGACTATAATGACCAGCACAAAATTTACTTGGATTAGCTTTTATGAAGAGTTATCTGACAAGCTGCTGACCTATCGAGACAGGCGCGACGATTTGATAAACAAGCTAGCAACTGTCTATGAATCGATCGGGATGAGTCTCCCTAAGCTTGAGGCAGATGAGCTCCAAGACATCGATCCGTTCACCGTCTTCGGCCTCTTCAACAAGGGCATCACAGACGCAAACCGGCAAAAGATCATCGCCGGCATCGCCGAGGTGTTCGACATTGGGGCAGATCAGCCCACGGACTTCGAGGGCATCCCCGTGCTCAACAACCTCAACGCGACCTTCTATGCCTTCGCCAACGACGACCGGCGCGGCGAGAATGACATCGACAACCTTTGGCATGTTTTCGAGGCCGAACTTGCACTGGCCGCCGACGACAACGAGGAAACCCGGAAGGTCTTCGTCGAGGCATTCGATACCGCCGTCATCCAGTTCACACTTGGCTGGAAGCTCACCATGGGCCTCTACTGGGCGAGGCCCTACAACTTCATCAGCCTGGACTCGCGCAACCGTTGGTTCATGGCCGACGTGGCAAAGGCTGGCTCCACCATTGCCGGCATAGCGCCAAAGGAGAAGGACTCGCCAGTTCATGACGGAGATCGCTACCTCGACATTTGCGACACCATCAAGTCGGAGCTCGGAAGCGAAGAGTGCTCGTATGCAGACTTCCCCTCGCTGACGGCTGCCGCCTTCGTGGAGTCCGAACGCGTCAACCAGGAGCGGAAGGCTGCCGAGAAGGCTGCAGCCGAGAAGGCGGAAGAAAATTCCCTTGGAGACGAGGGGGTCAAGACCACACATTACTGGACCTACTCCCCGGGAGACGGTGCCGCGAGGTGGGATGACTTCTACGCACGTGGCGTAATGGGCGTCGGCTGGAGCAAGCTCGGCGACGTCGAGAAATACGCCAGCAAGGAAGACATCCGCAAGAACCTGCGCACCCTGTACAGTAGCAAGTACTCGCAGAAGAACTCCGCGCTCGCGCTCTGGCAGTTCTCGCGCGAAATCAAGCCGGGCGACGTTGTCTTTGCTAAGCGGGGCCGCAGCGTAATTATTGGTCGCGGCATCGTTGAGGGGGATTACCAATTCGACGAAAATGGCGACTCCTATCCGAACATCCGCAGGGTACGCTGGACGAACAGAGGAGAGTGGCACACGGAAGACTTCCTCGCCGTGAAGACCCTGACGGACATCACCGCCTATCCCGACCTCGTTGAGAAGCTCAACTCGTTCTTCGAGAACGAGGGCGGCGAAGTCGAAGAAGACACGGAGGAGGTTGAATACCCAGCGTACACGTCCGAGGACTTCCTCTCGGAGGTCTACATGGACGGCGAGTACTACAGGACCCTCGTCAACGTCCTGCGCGCGAAGAAGAACATCATCCTGCAGGGTGCCCCAGGCGTAGGCAAGACCTTCGCCGCAAAGCGCCTGGCCTACTCCATGATGGGCGTGAAGGACGCCGAGCGTGTGATGATGGTGCAGTTCCACCAGAGCTACAGCTACGAGGACTTCATAGAGGGGTTCCGCCCGAACGCGCAGGGCTTCGACCTCGAGAAGGGCGCGTTCTACAACTTCTGCAAGAATGCGAAGGACGATTCTGACAACGACTACTTCTTCATCATCGACGAAATCAACCGTGGCAACCTCTCGAAGATCTTCGGCGAGCTGTTCATGCTCATCGAGAACGACAAGCGCGGGCCCAGGAACACGCTGCAGCTCCTCTACTCGCACGAGCTGTTCTACGTCCCGAGCAACGTATACCTCATTGGAATGATGAACACAGCGGACCGCTCGCTCGCCATGCTCGACTACGCCCTGCGCCGCCGCTTCGCGTTCTTCGACCTCCGTCCCGCCTTCGACACGGAGAGCTTCATCGCCTATCAGGAGGGACTTGCCAGCGAGAAGTTCGATAGGCTCATCGCCTGCGTCGTGAAGCTGAACGAGGCGATCGCGTCCGACGAGTCGCTGGGAGACGGCTTCTGCATCGGCCATAGCTACTTCTGCCGCATGTCCCCGGACGACGTAACGGACGATAAACTCTCGGCAATCGTCAACTACGAGCTCGTGCCGATGTTGCGCGAGTACTGGTTCGACGAGCCTACCAAGGTCGACGAGTGGGCCGGCAAGTTGCGCAGGTCAATCCGGTGATCCGGATACAGAACATCTACCACATGCTCACCTATGCGTTCCAGACGCTGCAAGGGCAGGGCTACCGCGGCATCGCAGCCGAGGAGTTCGACAACACCGCCGACCTCCTCGCCGAGATACTGTCACGGGGCGTGAGCCTGCAGCTCAAGCGCGGCCTTGGCCGAGAGTACGTCGACCGCAAGGAAATGCTCTCCTCACCGAGGGGCAAGATTGAGCTGTCCGAGTCCTTGAAGACGCGCTCGATTCTGCGCAGGCAGCTGGTTTGCAGCTACGACGAGTTCAGCACGGACACGCGCATGAACCGCATCCTCAAGGCGACGATCATGCTCTTGATTCGTTCGGACATCGACAAGGCGCGCAAGAAGGCACTTAGACGGCTGCTTCCGTACTTCGTGGACGTGGAAGACGTGAACCTTTCGGGCGAAGACTGGCACATGCGCTTCGACCGGAACAACCAGACTTATCGCATGCTCATGAACGTGTGCTGGCTGGTCGTGAAGGGCCTTCTCCAGACGCGGGAGAGCGGGGGTCTCCGCATGATGGACTTCCTCGACGAGCAGCGAATGAGCCACCTGTACGAGAAGTTCATCCTCGAGTACTACAGACGTGAGCACCCAGAGCTTTCCGCGGGGGCGCCGTACATCAGCTGGGCGCTCGACGACAACTTCGATGACATGCTCCCCGCCATGCACACCGACATAACGCTCACACGAGGCAGGGCCGTCCTCATCGTCGACGCGAAGTACTACAGTCACACGACGCAACAGCAGTTCGGCAAGCAAAGCGTCCACTCCGGCAACCTATACCAGATCTTCACCTACGTGAAGAACAAGGAAGCGGAGCTCGCCAGCACTCACGAGCAGCATAGCGTGTCGGGCATGCTGCTCTACGCCAAGACCGACGAAGACGTGCAGCCTGATGGTGTGTATCAGATGAGCGGTAACCAGATAAGCGTGAGGACATTGGACCTGAACCAGCCCTTCGAGACAATACGTTCGCAGCTCGACGGTATTGCTGAAGCTCATTTCTCAAAAGAGGCGGCTTATGTTTGAGAGCCTGACAAAACATCTGCCTGCGATTGAGAATGCCGAGGGATTTGGCAACTGGGTTGTAGACCGAGAGAGCAAGGGCACCATGGACGACCCAATCAAGATACCCTACGTGAATTACGGAACGACGGTTGCTGACGTTGAACAAGCAATCTACGACTTCGTCGACGAGCATTCAGAGTACGAGCTCACGCATTACCACGACATACTTGAACGCAACGGACTCGAGTGGAGCAGCCAAGCAATGTCTGGGGCAGATGTATCGGAACTTGACGGCCAGGCGGTGATGGCGCTTCTGCTCGGAGCCGTGAGAGCAGAACGCTTCTGCGATGGGGCACTGCTCGGCTTCTTTGGGGACGGGAGCATGAGACGCTGGCTTTTGCGTCTGCGCGAGATTGATGACAAAGGTAGCGATGAGTAACAACTTGAGCCTCACCATTGAGATACACAGCGATGAAGACGGACGATAGAGTTGCGACCATCTTTCCCAGTGAGGGACTTGTCGTCGGATATGGCACGGTGTGGGCCAGCAGCAAGACGGAACACGCGCACTTCCGCATAGATGCTGCAAGCACGTTGGAATGCAACATCTCGGCATGAAAACATGTATGAGGGACAATGGATTAATCACCCCTCATACATGTCGGCTAAGCAGCGCGAAGCGTAAAAAACAGACCGCCAAAGAACAGCACAGCACAGGTGCCCACAACCAACTCGAAGTTCGACTTATGCAGCTTCGTCGTGGTATCGGACATTGCCTGTCGAATCTTCTCAGACTCCTGCATGACCTTATCGAACTGTTCGTCGGTCAGATTGCCGCTCTGGAGCAGGGCCTGTGTCTCGTCGGCCTGCATGCTCAGGACTTCCATCTGGCGCATGACAACAGAGTGATTAGTGTCCATGGCCTTATCCATGCTCTGCTTGGCGAAGTCGGCGAGATCCTTGCGATCCATGTCATTGTCCTCGTAATGCGGTACCAGCGTGTTAGTCGCCATTGTTAGTTCTCCGTTCTAGGGCTCACATGGAGCCCGTTAGTGTTTTGCATTGATTACACGGCTTGATGTCCGTACCTCGTGGCCACATAATGCACGGTAGTACGAAATGCTGTGTTCTGTGAACAGCCATTAGGACACCAAAATGTCCGTACTAAAGGAGT
This sequence comes from uncultured Collinsella sp., assembly GCA_958413765.1. Lineage (GTDB taxonomy): Bacteria > Actinomycetota > Coriobacteriia > Coriobacteriales > Coriobacteriaceae > Collinsella. Next base: position 82,667 of record CATYVH010000001.1, read on the forward strand.
CAAGATGAACAATGCTGAGACTGATGCTTTTGGAGAGAAAATTGACCCCGAGTGGTTTAAGTGGGTGATACACCGGCTTGACTCGAGCATACGTAAGATTGGGGCTGATGCCGACATTGGCAGAACAGAGAAAACCATACTTCGTGCGGTGAAGTCGGGAACGATACGTCCCGAATTGCTGGATCAGATTGCAAAGAAGCTCGACGTCTACCCAGACTATCTTGCGGGTCGCTACGCATGGACGCTCAATCTCGACATCATGAAAGAAGAGGGAGTCCTTGACTACTGGCGTGAGCACTATCTGAGCCCGAAGCAATTCCCATACAAACTTGCGGAGCAGTTACGGCTTGATTCCTATCGTCAGCTTATTGACACGCTGCTCATCCATGGCATTTCTGAAGCTGAGTACAAGGGTCTGGACTGGAATAAGAGGCACGAGCTCGAAAGAGAACTAGATCGACAAACAACCCGAATTCTCAACCACTGGTTTCCTGACCATGCGAGGCCTGTGGAGGATCTCGAATACTTCCAAACTATGGAATGGCAGGATGAACGTGATGTGATTGAAGCCATGCTTGACTACTTAAAGGACCGAGGGCTCGTGACTGTTTATGACCAAGAGCCTGATGATGACTCAGAGGATCCATTCTTTGAGGAGTACAAGCACCTGTCTGTAGTTAGCATGCCTACGATGTCCCGCATCGTCATCAAGGGCGAATCGGGCTTTTGTAGCGTTGATGAGGCATTCACCGACATGGTTGTCATCACACCCGATTGGATCAGCTACAAATACAAGCCTCGTAAGATATCAGAGCATAACTTGCCGATGAGCTGGGCATACCAGCCAAGCGGCCTTGGCTATCGTGCGCTGTTCGATGAAGCTGCCGAGAAGGTCACCGGTATCCTAGAGCTAGATGACGAGGAGTTTGTTGCCGACATAGGTTCAACGACGTTTGCCGTCACATATCCCAATGGAACAAAGAAGCATAGGGTCTTTTGCCTGCCAGGCGACGACTTTGCTGAGTGTTTTGCACTGGTGAAGAAGATGGTTCCAAGCGAAGAGGCGATTCCACGCGTCCTTATAACCTCAGATGATGAGTAGAAAGCATCTCGACATCATGCATAGAAGAACGTAAGGTCAAGCGACAACTCCGAGCATAATCTGCGTACTTGTGACACGGTCGGACATTGCCTCCCGAGGACGAAAAGCCGATCTCGGGAGGCAGTTCTTTTATGGAGTCAATCATCGTGGCGTGCATTACTGGTGTCGTAACGCTGATTGGAGTGATCCTTTCCAACTCTAAGAGCAGAGCCGTCATGGAGGTCAAGCTCGACGCCCTCACGGAAAAGGTCGAGAAGCACAACCAGGTCCTGGAGCGCACCTACGTACTCGAGCAGGACATGGCTGTCGCGATGCACGACATCGAGTCCTTGAAGGGAAAGGTGGGCTGACATGAACGAGTTTCTGGCAAGCAACGAGTGGTACTGGCGACTGGCGCGCACGATCTTGTAGGGAGTCCTTGGCGTGGTCATCGCCAACATTGACCTGATCATGGACTGGTGCGTGCTGGACCCGAGCGTGAGGGGCCTGGTCGTGGCGATTGGAAGACCTCTTTCTGACATTTCCCCAGGCAAATTGATATTTCCTTACGAACAGCCTCCGGTTCTCCGAGAGCTGTTCCATTATTCCCGTACGAAATCGACGTCCCGGAAGAACCGTTAGGGGGAATAATTGCGTGCTCAAATACGGCAAGATACACGGCGTCATTCGGCGGCATTCGGGGTTACCGAAACTGCGTAAACCGATTTTCGCGTTTATTTATTCCCGTTTGTTGACCTAGGCGAATGCAATCAAGGAGGGCTTGAATTGACCCCGCAGTTTCAACTTAGTTTCGCCCGCTCGAAATCGCCCCTCGGGGAACCCGAATTGTGAATTATTCCCGCAGGGCCCAATTATTCCCGTACCGCCGAATACTCCGCCATACCGCTCAGTAGGGGTATACGGGAATAATTAGGTCGTTTCCCCAGGTAGACATGCAAAAAGAAAGCCTCCGAACCAGAGGGTTCGGAGGCCGTTATTCCCGTTATTTCGCTGATGGCTTTACCTTGCGGCGATGCCGAAATAGTACCAGGCAGTACTCGGCAGCATCAAAATGCGAGTCCGGAAGCCAGTTCTCGCTATTCCCACTCAATCGTCGCGGGCGGCTTGGACGTGATGTCGTAGCACACGCGGTTGGCGCCGGGAACCTCGGCCACGATGCGGCCGGAGATGCGGGCCAGGACGTCGTAGGGCAGCTTGGCCCAGTCGGCGGTCATGGCATCGCTGGACTCGACGGCACGCAGGATAATTGGGCGCTGGTAGGTGCGCTCGTCGCCCATAACGCCGACGGACTTAATGTCGGGCAGGACGGCGAAATACTGCCAGCAGCTATGCTCGGAGTTGCGCTCGCCGGTCTGCTCAAACAGACGCTGGTTATAGGCGTCGAGCTCCTCGCGCACGATGGCGTCGGCATTCTTGAGGATCTCGAGCTTCTCCTTGTCGACCGCACCGATGATGCGGATGGCCAGACCCGGGCCCGGGAAAGGCTGGCGGAACACGATATGACCCGGCAGACCGAGCGCCAGACCAAGCGCGCGGACCTCGTCCTTAAAGAAGTGGTCGAGCGGCTCAATAAGGTCGAAGTGCACGCCCTCGGGGAACGGGATCAGATTGTGATGGCTCTTGATGGTAGCCGTCTTGCCGCCCGTCTTGCGAGCGCCGGACTCAATGATGTCGGGGTAGATGGTGCCCTGAGCCAAGTACTTGACCGGCTTGCCATCGGTCTCGAGCTGCTGCGCCACGGCGAAGAACTCTTTCCAGAACTGCGTACCGATGATGCGGCGCTTCTCCTCGGGCTCGGTCACGCCGGCCAGAAGCTCGGCATAACGGTCCTCGGCGTGGACGTGGATAAAGTCGACGTCAAACTGCTTGGTGAAGACCTCCTCCACCTGCTCGGGCTCGCCCTTGCGCAGCAGGCCGTGGTTGATGAACACGCAGGTCATCTGCTTGCCCACGGCGCGAGCGCCCAGCGCAGCCACGACGGAGGAGTCGACGCCGCCGGACAGGGCCAGAATCACGCGGTCGTCGCCGACCTTCTCGCGGAACTCGGCTGTCATGGTCTCGACCAGGTTATCCATGCTCCAGTTGGGCTCCAGGCCGCAGATCTCAAACAGAAAGTTGCTCAGCAGCTGCTGACCGTACTCGGAGTGCTTGACCTCGGGGTGGAACTGCGTGGTGAAGATCTTGCGCTCGACGCACTCCATGGCGGCAACCGGGCACACGTCGGTGCTGGCGGTAACGGTAAAGCCCTCGGGCACCTCGGACACGGCGTCGCGGTGGCTCATCCACACGGTCTGCTCCATAGGCGTGGAGTTAAAGAGCTTGGCGCCGGCCGTACGCGTGATGGTGGCGCGGCCGTATTCGCCCACCTCGGAGTGACCGACCTTGCCGCCGAGCGTCACGGCCGTGATCTGATGGCCGTAGCAAAAGCCCAGAACGGGAAGGCCCAGGTCAAAGATGGCGGGATCGATGGACGGAGCGTCCTCGGCATACACAGAAGCCGGGCCGCCAGAGAGGATGAGCGCAGAGGCGTTCATTTCGCGAATCTCATCGGCCGAGATGTCGCAGGGAACGATCTCGGAATACACGTTGAGGTCGCGGACGCGACGGGCAATGAGCTGACCGTACTGCGCACCAAAGTCGAGTACGAGGACCTTTGCGGAAGCCTTTTGATCCATGGTTTCCCCCTCTTGTTGGCGGGGAGCCTGTGCCCACCCGCGCGAATAAACGAAAACAGCTTACATAGTGTACACGTTATATGGGGTTTCTCGTCCCTCGCAGCCATCAGCGCACGGCAAACGCACGACCGGGGCCTATTTGACGGCAATTGAAGTGTTACCAAACGTTACAGATGATGTAATACGTTTGAACATTGGACGCCCTGTGCCACAATACTGCCGAACGACTCCGCCTCTGCGGCGGCAAATACGATAGGAATACCAGCATGAAGCGCATCCTTCTCATCGCCACGGGCGGCACCATCGCATCGACCGAGGACGGCAACGGCCTCTCCCCCGCCCTGACCGGTGAGGAGCTCGCCCAGAGCGTCCCCGAGATCTCGGGCCTCTGCGAGCTCGACGTCGTGCAGCCCATGAACATCGACAGCACCAATATGCGTCCGAGCGACTGGATGCGTATCCGCGACGTCATCGTCGAGGGTTATGCCGACCACGACGGCTTCGTGATTCTGCACGGCACCGACACCATGAGCTACACCGCGGCGGCGCTTTCCTATCTGATTCAGGACAGCCCCAAGCCCATCGTACTCACCGGCTCGCAAAAGCCCATGGGCAATCCCTTTACCGACGCCAAGCTCAACCTGTACCAGAGCCTGCTCTATGCGCTCGACGAGCATTCGCACGACGTCTCGATTGTCTTTGGCGGCGTAGCCATTGCCGGCACGCGCGCCCGCAAGCAGCGCACCATGAGCTTTAACGCGTTCATTAGCGTCAACTATCCGCCCATTGCCTATATCCGCAACGACCGCATCGTTCGCAACGGACTCCACGGCACTCACCAGGACGAGAACCCGGTTCGCTTCTACGACAGCATCGACCCGCGCGTATTTGTCCTTAAGCTGACACCCGGCGTGAACCCGGGTATCCTGGACGCTCTTGCCGATAGCTACGACGCTGTGATTCTGGAGACCTTTGGCATTGGCGGTATCCCCGAGTTTGGTGAGTCGGGCGAGTCGTTCCAAGAGGCAATTTTCCGCTGGGTCGATTCGGGTCGCACTGTCGTTATGACCACGCAGGTCCCCGAAGAGGGCCTTGACCTGGGTGTTTATGAGGTCGGCCGTGCCTACGCCGATCATCCGGGCATTTTGCGCGGCGACGACATGACCACCGAGACGCTCGTGGCCAAAACCATGTGGGCACTCGGCCAGTCACGTGATGCGGCCGAGATTCAGCGCCTGTTCTACAGCCAAGTCAACCACGACCGCATCCCGATGGCGTAATTCAGTTGTCGACGGGTATCCCCTATTCGATCCCCTCGAGAAGCTCTGACACCGTCATGCCGAGTGCGGGCGCGATCTTAAATAGAACCTTGAGCGTGAAATTTGCCGTCCCATCTTCGATTCGGTCGAGGTAGGGTCGGCTGATTCCTGTCGCCACACAAAAATCAACCTTGGAGATACCAAGGTCCCTGCGTGTCTCTTCGACCCGCCTGCCAAGAATCTGTTTCGCACGTTCGTCCATGCAGCCGAGTTTGAAATGGAGCTGAACAAAAACGTAAACTATAGTTTACGTTTTGCCGAATACACAGGAGTTTTCTATGTCGGGTTCTTCGGTCCGCATGTACCGAGCCACGCTTCGCACAAACAGCGCACCGCCCAAGCTCGTCGTCGTTGAAGCCGAATGCCTTTCGCCCGATGAGCGCACAGCATTTGCATTACTATCAAGTCGCGTCGCCGCCGTTCTGGTCCCTTGCCCGGCGCAAGGCGAACTTGCCATCCAATGCCAAGCGCACAGCTGCTCGCTCAATCAGGCTGCCGTAATCGCAACCAGCCAACGCGGCCTGCCGCTCCTTTTAGAAGCCGGTATCGCACTCGCCCTCCGCGGCTCCGGATACGAAAACGAGGCCGCCGCCGATATGGTCTTTAAACCACGATCGAGCGGCGGCCTCGCAGCAGCCATTGAATATGCGTGCAGGCTCGTTGCCTAAAAGGACAGGCTAGAAACCAAAGCCAAAGCCTGTTCCGGTAATAGCCGAGTACATAAAGTAGACGTTGATTACGTTGAGGAACACACCCGTGATGCAGCCGTTTCGCAGGTAGCGCTCGCACACGATGCGCGCCATGGCGGCGGAGTCATCATTGTTTTTAGCCTGACGTCCTGCCGTAAAGTACGTCGCCACGCTCAGCAGCAGGTTGAGCACCGGCAGTGCCAGCAGCTCGTAGCTCTTGCCCCAACGCGTCACCTCACCGGCCGCGTTAAACTTCGTTGCCACCTCGGGACCAATGTTGGGGATAACACACGCTGCAACCACCAGCGGAATCACCGCAAGTACGAGCAACGCAATACCCATGTAGCCAGCTTTTTTGCCATATTTAAACATATGCGTCGTCCTTACACGTTAAAGCGGAAGTGCACGACGTCGCCATCGGCCATGACATACTCTTTGCCCTCGATACGCAGCTTGCCGGCGGCCTTGGCGCCCTGCTCGCCACCGAGCTCGATGTAATCGTCGTAGCCAATGACCTCGGCCTTAATAAAGCCGCGCTCAAAGTCGGTGTGGATGACGCCGGCGGCCTGCGGAGCGGTTGCGCCCTGACGAACCGTCCAGGCCTTGACCTCCATCTCACCAGCCGTAAAGAACGACTGCAGGCCAAGCAGCTTGTAGGCGGCCTGCGCGAGCACGTCCAGGCCGGGCTGCTCCAGGCCCAGGCTCTCCAGGTAGTCGGCAGCGTCCTCGGGATCGAGCTCGGAAAGCTCGGCCTCAATCTTGGCGCAGATCGGCAGCGGCTTGACGCCATCGATGGGCGCCAGGTCCTCGTTGAGCATATCCTCGTCCACGTTGGCCACATACAGGATGGGCTTCATGGTGAGCAGGAACAGGCCCTTGGCGGCGGCGCGCTCCTCGTCAGTCATCTCCATGGATGCGGCGCGCTTGCCCTCGTTGAGCCAGGCAAGCAGACGCTTGGCGACCTCAAACTTGGGCATGAGCTCCTTGTCGCGCTTGGCCTCCTTCTCGAGCTTGGGCAGCTGCTTCTCGAGCGTGCCCATGTCGGCCAGGATGAGCTCGGTCATGATGGTGTCGGCATCGCCGGCGGGATCGACGAACTCGCCGGTGCGGCCCACCTCACGCATGACGTTGGGGTCCTTAAAGTAGCGCACGACCTCGCAGATGGCGTCGGTCTCGCGGATGTTTGCCAAGAACTGGTTGCCCAGACCCTCGCCCTCGTTAGCGCCCTTCACCAGACCTGCGATGTCGACGAACTCGACCGTAGCCGGCACAATGCGACCCGGGTTGACGATGTCGGCGAGCTTTTGCAGGCGGCTATCGGGCACATCGACGATACCCACGTTGGGGTCGATCGTGGCGAACGGGTAGTTGGCGGCAAGGCCGGTCTTTTTGGTAAGCGCGGTGAACAGCGTCGACTTGCCCACGTTGGGCAGGCCCACGATACCGATGGAAAGGGACACGACAGCTCCTTTTGATACAGGTACTTCAAACTGCATAAGTATAGCGCCGCCGCAGCATCCAGGCGAACCCGGACGCCACGGCGGCGCAAATGAAGCAGAGATAGGGGTCGCTGACTAGTCTGCGAGCTTTTCCACCTGATCGAGCATCTTATCGAGCTTGGCCTTTGCCTCGGCCTTGACCTTCTCGGCCTCCTCGTGAGCCTTCGCCTTCTGGGCGGCCTTTTCCTCGGCCTCGGGATCGGCGACGACCAGATTGGACGCATCGTGTTCGACCAGCTTGAGCGCATGTTCGGGACAAACCTTGACGCAGGCTCCGCAACCCAAACAATACGTGGACTCCAGTGCAAAGCGACCGCTTCCCACCAAATCGCAGGCGGACGTGGGACACGCGTTAACGCACTCGCCGCACGACGTGCACTTGTCAAAATCGCACTCCGGCGTGCTCACCTGCATGTTCTGGGCAAGCTCGGGGTGGTTTTGCAGCGTCGAGAGCACCAGCTGGCGCCCATGGGTGAGCGAACGGCGACGCTTGGTCGTCGTGGTGCCGCACATGGTGTTGAGCGTGCGCTCCAGCTGGGTGATCTGATGGCGATGGGCTTTGAGCTTCTGCGTCACCGAAGCCAGTGCCGCCGTCGCCGGATTGAGTTTGGTCACGGTCAGGCCCGTGGTACGGGCGATCTTTTCCATGTATTCCTTGCGCTCGTACTCGCGGCGCTTATGGCATTTGAGGCTCTTGGGGTCGACCTCCAGGCCCATACCCGTACCAGCCCATTCCTCGGCCTTCGCAATCGCCTCGCCCAGCATGTCCTCGCCACCGGTGTTGCGGCATTTATCGCACACGCCCAGCGGCAGATACACACTCACGTTGGGATAGTCGGCCAGCACCGAGAACCAGGTCTCGGCTGTAATATCGCCCACGCAGGCAACGACGACCTCGTTCTCGCGCGGCATGCGCTTAAGGGCGCGCGTGCAGGTAACGTAGGCGGTCTCGTGACTTGTAGCCGCCGAGACAATGTCGTCATACAGGTTTTTGGGCGCCAGGCGCGGCGAGATGATCGCCTCAGTCGGACAGGCAGCGGCGCACAGGCCACACTTGCGACAGGAATCGAGGATCTCGATGGCATCTTCCTCGACCTCGATGGCGTTGACCGGGCACACGTCCATGCACGCGGTGCAGCCACTCTTTTCGTTTTTGCAGGTCAAGCACGGAATGGTGTTGCCGCGCGGACGCTCCTTGTAGTCAGCAGGATTCCACTGCGGCGCCGACGGATCGAGCGCATCGGTCACACCGCCAAGCGGGTTTTTAAGAAAGTCGAAACCCTTGCTGATCTCGATAATGTCATCAAACAGATCGTGTTCCTGCGCCATGCGCGGCCCCTCCCTGAGCAGTGCAAACAAGCAAGAGATAATGATACGCTATCGGCCCACGCCTCGGGCAAATTACACGCGGAGCATCTTTGCGGCAAATAGCCCATGGCCTATCGCCGCCTCGATTGCACAAGGCCAATCAAGCGCCAAACTATGCCTCGCACATGAGCTGCACGAGCTTTTGCCTGGTCACCTTTGTCTGTTCGTTGGCCATGTTGCGCTCGTTCTTAAAAGTTGCGTCAGCAACGCTCAGCAAATCGGCATCGGTAATCTCATCAAGCCCCAGCTCCTCAAGCGTCGTCGGCAGACCGACGCGCTGGCAAAACTCGAGCACCTGATCAAGCTCGGGTGCACGCTCCAGGCGCAGCTGCACCACCAGACCAAATGCCACGGCCTCACCATGCATGGCCTTGCACTCGGGCAGAATCGTCAGCCCGTTGGCGATGGCATGCGCCAACGCCAAGCCGCCACTCTCAAAGCCGACACCCGAGAGCAAAATATTGCACTCGATCAGGCGTTCAACCGCTGGCGACGTACGCCCCTTTTTGAGATCGCGCTTGGCAGCGACACCGCACTCCATAAGTGTGTCGTAGCAGGCACGAGCCGCAACCAGAGCCAAGTGCCCCGGCGCGCCACCGTGCTCGTTGGCGCCGTGCGCCGCGGCGCACGAACGCGCCTCGAAGTACGTTGCCAGCGCATCGCCCATACCAGCGACCGTCATACGCAGTGGGGCCGCTGCGACCACGTTGGTATCGACCACGACCAGATCTGGATTCTTCTCGAGCATCAGGTAGCGGTCGAACGACCCATCCTCGTGATACAGCACCGAAATCGCGCTGCACGGACCATCCATTGAGGCCGCCGTGGGACATACGCACAACGGCAACTCGGCATAAAACGCTACTGCCTTGGCGATATCGAGCATCTTGCCACCGCCAATACCCACCACCATGTCGCAATACTCAGCCTGGGCTTCCTTAGCCATTTCGGCAACAGCCTCTTCCGTACACGGACCGTTGTAAATTTTAAAGAACGGCTCGCTTAGATCGTCGTCCAGAAATCCATCGACAATCTGCCTGCACAGCCGATCCTCGGTGCCCTGGTCAAACAAGACATAGGCAGCGCAGCCCAACCATGACAAATACCTGCCCTGACGCGAAAGTTCGCCCGGCCCCTGAACATACCGACCGGGACCGCCGTAAACCATAGGAAGCGCCATACGAGAATCCGCCCTTCATCAAACAACGATTGGTGCAAAGTAACCTGACCCCTTTGCACCAACTTGGTGCGATGGGGTCAGGTTGGTTTGCACCATAGCAAAAAGGGGCAAAGCCGTCTGCTGGCTTTGCCCCTTCCTTAGCTTGATTTACTCATCCATAAGGTAGTAGTGACCCAGCGCGTCGGCACCCAGGATGGCGTTTGCGACCATCTCGGGCGTCACCTCAAACGGCATGTTGCACATGGTGTCATCGGGCGCGCAGGCGGCCTCGGCAACAATCATGGCCTGCTCGCGCGTAAGCTCGGCAACGCCAAGTTCCTTCATCGTGACCGGCAGGCCCAGCTCAATGCAGAAGCCCAAGACTTCCTCGAGTTTCTCAGTCGGAGCATCCTCGAGTACCAGCTGAACGATGGTGCCAAAGGCGACCTTCTCGCCGTGATACATGCCGTGGCACTCGGGCAGCATCGTCAGGCCATTGTGGATGGCATGAGCAGCAGCAAGGCCCGAGCTCTCAAAGCCAATGCCCGAAAGCAGCGTATTGGCCTCGATGATATGCTCGACGGCAGGCGTGAGCGCACCCTTCTCCAGCGCGACCTTGGCCTTGACGCCATCGGCCATAAGCGTCTCGTAGCAGAGCTTGGCAAGCGCCAGACCGGCCATGCCGCCTTTGCCACCAGCGCAGGTGCCACCGTCGGCATCGTGCGTCGCCTGGGCCTCAAAGTAGGTTGCGAGCGCATCGCCCATACCTGCCACCGTCAGGCGTACCGGGCTCGCCGCGATAACCGTCGTATCCATAAGAACGATATTGGGGTTCGCCTTAAGGAACAGGTACTTATCGAACTGGCCGTCATCGGTATAGAGCACGGAGAGCGCCGAGCACGGGGCATCGGTCGAAGCGATGGTGGGGCAAATGATGACCGGGGACTCCAGGTAGTAGGCGACGGCCTTGGCGGTGTCGAGGATCTTGCCGCCACCGACGCCGACGATGATGTCGCAGCCGTTGTCGCGCGCGAGCGCAACCAGGCGATCGACCTCGCTCTTGGAGCACTCGCCGTTAAAGTCCTCAAACAGCAACTCGGCCTTAGCCTCGGCAAAACCACCCTCGATCTTGGCACCGACGCGCTTCTTGCCCGAAGGCGTCACGATGACGAGGGCCTTAGCGCCGAGCGGCTCGACATAGGAGCCGAGCTTGGCGAGCTCGTCCGGACCCTGGATGTACTTGCTGGGGCTATTGAAAATTGCAGCCATAACTATCCCATTCTCTAAAAGAAAAAAGAAAGGGGCTCCGTACGGATACGTGCGGAGCCCCTCGTTACGATAACAAGAGTCGATTAGAAATCGATGTCGGTGTCGTAGTAGCAGGCCTTGAGGATCTTCTCGAAGTCGGCAGCCTTGGTCTCACGCGGGTTCTCGGGCGTGCAGGCGTCGGTCTCGGCGTTCGCAGCGATCTCGGGCAGCTTGGCGAGGAACTCCTCCTCGGAAACCATCTGCGGGTTCTCGGCGTCGACCTTCACGCCACCATTCGCGTAATCCTTGATGGACTGCGGAATGTTGAGCTGGTCATTGAGGTCGCGAATCTTCTGGACGAGCGCAGCGATGAGCTCCTCGTTGGTCTCGCCGGGAAGGTGCAGGATCTCCTTGGCCACGTAAGCGTAACGCTCAGCAGCACGCGGGTCCTTGGAGTTCCACTGGATAACCTTGCCCAGGTACATGGCGTTAGCGGCACCGTGGATGATGTGGCCGTTCTCGAAGGCAGCACCGGTCTTGTGAGCCATGGAGTGAACGATGCCGAGCAGGCCCGAGGAGAAGGCGATACCGGCGATGCACTGAGCCTCGTGCATGTGCTGACGGGCCTCATGGTCGCCAGCATAGGACTTGGGCAGCCACTCGACGATCTCGCGGATGCCGTGCAGGGCGTTGGCGTCGGTGAACATAGAGGCGCAGGTGGAAACGTAGGCCTCCATGCAGTGGGTCAGAGCATCCATGCCGGTGTGAGCGCACAGCTTGGCGGGCATGGTGTAGGTGAGCTCGGGGTCGACGATGGCGACATCAGGGGTGATGTTGAAGTCGGCCAGCGGGTACTTGATGCCCTTGGCGTAGTCGGTAATGACGGAGAACGCGGTGACCTCGGTAGCGGTGCCGGAGGTAGAGGAGATGGCGCAGAAATGAGCCTTCTGACGCAGCTCCGGGAAGCTGAACGGCTGGATGATGTTATCGAAGGACTCCTCGGGATACTCGTAGAAGACCCACATGGCCTTAGCGGCATCGATGGGCGAGCCGCCACCGATGGCGATAATCCAGTCGGGCTCGAACTCGCGCATGGCCTCGGCGCCCTTCATGACCGTCTCGATGGACGGGTCGGACTCGACGCCCTCGAACAGCTTGACCTCGAAACCGCCTTCCTTAAGGTCGTTCTCGACGTCCTGCAGGAACCCGCCGCGGCGCATAGAGCTGCCGCCAGAAACGATGATGGCCTTCTTGCCCTTGAGGTTCTTCACCTCGTGGCGAGCGCCCTCACCAAAGTACAGATCGCGAGGATTGGTAAAACGTCCCATACTGTGCCTCCTAAACAAGCCCCTCTTAGACTTGCGTATATAACGGAGCACCCAATTGGCTCCGTTAGGACCGGTTTGCGCGTTGCCGGCGATGACAATGCGCGATGTCTAAACGTCTCAACGCTCAGACAAACACTATTTTACCGTTCTGGTTGGTCAGTTATTCACCTAAAGCCGCCAATGATGAAACGTTTTTTCTATCCCTGAAGACCCTTGTGCGGCATTCATACTCCCAAGCTGGGCAAACGTTTTATCAAGGTTGACTACATATCCTGGGCAGGACTGTGCCCCTCCAAAATGTGCACCGTTCGCCGCCAAAAATCGACCGTTTGCGGCACCGTGATACCACTCGGTCGTCCAAGGTGCCGACATTTGTGCGACATCCGTCTTCGTGGTGCAAAGGTGCAAGTCCAAGTGCGACACCCCCGGTGTGCCACATGCGGGTAAACTAGAACCTTATATAGAGACATTTGAACCCTAACCGCAGCAAAGGAGGCCCCATGGCATTCGATCCCATTCAAGAGGATTGCCATCGCCTCGTTCTTGAGGCCTTGCGCCGCGACAATATCCCGCTCACCGATGGCACCGCCGTAGAGCGTCTGATGGAACAATTCACCCGCAACCCCGCGCCGCTCATCGTGCATGATCGCGACCGCGCCGGACATCTCATTGCCAAGGTGGTCGAGGCTGTCGACTACCGCATTCCCTTTATCCCTGACGATACCCAGGCAGAGCAAGAAGAGGGCGCTGCCGAGAACATGCTTCGCGAGGCAGCCGCGCTCGACCCCACCAACTGGGACGCCCAGCGCATGCTGACCGCCCTCACCGCCAACTCCAACGAGGAGTACGTACAGTACTTGGTATCTAAGCGCGATGAAGTCGAACACGACCTGGCGCTCAAGATCGCCTCGGCGCAGGACCCCTACGAGCGCGAGGCCGCAGGCGACCTTATGCGCCGCCCCTACCTGCGCTGGCTTGCCGCCTTGGCATCGCGCGCGCTCATTAGCGGCCGCTACCGCATGTCGCTCGAAGCCGCAAACCGCAGCCTCGACTTTGCCCCCAACGACCCCGCCGGCGTCCGCCATACTGCGATGCTTGCCATGGCAAAGCTCGAATACCCCGCCGAGGAGCTCAAGCTCTTTCGCTCTGCCCACTCCGTCCCCTATCTCGCTAACACGCCGCTGCGCCGTCGTCCCAAGGACGCGGAGCGTGACTTGGACCCGTGGACGCTCATCGCGCTGATGAGCGCAGCCTGGCGCGAGCTGGACTACGAGGGTGCCGAGCACTACCTGCGTATCCTTGCGCGCTCGTGCCCGCACGCAGCCGAGGCGCTCTACTTCCAAACCGAGTTTCCCGATGGCGTCTATGCCCGCGTCAACGTGGGTGCAGGCTCCACCGACGAGCTCGTCCTTGCACTCTCCGAGGCGACGCCGGTACTGCAGGAGGGCCTGGGCGCGCCCGACAACGCCAGCTTTGCCGCCTGGGTCGCCACCAACGACATCGTGCGCTCCCAGATCGACGAGCGCATACTGCGGGCGGCCGAGCAGGGCTTGCCGTTTAAGGGAGGAGACCTCTAATGGATCCGAGCGTCTACATCCCCGCCTACCTGGAGCGCACCTATCTGGCGTCGCACCCCGAGCTCACCGATGCAGCACGCGAGCTTGTCCATAACGACATTAGTGCGAATCCCCAAAAGTATGCGCAGTCCGAGCATGCTCAGGCGCTGCTGTCCTATGCCGGTGTTCATCACCACCTGCTCGACGAGCTCCATCGCATCGAGGACATGGGCAGCGACGAGGAGTTTGAGCAGACGCGCAACCGCCTGTTCGATGACATGCGCGATGAGCTGCTCAAGATCGTCCGCGTCGATGGGTTGGCTGTCGATGCCCAGCTGCTCGCCATCATTTTGGCGGACACACCCGTCGACGCCTGTCTGGGCGACCTGATGAAGCTCGAGGCGACCACGGCCGACTATCTGCAGCAAAGCGTGCCCGGGTTTGACATGGAGACCCCGCACTACTGGGCCAACAGAGTGCTGGCAGACGGTGTGACGGCTGCCGACCTCACCGTAAGCGAGCCGGCTCTCATCGGGTGGCTCCACACGCTCGAGGCCATCTCGCAGCTGTGCATGGCGAGCGCTCGTTACCGTGCTGCCGCCAACTATGCCCACCGCGTTCTTAAGGCGGAAGGCTATCCCACCCGAGCCGCAGGCACCGTACTGTTCGCCCTCGCTCGCCTGGAAGACCAAGATGGCTTTTTTGCCTTGGCCCACCAGCTCGAAGAGCAGATGGGAGCCGATGCCCTCGAGAACTCCCCCTGGTATCTGCTCGCCCGCACAATCCTGTTGTTCAAAACCAACAAGATGCGCCCGGCGACACGCGCGCTGCGCGAGTTTGCAAACCGCTGCGAGGGCGGCGCGTTCTTTTTGCTGAACCCCATGTATCAGACGCCCTACCTTCCCTGCCGGCCCGAACCGCACGACCCCTGGGACCTTTCGCACCAGGCGGTTTGGGAGGCCGACGGCATCATCTCGGATACTCCCGACTTTGCCCCCTGGGCCAACGCTTGCGAAGACGTATCGCAGCTTGCCCAGGAATTTGCGCGCCGTTACGGCTTTTAACGGCACAATCGCCACGACCATGTCATTTACGTTAGGAACGACTTCATGAACTTCCGCTCATCTCTCGCCTGCACCTCGAGCGATATCGCCCGCTGGGGGCTGCGCTCTGTCCTCAAACGCCAGGGCGGCGTACTCCCCGGCCGCATCGCCATGAAGATCAACCCCGAGCTGCTAAGCGACCTCGCGAGCCTGGTCGACCGCAGCGTGGTGATCACCGGTACTAATGGCAAGACCACCACCTCCAACCTCATCGCCGACGCCGTTGCCGCCAGCGGCGCCACCGTGGTATGCAACCGCGCCGGCAACAACATGGAGCCGGGCGTGGTGGGCGCACTGCTCGAGGCGCGCAGCGGCCTCAAGCGAGCCGGCGGCGGCAAGCGCGTGGGCGTTTTTGAATGCGATGAGCTCTACACCGTGCGCGTCCTACCCAAGCTCAAGCCGACGTACTTCGTACTGCTCAACCTGTTCCGCGACCAGCTAGACCGCTACGGCGAGATCGACCATACCCAAGACGTCATTGCCCATGCGTTGGAGCTCTCTCCGTCAACAACGCTCATCTACAACGCAGACGACCCGCTGTGTGCCGCGATCGCCGCACGCGTTCCCAACACGAGCATCGCCTTTGGCATCGACGGCGCCACGGGCACCGAGTCCGATCGCATTAGCGACTCGCGTTTTTGCTCGCAGTGCAACGCGCCGCTGGAGTATGACTACGTGCAATACGGCCAGCTCGGCGCCTATCATTGCCCTTCGTGCGGCTGGGGTCGCCCCGCGCTGCTCCGCCGCGTGACGGGCGTTGAGCTCGGCTGCGACGGCTACGGCTTTGACCTGACCTTTGGACCCGAGGCCAACGCGCCCGCCGTGCACATCGCCACGCGCTACAACGGCCTGTACATGGTCTATAACGTCGCCGCCGCCTTCTTTGCGGCGCACGAGCTGGGCGTGGACGCGGCGCACCTGCAGCCCACGCTTAATGCCTACGTGCCCGCCGGCGGACGCATGGGCCGCTGGGATATTGCCGGCCGCACCGTCGAGGCCAACCTGGCCAAGAATCCCGTGGGCTTCGATCGCCAGATCCAGTCCATTAAAACGGCAGGTGGCAGGCTCTGCGCCTTCTTCCTAAACGATAACGATGCCGACGGCCACGATGTCTCGTGGATCTACGATGTCGACTTCGAGCGCATCGCCGACACGCCGGATCTTGTCGCCTTTGCCGGAGGCACGCGTGCGCACGACATGCAGGTACGCCTCAAGTACGCCGGCATCGATGCCGCGATTATCTCGGACGTCGCGCAGGCGATCGGCGCCGTGGCAGACGAGGCCGCCGATGACACCTTCTACGCCGTCGCCAACTACACGGCCTTCCCGCCGCTGGTCAAGGAACTCGACGGGCTTAAAGACGACGATGCAAGCTCGATTGTCTCCCACGCCATAACGCGCGCCGATGGTAGCGCTGTCCCCACCGATATTGCGCCGGTCGAGCTTTCGCGCCCCCTGCGTATCGTCTACCTGTACCCCGATGCCCTCAACCTCTATGCCGACGGCGGCAACGTTATCGCCCTCGAGCGCCGCTGCGCCTGGCGTGGCATTCCCGCGCGTGTAGACGAGGTCCGTATGGGCGAAACGCTTGATTTGACCGATGCCGATATCGTCATGATGGGTGGCGGCTCCGACCGCGACCAGCTAGCCGTGGCACACGAGCTGCTCGCCCAAAAAGACAAGGTCGCGGCCTATGTTGAGGATGGCGGCTCGCTGCTTGCCATCTGTGGCGGCTATCAGCTGCTCGGCCGTTCGTACTATATGGGCGAGGATCGCATCGAGGGTCTGGGCGTCATTGCCGCCGAGACAGTGCGCGGCTCCGACCGCCTGATCGGCAACGTCGCCGTCAAGACCGACCTGGCACCCGAGCCCTTTGTGGGATTCGAGAACCACGGCGGCCGCACCCTGCTCGACGCAGAGGCGACGCCGCTCGGAACGTCCGTCGTCGCGGGCACCGGCAACAACGGCGACGATGGCTTTGAGGGCCTCATCCACAAGGGAGTCATCGGCACGTACTTACACGGGCCGGCACTGCCCAAGAACCCCGAGCTCGCCGACTGGCTCATCGCCCACGCCCTCGAACGCCGTGGCGACGCACAGGCCGCCGCCCTGTTGCCGCTCAAACCCCTCGACGACGCCTACGAGCACGACGCCGCCATGAAGCTCCTCCCCTAGCACCCCACCACCACAAAGGGGACAGGTACCTTTGTGGTGGTTTTCCAGTTTGCCAACGATATACGCGCCGGCAAAAAAGTCTGCTATACTCTTTCCCGCTGTCCCCATCGTCTAGCGGCCAAGGACGCCACCCTTTCAAGGTGGATATCGCGGGTTCGAATCCCGCTGGGGGCACCAACCCGAAAATGTGCGAACCCGTGCGATGCTAAGTCGTGCGGGTTCGTTTCGTTCGTCGTCGCAGTAGAGCGTGGCCACGCACTCCTCCGGCGTCACCATCACCTGATAGACAAAGGAATCGAGGACGGCCGCGTCGTCCATCCCGCCGCCGCACTGGAGGAAGTCCGCGAACTCCTCGGGGTCGATGCGCGCCTCGTCGTAGGAGGCCAGATCGCGCTCGGCGCGGGCCTTCTGGGCCTGAAGCTGGGCTATGCGGTCGGTGAACTCGGGCATCACGATGCCCTGCTCGATAGCGGCCATGATGTTCTGGAGGCCGTTCTCGGCCTTGCGCTTCGACGCCATGGCCCGCCTGCGCGCGTCGGCTATCTCCGGCTCCGGCTCGTCCCAGAGCATGTGGGATATGCGGAGGGCCGTCTCACGGTCGCGCAGCATCCCCCTGATGGCCTCGGCCAGCTCGTGCTCGAGCCAGTCGCGCCGGACGGGCTTGGCCCCGCAGCGGCAGCCGTAATACTCGTACTTGACGTTCTTCTTGCCACGGCCAGACGTCCCGGCCATGTTGTGGCCGCACTCCGAGCAGATCGCCCTGCCGGACAGCGCGAACGCTCCCCAGTCCTCCGAGGCCCGGCGCTTCTTCGGCTTCACCTCCTGCGCCATAGCGAAGGTCACCTTGTCGATAATCTGGGGCATGCCGCCCTCCACCTCTATCCCACCCCACGAGTAGAAGCCCGTGTACTTCCTGTTGTGGAGCATCTGGTACACCATCGAGTATCCGCACGGCCTGCCCGTCCTAGTGGTCACGCCGCGCCGCGCGAAGTCGCTGGCGATGGAGTCGACCGGCTCGTGGTCGCAGGAGCGCCGGAACGCCTCGCGCACTATCGCGGCCTCGTCCTCGTTCACCACGTACTCGTCGTCATCGTTGCGGCCGTAGCCGTAGACGCGCACGCCGTTGGTCTTGCACTTGAGGGCGTTGCCCTCCATCCCGCGCCGCGTCCTCATGGAGGTCTTGACCGACTCCACGGCCGCGAGGCCCTCGTAAATCTTCTCGATCAGGATGCGCTCGGGGCCGTCCGGCATGGCCTCCATGGCCGACACGACCTCGACGCCCTTCCTGCGCAGCTCGTGCTTGTACGCGGGCGCGTCGTACTCGTCGCGCGAGAAGCGGTCCATCATGTACACGAGCACGATGTCCGATTCCCCGGCGTTGGCAATCATCTTCTGGAACTGGGGGCGGTCGTCGCTGCGGCCGCTCATGGCGTAGTCGGAGTACTCCCCGACGATGGCGTAGCCCTCGCGCGCGCACCAGTCGCGGCAGACGCGCAGCTGGTCGTCAATCGAGGCCTCGCGCTGCTTCGAGCACGAGAAGCGGGCGTATATGACGGCGGTCTTTATATCTTCTGGCATAATCTAGGATGCCCTCCAAACGGGCGGCTATCTGGTAAACCCCGCAGCAGCGTTGGCGCGCTTCGACCTGCGGGGTTTCACTTTGCCGCTACCAGACCTGGGCGTATACCTCGAACGAGGAGTGCTCGGGCATGTTGAAGCAGGAAATCTCGAACGGCTCGGACTCGCCCTTGGACGGGGTATCGACGAACGTCGTGTTTCCGTAGTTGATGGCCCCGGAGGCGTCGCGAGCAATCACGGAGACGGCGACCTGGCTGTACTGCTTCTTGTCCAGATCGTAGTTGGCGGTCAACTCGCCTGTGTACGAGACGCCGCCGTACGAGTCAGGCACCTCTGCCGTGTTCGATACGGTAAAGACGTCTTCGTCCAGCGTCTGGCTGTCTACCCAGCTCGGCTCATTCGCCTTAAACTCGACCGTTGCGGGGGCGGTGCCGTTTCCCGCCTGGAAACCGTAGTGTACGGTCTCACCGGGGAGGACGACGAACAGGGTCTGCTTGTCGGAGAAGACGATGGAGCCGTCCTCGGCCTTGCCCGTTATCGTCACCGTAGGCATCTGGGCCTCGACGTCCTTGTTGGTGTTCTTCAGCGCGAAACCGTAGTAGACCCATCCGTCGCCGACCACCGACCAGCCGGACTCGGTAATCTCCAATGGTTTCGGTTCGTTCCGATTCTCGACCTCCTTGGACTCGCCAGACGATTGCTGACCGGAACCGGCTTGTTGCCCGCCGGAGCATCCGACAAGCGGCGCTAGCGAAGCCGTGGCCATAGCGGCCAGGAACGTTCTGCGGGTAATCATGGGTTACTCCTTCCCCTGCGCCGCCCGCAGCTCGCGGGCGACAGCCAATAAAACATGCTTGTGCGGCGACGTAAGGTCGCGGTACGTGTCGACGAGATCGCGCTCATCGTTTGAGATTGCTCCTATTCCGGGAACTGATCGGCAAGACCGCGTGCGACTATGACCAGCGCGGTCTTGGCGCGCCCGTTCATGGCATCAAAAAGAGACATGAGCTCTTCCCTCGGGTCGATGTCGGTGCAATCGCCGGTATCAGTCATGAGTATGTAGTCAACGGTTGTATCGAACATCATTGCGGCAGCAATGAGCTGCTCGCCGTTCATCACAACCCTACCCTGCTCCCAATTCCGATATGTGCCGATGGAGACGCCGAGGGCATCGGCTGCCTCTTCCTGCGTGATTCCGGCGTGCTTGCGGATCGCCTTTAGCCTCGTCTGCATCTCACGCGCCTCCTAAAATCCGTACGTTCTTACCGATTACGCTTCGAATAGTACCAATCTGATGCGCATTTGTACAGATTTCTTCTTGACGACCTTCAATTAGATGCGTACTATGGACTCGCAATCGCAAACCAGATGCGTACTTTTAAGGAGGACTACCAATGAAAAACTTAGCATCTGAGCGCACGCGCCGAAGCCTTACGCAAGCCGAGGCGGCGAAGAAGCTCCTTGTCTCGCCCAAAACGCTCGCAAAGTACGAGGGAGACCCGGAGAGCATGCCCGGCGACTTCATCGTTCGTGCGTGCCGCTTTTACGGATGCAGCGCTGGGTACCTGCTTGATCTAAGCAACGAGCGTCGCACTCCGGCGGTGGCGTAATGCCCCGCAACCAAAGGCTCGACATCATGCGCCGAAAATTGCAGCGCCGCTTCAAGTCCTGGAAGGGACGCCGGGCGTAATGACGTGGACGAGCAGCGAAGTCCGCTACCTCGAGGAGCACGCCGGGGACGGGGCCGTGGCCATAGCCGAGGCCCTCGGCAAGACGGCGAGGGCGGTGGAGGTCCAGGCGTCGAAATACGGGCTCTCACTCCGCAGGCGCTGGATATGCCCGCGTTGCGGGCGGCAGACCTTCAAGCCGCTATCTAGCCGGACCGGATGGTGCGTCTCCTGCACAAGGGAGCAGCGCGCCTCCGAGATCGCCGAGCAGGTGCGGGCGATGGAGGAGGAGGTGAAGAGGGAGGACCGCGTGAACAAGGAGCGGCAGCGGCTCTACAGCCGCAAATACCGCGCAAAACGTCAAATCGACGAGAAGTTTTCGAGAAGCGATACCCAAGAAACGGAGGAAGAATGACCCCTCAAAACAGATACGCGGGCACCCCCAGCAACCACACCAAGAGCGCCCGCACGTCCAACAGGACTCCCCGCATCGTAGCACGCGAGGGCTACCGCCTGCCAGCGCAGGAGCAGGCCGACAGGCAGAAGGACGCCTTCAGGGCCGGGATGCTGGTCGGCATCACCGTGACGGCGCTCGCGATGTGCGCGCTGCTGTGGCTCTGGATTATCCCGACCATGGACGGCGCGGTGCACAGCGCGCAGGCCGCATACGAGGCGGTGGGCGTCCATGCGTAACGACGAGCGCTACAAGCCGAAGCCGCAGAGCGGCCAGCTCGAGATTTTCGGCCTCGGGGCCAAGGGCGAGGCCGACGCCGAGGATGCGCGCCGCTGGATTGACGAGAACCCCGGCGCATGGAACTACATGGTCGAGAACGCCGTGAGGCTCTCCAAGAAGGGCTACGTGAGCGCCAACTACCTCGTCAACATGGTCCGAAACGAGCTTCACGTGGGCGTGCGCAACGGCCTCGCTCCGTCATTCGCCCGAATCATGGAGGCGCGCTACCCCAGCCTCAAGAACGCCTTCAACAAGCACCGCAGCCAGTCCGACGGGTTCACGGCATGAGCTGGGTCAGGCACAGGGAGCGCTCCATGACCTTCCAGCTCGAGCTGGAGAAGATCGTGGGCAAGGAGCGCCACCGGACCGACCCGCGAACCGGACGCAACTACACCCCGAAGCAGACGAGGCTCGCCGAGGAGGCCGTACGCAAGGCCTACAGGGCCGAGCACGAGGACCACGGGGACTTCGACGGAATCGTGACCGTCGCCATCGAGACCTTCAGACCCCTGGCAAAGAGCAACCCGAAGTACTGGGTGGGCCGCGCCGACCTCGGCAAGCCCGACTGGGACAACATCGGCAAGCTCATATGCGACGCGCTCAACGGCGTCGCGTATACGGACGACGCCCACGTGGTGATGGGTGGCGTCAAGAAGGGATGCCGCACGCCATACGGCACGCCGCCGCTGGCAAAGGTGTGCATCACCCACTTCACCGAGGAATACGTAAAGGAGAAAAAGAAATGAACGACAAGTACTTCGACGGCAACATCTTCGAGGAACTCCCGGCGGACCACTTCCACAAGAAGGTGCTCGATCACGCCGCCTGCATCGCTAGCAACCTCATGCTCGATGCGGCCCACCCCGACCACACCGGCGGCGTGAAGAGCGCCAACGCCTACCACATGATGATCGCGCTGTGCGAGGCCGGGCTCGCGAAGCTCGACGAGAAGGACGTGGCCGAGAGCCGCGAGTTCGTCGCCAAGGTGCTCACGCCCATCACCAAGGAGAACGAGCGCGAGATGTGCCGCGAGTTCATGGCAGCCATTTTCGGCATCAAATAGGAGGCACGCATGGAACCCATGGAGATCAGGGCCAACTTCAAGCAGGCGACGGTCAAGGGCGGCACGGCCGTGCTGCAGCTCGAGATTCTGACGAGCGACGCCAACGCCTTCCCCATCCTCAAGCTCTCCGGCAAGCCCGTCGTCCTGACGGTGGCCGACATCCAGGACGAGCTGCCGCTCGACTACGACGAGGAGGACGAGGGCGAACCGCTCCCGTTCGACCGACCGGCGAACGTGGACGCGGAGACGGGAGAGGTCTACGAGGTAATCACGGACGAGGCGCGAATGATTGTAGACGGTGAGTAATGGAGTACACGCAGGACGAGAGGCTGGCCGTGCTCACGGCCATGCAGAAGCAAATCAAACCCGCGCTCGACGAGGCCAAGGCCATCGCGCGGCAGGAAATCATGGAGGGCTTCGCCGAGACCCACACCGACCGCCGCGCCATCATCGTCGGCGAGGAGAAGGTCGGCGAGATCGGCATCAGCTACAGCAAGGCGGCCCCGGTAATCCTCAAGGAGCGCATGGACGAGGCCGTGGCCTTCCTCGACTCCATCGGCATGGTGGACATCGTGCCCAAGAAGGGATGGGAGGCGCACTTCGCCAAGGCCGGGGACAAGGTCGTGTGCACCGACACGGGCGAGACGGTCGACTGGGCCATGTGGTGCCCCAAGTCGCCAAAGACCGCAGCGGTGCGCGGCTGCGCCCCCGAGGACGTCATGCAGGCGCTCGGCCCGCGCGTCGAGGGAATGAGCGCGGCCGCCCTGCTCGGGGACGGTGAGCTGTGATGGCCGAGGAGATGACCATGGTCCAGGCGGTGCAGCCGGATACGTTCGACCCGTCCGCGATGTTCACCCAGCTGCTCGCGGAGGCGCAGGCCGAGATGGTCAACCCGACCAAGAGCAAGACGGGCCAGAAGGGATACCAGACCTACTCGTACTCCCCGCTTGACTTGGTCCTGAACATCATCAGGCCGCCGCTGAACAAGCGCGGAATCTTCTTCTACCAGCGCTCCGAGGTCGCCGCCAACGGCGCGGGCATGCTCCTGAACACCATCGTGGCCTTCGGCGGCGAGGAGCGCGTGCTCGACGTGAAGCCCTACGAGTACGCCAGCGACCCGCAGGAGTTCGGCAAGCGCGAGACCTACGCCCGCCGATACTCCGCGCTCATGGCCTTCGGCCTCGTGGGCGAGGAGGACACCGACGGCGACACAGGCCCCAAGGAGACGAAGGAGAAGGCTCCGACGAAGCCGCGCCCGAGCAAGCGCAAGGTGATGCTCGCCAAGATAGCGAAGCTCAAGGCCGAGTGCATGCAGAACGGCGTCAAGGAGGAGGGCCTCCGCGCGTACGAGGAGGCCAACTTCGGCACCGACGACACGACCAAGCTCACCGACAGGCAGCTCGAGGAGCTTGGCAAGCATCTGGCCCAGATGGCCAGGGACAGTAAGGAGATTGACTAGTGAGCAGCGGAATCAACACGGTCGCCATCAGCGGCAACCTCGGGCGCGACCCCGAGCTGCGGGCCACGCAGACCGGCACGCAGGTACTCCGGTTCTCGGTGTGCGTCAACGAGCGCCGCAAAGTCGGCGACGAGTGGCAGGACGTGCCCAACTGGGTCGACGTCACCGTTTTCGGCAAGCGCGCCGAGGCGCTCAACCGCTACCTGTCCAAGGGCACGCACGTTTGCGTCCAGGGCAGGCTGCGCCAGAGCAAGTGGGAGAAGGACGGCCAGAAGCACAGCCGCCTCGAGGTGATCGCGGACAACGTCACGTTCTCCGGCGGTGTCAAGCGCGACGACGTGCCCGACGAGGTCTACGACGACGATTGCCCGTTCTAAGGAGTGAAGATGGAGCAGTATTCGATTCTCGACCTCGCGCTCGAGGTCTACATTCCCGGCGCGCACGGCTACGGGTGCACCGAGGGTCAGTGCGTCTACACGGTCACCAACGGCCAGGCGCTTCTGGTCGAGGCGAAGGTCAAGCGCTCGCGCGGCAACGACGCCGCGCCGAAGGTCAACAAGAAGCGCCTGCAGCGCGTGGCCATGTGCTTCGCCGCCGACCATCCCGAGGTCGAGGCCATCAGCTTCGACGTGCTCGAGGTGATCGTGGGCAGCGAGGCCACCCTGACGTTCAACGCGGCCAAGGCCGCCTTCACCTGGGAGCGATGACATGGAGGAGGCCCAATTCAAGTGGCTTCCCAAGTTCACCGCAGCCTGCGCCAAGGCACCGGAGGAGCAGCGAGGAAAGCTCCTCTGGGCCTTGGCCCAGTACGGCACCTACGGCATCGAGCCGGAGCTGGAGTGGCCGCTCGATGCCATCTTCGCCAGCGTCCGCGAGGACATCGACTATTCGAAACGGTGCATCGCGGCAGGCAAAACGGGTGGACGAGGCAACAGAAAGCCCCCTTTAGACGGTACTAAACCCCCCTTTAGCGAAAGCGAAACCCAAAACGACGAGCCGGAAGGAAACGACGAACCCCTTTCGGACAGCCAAAAGGGTGACGGGGACAGCGCTGAAGCCAAAGCAAAGCAAGGCAAGGCAAAGCAAGGCAAGGCAGTTAGTAAGAGATTCGTCAAACCAGCGCTCGCGGAAGTCGAAGAGTACGTCTCGGCCAAGGGCTACACGTTCAACCCCGAGGCGTTCTGGAGCTACTACGAGGCAGTCGGGTGGAAGGTCGGCAGCAAGCCGATGAAGAACTGGAAGGCTGCGTGCTCCACGTGGCAGCAGCGCGAGGCGAAGAAGGAGGTCAAACATGATGCGTACTCAAATCTCTGACGTGCTCATGCCCGACGGGGCGCGCGAGCAGATCGCCGCAATCATGCGCTCCCGCCTCCGCAAGGCCGGGCTTCGCGGCCCCTACGCCGAAGCCGACTGCGACCTCGGCAAGCGCATGGCCAAGCTCGCCGGGAAGGGCGAGGGCGCATACCTCTGGGGCGAGCCGGGCACGGGCAAGACCTACGCCGCCGCCTGCGCCGTCCGCATGGCCGTGCTGGATGGGACGAGCGCCAAGCTGGTCACCACGAGCCGCCTGCTCGACGACATCCGCTCCGAGTACGACGGCGGCGAGCGCGGGGCGCTCCGCAGGGCCGAGCGGTACAGGCTCCTCGCCCTGGACGACCTCGGGGCCGAGCGCCCGACCGAGTGGGCCATCGAGACGCTGACGCGCCTCATCGACACCCGCGTGGCCGAGGGCCTGCCCACCATCGTCACGAGCAACTACCGCATCGGCCAGATCAGGGACCTCTGGGGAGGCATGGCGGGCAAGCGCGTGGCATCGCGCCTCGCCGGTGCGTGCAGGCCCATCGAGGTCAAGGGGCAGGACAGGAGGCTCGGATGATAGTGAGCGCATCGCAGCTCCGTGGAGTCCCGAAGGACCGCGCGGAGCTCTACGGCAAGCCCCACGTCGGCGCGCGCTACGTCGGAAACCGCTACGAGCTGACCGCCGAGCGCTGCGGAATCTGCGGGCGGCAGGCCACGAACTGCCACCACCTCGTGCCGAGGCGCTGCGGCGACTTCGCCCTCGTCACTCCCAGGGGCACGTGGCGGCTCCGCTCGCCGCTGATCGCCCTATGCGGGAGCGGCACCACGGGATGCCACGACGGGTTCCACGGCGGGGCGAGGTACAAGCCCGAGTGGGTGTGGGACGAGCCGGAGTTCGAGGAGGCGTGGTGGGACGGCACGCTGCTGTGCGAGCACGAGCCGCACGACCCCGCGCTCTACGGCTACGGCCACTGGGCGATAACGGACACCAAGACGGGACGAACCATCGAGATAACGGAGGGTTAGACATGGAAATCACCAACTGCGAGCAGTACGTGCTCGCCGAGCTGGACTACGAGCAGCGCCGCAACGAGCGCCTCGTGGCCGAGAACAACAAGCTGGCCAAGCAGCTCGACGCCATGACCAAGAGGGCCGCGAGCTACTACGAGACGATCACCCGCCCGAAGACGCCCATCGAGGCGCTCGCGGACAGGGTCATGCGCGAGGAGATGCTGACCCGCTTCTCCTATGCCGAGGTGACGGGCGTGGAGGACCTGTATACCGGGAAGACGCTCGACTTCGACGAATGGTGCCACAATGCGGTGCGCCTGAAGCAGCTGCCGGACGGCATCAGCGAGGAGACGCTCATCCAATTCATGCGCGACGACCTCAAGGCCATCTACGACGCGGAGGTGGCCGAGTGTACCGAGTAGAGGCTGTCGTTTTCGACAAGACCGACGGCGGCAGGCCGAGGCCGTCGAGCGGAGCCTTCTACGACGTCTGCGCGGGGAGCTTCGAGAAGTGCATGGAGTTCATCCGCGCCAACGCCGTGACCCCGCCGGACTGCCTTCCGACCTTCTACCGCATCGCCCGCGATGAATAGGGCGTGCGCGGGGCAGACGGTCCTAGACCTCTTCCCCGCGCCTCCGCGCGACCACGTCGAGGACACGCTCAAATGGATGTGCGACGTGCACGGGTGCATCAGGGGCGAGATAGAGGGCGAGGTCCGCGAGCTGTACCGCGACTTCGGCACCGTCGAGGCGTTCGACCGCTGTAAGGCGCTGGTCGACTTCCATGACGGGAAGAAGTGCCACGAGCCGCTCGGGTGCACCACCCCACGGCAGATAGGCGTGTTCGACCCGGACGTGGAGGTCCACACGGTGTGGGACCGCTGCTGGGCGGCGACCCACGGCCTGCCGATGGGGCAGGTGTTCAGATTGAGAAGCTGGGACTACGGCCGGAAGAGGCCAGGGAGCTGGATGGAATGAGGAGACCGACCGGGGAGGACGCCATAAGGGCCGCAGCGCTGCTGTTGAGCATCCCGCTGCTCGTGGCGTGCCTCCCGCTTATCGCATACGACTGGATTAAGGAGAAGACGAGATGAACGAGATCACTACCGAGGAGAGGCTCCGCATCGTCGAGGAGCTGAACCGAACGGCCAACGACAGCCTGGGCGGCGAGAGCCTCCAGCGGGCGCTGGCCAGAATCACCGGGGCGAAGGACACGAGCTGGCGCGGGGTCATGCGCCGCGTGGCCGAGCTGGCGTACCGCCCGACGACGCAGGTGCAGGTGGCCCCCGACGGCCGATACCACTGCTTCGCCTGCGGCCACGACGGCAGGACCGAACCCACGGGCGGCCTGAACTACTGCGAGCAGTGCGGGGCGGAGGTGACCAACTGATGGATAGGCCCGACATCTACAGCGACGGGGAGAGGCCGGAGCGCTGCGCGAACTGCAACCATGTCAGGACGACCGTGTTCCGCAGCGTCTACGGGACCGAGCGCATCGAGTACGAGTGCATGCGCAGGCCCGAGTTCATCCACCGCACCCAGGGCGAGGCGCGCTGCAACTACTGGACCGACGCGAGCTACGAGATCGGGGAGGACTAATGGCAATTATCGAAATGCCAAAGGACGTGACCCCATTCACGATCCCCGAGTATGCAACGCCCAACGAATGGGCCGAGGCTTTCAACGTGAGCGTGAGGACCGTCTACAGGATGTGCAAGGACGGGGAGCTAATGACCGTGAGGACGCCCGGCAGCATCCGCATCTGCCGCGACATGTCCTTTGTACTGCTTGGCCTAGATAGGTGATAGCAATGGCGAGTATCGAGTTACCAAAAGATGCCGAGGGCCGCGAGATTCCGCTTGATACCGTTGCTCTATATGACGATGACGGCAACGTCCACAGCGTCCGCCGATTCATCTACACGACCGACTTTGACTTAGGCGACAAGTGGATGAACAGCTGGTACATAGTCGTTGATGACTATAAAACTGCCAAACCTGAGCAAATGCGCCTTACCTCACCCGATAGCTGGGAGAAGCTGGAGGAGGACTTTGACAGGTGCATCGAGGAGAGCAACTCTTGCTGGTATTTCAGCCAGGGAGGGGACTGCTTCAAATGCGCCAGACCTGACAGCGATACATGCGGATGCACGGCCTCGGTCTTCAAAGACATCAAGAGGCGCGTCCGCAAATTGAGGGGTGAGGACAAATGACGACGCATCGACTCAAGGTCCTTATCAAATACGCCGATGCAATCATGAGCGGGGCCAAGACGTTCGAGATTCGCAAGAACGACCGGGACTACGAGGTCGGCGACAAGATCGTATTCGACGTCGTCACGAACGAAGGCTACTTCGTCGGGGTGGCGGCAAGGCATCCGCTCAACGGGGCGACCTACCGAATCGACTACATCCTCGACGACTTCGAGGGCCTCGCCCAGAAGTACGTGGCGCTGGCCATATCCAAGGAGGACTGATGGACAAAATCAAGCTGAAGCCATGCCCGTTCTGCGGCGGGCCTGCCGAAATAGTGGACAACAGCCGATACGACCCCGGTACCTACTTCGTGGGCTGCTGGTGGTGCGGTGCGCGGACGGACTACGAGCACGGCGAGGAGAACGCTGCGGAACTTTGGAACGGAAGGGTTGAGCCAAATGGCAACTGACGAACGGAGACGCAAGGTCGCGGCGGAACTTCGAGAACTCGCGGCGAACCGCCATTACGTCGACGAGTTCATCGCGGCGGACACGGTCGGGTTCTATCGAGGCGAGGCAACAGAGGGCTTCGATTCCGACAGCCTCCTGGAGGTGGCCGACCTTATCGACCGCCCGACCTGCAAAATCATCCTCGCGAGAGAGCTGCGCACGGCCTTCGGCAAGCCAATTACCGGGATAAACGGATACGTGCTGTCGTGCGGGCACCAAGCGGTCGGGTTCGAGAAGCCGAGGTATTGCCCGGAGTGCGGGATAGAGGTCGGCGAATGATTGACATTGACCTGTACAAGCGCTGCCCATGCTGCGGCACTACCGAGCATCTGGGGGAGTTCGTGAGCTACGCCAAGAATGGAGCCATATTGCAGTTCGTGGCCTGCGCCTCGTGCGGGGCGCGCGGAGACGTCGGCCTGATGGATGCCATCGAAGCGCGCGGCCGATGGAACCGGGGGCCTATCCAGATACGGGCGGAGGTGGCCTGATGGACACGATGGAGGACATCCTCGCGGACTGCAACGAGGTGTTCCGTTACGACGAGACGAGGCCGCAGGACCGCGCCCACACGTACCTCAAGGAGCACAGGGTCTGCCGGGGGTACGACGACACGGCCATGGAGCGCGCCGCCCAGGACATGATCGAGCGCGCATACGCGGTCGGGCGGATGGAGAGCAGCGAGGCGGTGGCGAGGGAGACCGCGCGCATCATCGCCGAGGGAATAGCGAAGGAGCTGGGCATGACGCCCGGAGAGGAGCAGACATGCGATTCGAGATAACCGAGGTCCACGTGGTGGACATCCCCGACAGCGAGGTCGAGGAGATGGAGAACCCGCTGGAGGAGATCAAGGACGATGCGCACTGGTTCATCGAGACCTACGAGCGCGAGGCGTGGTGCGAGGAGGTGACCCGCCTTGGCCGCCAGCTGTGAGCCGGGGAGCGGCTACAACCTGCCGCCGGGATGCTTCGAGGGCGACCCGAGGGCACCGTGGAACAGGGAGGAGCCGAGGACCTGCGGCGAATGCTCGCACCTGCTAGAGGGCTGCTGCGACTACGGCATCTGCGAGCGTGAGTTCGAGGAGGCGTTCGAGAGCGACCCGAACGTGGGCACGGACAGCCCGGGTGCCGAGTGGCACGCGGCGTGCTGGGCTCGCAACTGGGTCGTCGAACACTACAAGGACATGCAGGAGGACACGTGCGACAGCTTCTCGAGTTGCTAGCGCTGGCGGTCCTGGCTGCGGCCCTGCTGGCGGTATGGGCGTGGACGGTCCGCGCCCTCGCCGCAGGGCTCCTCCTGCTCGCATTCATGGCACTATAGGAGGGACACATGATCGACTGGAAGAGGGCGGGCGGATGCCTGCTCATCATCGCGGCCTGCCTCGCCATAGACGCGGCGGCGGTGGCCGTGATGTTCAAGATGCTGCTGGCGCTGTCGGCGGCGATAGGAGTGGGATAGATGGACAACAAGGAGTTCAGCCAGCACAGGGTGGAGCAGGGAATCACGGCGGCGCTGGAGGCGTTCAAGCTGCTGGGCCTCACGCCGCTGGAGATATTCCAGGCGAGCCGCAGCATCAGCCTGGGCGTGGCCGCCAAGGCCAAGGCCGAGAGCGGGAGGCGCGAGCTGTGAGCGTGTACTGCCCGCACTGCGGCCGCACGCACCCCGAGGGCCAGCGCTGCCCGTGCAGGCCGAGGCCCAAACGCAGGCCGACGGAGGGCGACGCCACGAGGGCCGAGCGCGAGCCATGGCGCACCGAGTACTCGTCGAGTGCGTACCGCAAGGCGAGGCAGAGGGCCATCGGCAGGCAGCTCGGAAGGTGCGCCGACTGCGGCAGGGTGTGCGCGGAGTACCGCGACGGCCGCTGGTACACGGCTGGCATGGGCGGCGAGGTGGACCACGGCCGCGCGCTGTGCGATGGCGGCGGCAGCGAGGTGGAGAACCTCACGCTAAGGTGCAAGAGCTGCCACAAGAAGCGCGATGATGCACGCAGGGCGGCGAACAGATAGCTTTTATGCACAAGGGTGTGGCCTCGGACGGGGCTGCGCCCCTTTTTTATGCACGACCCCCCTACCCCCTCGGAAAATCGGGTTTCTTTCCCCCTACCCCGCGCGCCCCTACCCCGCGCGTTTCTCTACGAAATTGGAGACCGGGGGGGTGGTGCCATGCGCAACGCTAAGAGGGGTACCGATGCAACGCTAAATCTCACGGCACGCCTATGCTCCCCATCACGACACGCCGGAAGGGGACGCGACAATGCGCGAAAACGAACTGAAAATCGAGGAAATCGAGATCGACTCGCTCGTTCCGTACGAGAACAACGCGAAGAAGCACACGAGGGAGCAGATAGACGCCGTCGAGGCCTCAATCAAGGAGTTCGGCTTCAGAAACCCCGTTATCGTCTGGCGAAACGCGGACGGCCTGCCGGAGGTCGTGGCCGGGCACGCGCGAATTACCGCAGCGAAGAACCTTGGGATGAAGAAGGTTCCGTGCGTCGCGTGCGACGACCTAAGCGATGCCCAGAGGCGCGCGCTCACGCTCGTCGACAACCAGACGACCATGATGACCGGGTGGGACGAGGACCTTCTCGCCTACGAGCTGGACGTCCTCGCGGACGAATTTGACATGGGCGACTTCGGCTTCTCCGAGGAACTCGAGCCGGACGGCCTAAGCGCCGTGGAGGAGGACGACCCCGAGCCGGAGGTCACCATCTGCAGGGCAAAGCGCGGCGACGTCTTCGTTTTGGGAAACCACCGCGTGATGTGCGGTGACTCGACATGCCCTGAAGACGTCGAGAAGCTATGCGGGGGGGGTCTCGCGGACATGATCTTGACCGACCCGCCCTATAACGTCGCGCTCGGCCAGCACATGAGGCCATCGGAGAAAAAACAGCTCCAGCGCAGAACGGACGGCCTCGTAATCGACAACGACGAGTTCGAAGACGAGAAGCAATTCGAGGAGTTCCTGCACACAGCGCTGAACGCGGCCGTGCCCCATCTGAAGGAAGGCGGCGCGGTCTACACGTGGCTCGCGGTGATGCACATGCCAGCGTTCGCCTCGGCCCTCGCGCGCGCCGGAATCATGTGCAAGCAGATGCTTATATGGGTCAAGAACACATTCGTACTCGGCCATCAGGACTACCAGTGGCGTCACGAGGGATGCCTCTATGGATGGAAACCCGGAGCAGCGCACTACTTCACAGACAGCCGCTCCGAGTCGACGGTCTACGAGGACCTCGGCAAAGACCCGCACAAGATGAGCAAGGCAGAGCTCATCGAGATGGTCGAGGCGATGTCGGGCGACAGCGTGGCGACGGACGTGCTCCACTACGACAAGCCGTCGCGCAACGAGGACCACCCGACCATGAAGCCGGTAAAGCTGTTCGCATACCAGATGCGCAACTCGAGCCGCAAGGGCGAGACGGTGCTCGACCCGTTCGGCGGTAGCGGTACATCCGTGATAGCGGCCGAGCAGATGGGCCGCAGGTGCCTGTGCATGGAGCTAGACCCGCACTACTGCGACGTGATCATAACGAGATGGGAGAACATGACGGGCCGCGAGGCGGTCCTCGAAACGGGGGAAGTTTGATAAAGAGATGCGAGTCATGCGGGCGCGAGTTCCAGGCGAAGAGGAGCACCGCCCGCTTCTGTTGCTCGACGTGCCGCAGCCACGCATATAGGGTCTACGCCTACCAAGGCGAGCTTCAGCCTCCGGCACCCAACGCCGCCATGAGCGACGACGAGGTGCTCGAGGTAATCCAGCGCGCGCACGTCGCGGCCTCGGACATGTCCCGCGCATCCCTCATGACCGCCGCCCCGCTGTGCCTGTCCCTGAAGAAGGCCGCAAAGAAGATGGAGGACGCGCTGCGGGGTGAGGGCCTGTGAAGGGTGCCAAGCCGAAACACGACGCCATCAGGCGCGGGATAACCGACGCATACGGCCTTGCGGCGAAGACCGACGCCGCCGGAGTCCTCATGCCCGAGGACATCGCCATCGACCCCGTCCAGAGCGAGATATGGGCGTGGCTGTGCCCGCCGGTGAACAACTTCTCCGAGCAGGACATACCGACCCTGCGCCTCCTCACCTACTGGCACGCCGTGGCCGAGCAGGCGCAGCAGGCCATCCACAGCGAGGACGGCCGCATAAACATCTTCGACAAGATCGGCGTGAAGCCCTATAAGACACCGGATGGGAGGGAGGTCCCGCTCGTGCGCAAGAACCCGGCACTGACAATCCTCAAGGAGGCATCGAGCGAGATTCGCGCCCTTTCCGACATGCTCGGCCTGTCGCCGCTCGCGCGCTCGCGCATCGGCCTCATGGACGCAACGACGGTCAAGACCGCAGCGGACACGGCGTCCATGTTCCGCTCAATCGACGCAGCATACGAGCTGCCAGCGGAGGTAGTCGATGTATCGGACGCCGACTAGCTACACGCGCGAGGGCCTCATCATGGCGCGCGACTACGAGCGCTGCTTCACCTCGATGTGCCGCCACGTCGCCAACGACTCCTACTACGCGCAGCCATTCTATCTGGAGGAGTTCCAGCGCGAGAATATCTGGAAACCGCTCTTCGCCTCGGGCAAGATGACCGCCAGAGGCTTCAAGCGAAAGTACCGCCGCGCCATCATCGGCCTGCCCTCGGGCTACGGCAAGTCCGAGACGTGCGCCGGAATACTCCTCACCGTGGCCACCATGGAGCCGGTCCACAACGGCCAGTACGGAATGGTGGCGTCGTCGAAGGACCAGATTCGCAACGTCTACGAGAAAATCTGCACGATGATCAAGCTCAACCCGACGTGGCGCGAGCAGTGGGACATCGGCAAGAACATCATCACGCACAAGGAGACCAACGCGAAAATCATGATTCTGCCGAACACGGCGGACGCGCTGGAGTCGTGGCACTTCAACTTCCTGATATTCGACGAGCTGCACACCTACCCGGACTCGAAGGTCTGGGACGCCGGGGTCAAGGGCCAGAAGGTCCTGTGGAACCCGCTCACCGTGGGAATCACCACGGCCGGAGACAAGCGTGAGGGTTTCCTCTGGGAGATGTACAGCGACAAGGCGCGCCGAGACCCCGGCATGTACCTGTACTGGCTGGGCCTCGACGATGACGACGACATCGAGAAGCGCGCCGACTGGGAGAAGATCATGGTGGCCTCGTGGGTCAACTGGGAGAGCATCGAGGACCAGAGGGGCATGGCCGCATCCGACCGCCAGTTCGAGCGCTACACGGCCAACCGATTCCCGAAGGACAACGACGCCTACTCGGTCTTCAAGGCACCGCAGCTCGACCGCTGCGAGCGCGGCACCAACAGGTTCGACTTCGGCAAGCCGTGGACGCTCGGCATCGACGGCGCAACGGCGGGCGACAGTTTCGCAATAGTGGCGTACCAGAAGCGCAAAACAAAGAAGGGGAAGACCGTCTGCCTCACCAAGGAGTGGGTGTTCGACACCCCGGACGAGGAGACGGGCCACTACGACTTCGAGCAGATAACCCAGCTCATCGCCGGGCTGTGCTCGGAGCACTGGCCGCAGGTCGTGGGAATCGACCCAAACCGCTTGATCGTCATGAACTCGCGCCTGCGCGACGTGTACGGAATCGAGACGGTCTCGTTCCCGCAGAACAACGCGACGATGTGCCAGGCCACATCAATCGTCGTGAACGAGGTCAAGGCCGGGGAGCTGCGCCTGCGCGGGTGCCCAAAGCTCCGCGCGCATCTGGCCAACACCGTCGAGATGGTGCGCGAGCCGTACGGTATGCGCTTCGGCAAGGACTCCAAGAAGTCCAAAATCGACGCGGCCATCGCGCTGGCCATCGCGGCCCTCGCATACGACAAGCTGGTGAGCGGCACGGAGTCCTACGTGCCCGTCAGCTAATCTCACGCGGCCCATACGATGCCCCCGACAGAAAGGGGACGTATGGGACGTTTCTACGACATGTTCTACAAGAGGGAGCCGGTGCAGGACGTCGTGCACGTCACGATGCCGCCGGGCTTCGCCACGCCGCACGGATACGGCGCGCTCATGTCCATCGACTTCGCCGCCTGCGAGCAGACCAAGGCGCGCAGCATGGCCAGCCTCCCGTTCTCGGTGATGCAGGCCGGGCGCGACGGCCACAAGCGGCTCGACAACCACCCGCTGGCCAAGATTCTAAACGGCATGGCCAACGAGGAGATGACCGCCGCGAAGCTCATGGACTGGACCGTGCTGCGCCGCGACACCTTCGGCAACGCCTACTGGTACGTCGAGTGGTTCAAGGGCAAGCCGGTGGCGATCTGGCCCATCACGGCCAGCGTGATGCACGACTACGACAAGTACGCGCCCAGGGGCAGGCGCACGCGCTACTACGTCTCCCCCGGTGACGACCACGTGCCCGCCGGGTGGTACTACCCAGACGAAGTGGTGAACATCTCCACGCACATGACCAAGGACGGCGTGAGGGGCATCTCCCTCGCGCGCCTCGCGGCCGAGGAGATCGGCCTGTCCATCGACCTCGAGCGCTTCTACCGCTCCATGCTCCACAACGGAAACCACCAGCTCGGCCACGTCGAGGTGCCCGAGGGCCGCATGGACGAGAAGGACCTGAAGGCCCTCCGCGAGGCCGTGGACGCCAAGAGCGGCGTCAAGGAGGCGGGACGCGCGCCCATCTTCGGCTACGGGGCCAAGTGGGTGACGGACCAGCAGACGATGAAGGACGCATCCGTCATCGAGCAGCAGAAATGGGTGCTCCATCAGGTCTGCCGCGCCTGCAACGTGCCCCCGTGGAAGGTCTACGACAGCGAGGGGGCCACGTACAACGGCGGCCAGCAGATGCGAATCGACTACGTGACCGACACCATCACGCCGGACGTGCGCGACCTCGAGATGGCGCTACAGCCCGTCCTCGACGCCTGCTACCAGCGCAACACCAAGGCCAAGTTCAAGCTGAACGGCCTGATGCGCGGAGACGACGCGGCCCGCACGCAGTATTACCGCGAGCTCGGCTACTTCGGCGCAATCACCCGCGCGGACGTGCGCGACCTCGAGGATATGGAGCCGGTCGAGGGCATCGACCAGCCGCTGTTCCCGCTCAACTACGGCACCGTGAACGACGACGGCACCGTGAACGTATTCAACGCTGACAAGCCGAACGGCACCGCCGACGGCACCCAGAAAGGGGCAACGAATGTTCCGAATCAAGAATGAGGCCGAGAAGGCCACCGTGTACCTCTACGGCACCATCGGCAGTGACTTCTGGTCCTCCGAGGAGTCCAACACGGCCAAGAACTTCGCCAAGGAGCTGGACGGCCTGAAGGGCAAGCCCGTCGACATCCGCATCGACTCCCTGGGCGGCGACGTCTACGAGGGCTTCGCCATCGCCTCGGCCATCCAACGCTACAAGGGCGAGACCACGGCGCACATCGACGGCATCGCCGCATCGGCGGCCTCCTATATCGCCATGATGGCCGACAAGGTCGTCATGAGCAGCTTCGCCCAGCTGATGATCCACGACGCATGGACCTACGCGCAGGGCAACGCGCAGGAGCTGGCCGACGTCGTCGCGCAGCTCGCCGCGCTCGACTCCACCATCGCCGGAATCATCTCCGCGCGCTCCGGCATGGAGCTGGCCGACGTCAAGAAGGCCATGGACGAGGAGACGTGGTACACGGCCGACGAGGCGCTCGAACTCGGCCTCGTCGACGAGAAGGTGGCCACCGAGAAGCGCGTGGCCGACGCGCTCGACCGCACGCTCATGGGCCGCTTCAAGCACGCGCCCACCGACGCAATCGAAAAATCTCACGCCGTGGATACAGTCGCCCGGAGCGAGGAGGGCTTCGTCCTCCTCGGCAACCACGTCTACCGTAAGGAGTAAGCATGCCGCTCAATTCCAAGCAGCTCTGGCAGGAGCGCAGCCGCCTCGCCGAGGAGCAGCACAAGGCCGCCGATTCCGGCGACCAGAACAAGGCCCTCATCATCGAGGGCCAGATTCAGCAGCTCGACCTGACCCTCGAGCACGTCATCGAGGAGGAGGACGCCGCCCGCAACGCGCCCGCCCCCAAGGTCCCCACGCCCAAGGCGTCCTTCGCCGAGCGCATCCTCGGCCCGCGCGACGAGTTCCGAGGCCTCTACCGTGGCTTCAAGAACGAGGCCACCGTCGTCACCGTCGGCGCGCCCACCGAGATCGAGCTGACCCTCGACCCGAAGCCCGACAGCCTGTTCGGCAGCTTCGCCGACACGCTGCGCGAGACCCCCGCCACCGGCTCCGTCACCTACAAGCAGCGCTCCACGCAGACGGGCATGCCCGCCACATGGGGCGGCGTGGTCGACGGCACCTCCGCAGCCAAGGCCAAGGTCCTGTACTCCTACAAGGACGCCGTGGCCAACAAGGAGACCATCGCCGGATACGTCCCCGTCTCCGAGGACACGCTCAAGGACTACGACGAGCTTTCGAGCATCATCCAGCACGACCTCCTGCTCGACCTGAACAGCGTCACCGACGACCACATGTTCGGCGGCAACAACTCCACCGGCATCGTCGGCATCAAGAACACCACCGGCATCCTCGAGTTCGAGGAGCACGTCGGCGGCCTGTACTACGAGGCAATCCGCAAGATGCGCACCAAGGTCATGCTGACCGCCAAGCGCGTCCCGACCCACGTGCTTGTCTCCCCGATCATCAAGCAGGAAATCGACCTGTACAAGACCGAGACCGGCCTGTACCAGTCCATCACCGGCGACGTGCTCTGGGGCATGAAGGTCGTGGAAGACCCGAACTGCGACGGCCTGCTCGTGTACGACTCCTACGCAGCCGAGCGCCGCTCCATCCACGGCACCACGGTCGACGTCGACCGCGTCAACGACCAGTTCATCCACAACGAGCTGTGCATCCGTGCCGAGCACACCAAGGCGCTGCAGGTCCGCTACCCCGACGCCTTCTGCTACGCCTCCAAGACGAACCTCGACACCGCAGCGGCGTAAGGGGGAGCCATGGAGACCTACACCTCACCCAAGCGCGTCGTGCGCGACGGCCACCTGATCGCCTTCGAGGGCGAAGTCATGTCCACCGACGAGGCCGTGCGACGCGGCCTCGCCATCGAGGCCGTGAAGGCCCCCGAGCCGCAGGCCGAGGACCTCACCGTAAAGGAGATCAAGGCGAAGCTCGACGCCGAGGGCATCGAGTACCCCAAGGCGGCCAAGAAGGAAGAGCTTCTGGCGCTCCTCGAGGCCGACCTCTACGACGACGAGGAGGAGTAGCGGTGCTCGTCCAGCCCTACAGCACGCTGCGCGTCGCCTACACGGACGAGCTGACACTTGAGACGGAGGCCGCGCCCGACCGCGCGGCCCTCCTTTTGGGCAGCGGAACGTCCCTCGAGTACAGGCTCGAGGGCGGAAAGCTGAAGCTCCCGCGCATCGCGGCCCCCGATTCCGTGCGAATCAACTGGTACAGCGGGGACGATCTGCTGTTCGCCACGTTCCTCGCGGTGGTCACGCGCCACTACTTCAGGCTCGAGCAGCTAAAGGGCATGGACGACACCGACGACTTCTCCGACGTGACCGAGGAGGAGTTCTGGGCCGCGCGGCAGGCGGCCACCGAGACGTTCGAGCGCAACGCGAGGCGCAGCTTCGTGCAGCAGATGGGCGTCACGGAGACCTTCGGCGGCGGCTTCGTCTGGCTCGACCACAACGACGTGGCCGAGGTCCTCACCCCCGGCTGGTCGCTCGTGAGCGACTGCCAGGCGGTCGGCCCCGAGGGGCGCTCGACCAT
This sequence comes from uncultured Collinsella sp., assembly GCA_958413765.1. GTDB lineage: Bacteria > Actinomycetota > Coriobacteriia > Coriobacteriales > Coriobacteriaceae > Collinsella. Next base: position 121,141 of record CATYVH010000001.1, read on the forward strand.
CCGCTACCGCTACGGCCTCACCGAGGTGCCGGAGCGCGTGAGCGAGGCCGTCCTGCGGCTCGCGGCCTACTATCTGCGGCCGTCGGCCACGCCCGAGAGGGCCACGGGCGAGGCCACCGACGCGGGCTTCATCCGCTACACGCTCGCCGGTCGCGACGGCGCGACGGGCCTGCCGGAGGTCGACGCCGCCATAGAGCAGTTCGGCCGGTGCAGGGCGGTGGTCATGTGATCGCCATGCCCTACGCCGAGGCCGCCACGGCCCTGTTCGAGCGCGCGTCGCTCGTGCTGTCGGAGAGCGCGCTGGCCATGTACGGCGACGGCGGCAAGGTGCCCGAGGTCCACGACCACATCCCGCCGAAGCGCCCGCCGTTCCTCGCGTGGTGCGACCCGCTGGCCGACATGGACAGCACGACAGGCGGGGCCACGAGCGCCGAGTACGCCAAGCAGTTCACGCTGCACGTCTACCTGTTCGCAACGCACGCCAAGTTCGACGTCGCGCGCGAGAGCGTGCAGCGCTGGGTCAACTCGCTTTGCTACGGCATCGCCGCCGACGCGACTCTCGGCGGCGCGGTCGACTGCGCGATTCCGCGCATGAGCGACGCGGGCTACGACTCGACCCCCGACAAGAAGTACGTGGTGGCGGCGCAGGTCGATGTGACCTGCAAGGTCTTCTCGGCCTGCCCCAGAGAGTTCAAGGAGCTGGTGCGCAATGCTTCGCGCGGCTAAGGGTTTCGAGGCCACCTACAACGGCCTCACGTATCGAGCGAAGAAGGGCGAGCAGGTCGAGGGCCTGCCCACGTCCCTCCTGACCATCCTGAAGCGGGACGGAATCGTGAAGGAGTCCCGCACGTCCAAGAAGGAGACGGCAGATGATTAACACATCCATCGGCCTCCTCGGCGTCGCCCGCCAGGAGTCCAAGACCAAGGCCGCGCCGACGCCGACGTTCCGACACGGCCTCACGGGCGGCGGCCTCATCAAGCCCGAGCGCACCGTCGAGCAGAAGAACGTGGCCTGCGGCCTGCGAGCCAACACCACGAACGGGGCCTACGTGTCCGAGGTCAACATGGCCGTCGACTTCGAGACGCTGGCCTACGCCGACTCGCTGGCGCTCTACATCCTCGCCGCCATGGGCAACCTCGTCACCACGTCGGCCGAGAAGCCCGGCTACTACAAGCACGTGATCACCCTCGGCTCCGAGATTCCCTTCCTGACCTTCTGGGGCCAGGTCGGAAACACGGCCGCCGCCACGGTGCACAAGGCCACCGGATGCAAGATCGACACGCTCTCGCTCTCCTTCGAGGGCAACGCGCCGCTCGACATCGGAATCACGGCAGCCGGAATCGACGCCGCCCTGTTCGGCGGCTGGTCCGGCGAGACGGAGCCCTCGTGCTTCGACGGCTACTTCATCCCGACCAACGGCGTGTTCAAGTTCTCCCCCAACGACCAGACCCCCATCGAGGTGCTGGTGACCAAGGGCGAGTTCGAGCTGTCCAACAGCCTCACCTCCTACCGAGGCGCGGGGCGCGTCATCGCATCCGAGGTCGCCGAGTCCAAGCTCAAGACCACGGTGAAGCAGACCATCATCCCCGAGGACTACACCGAGATTCGCAAGGTCCTCACGGGCAGCGAGAACGGCACGACCGTGACCAACAAGGTCGTCTACGGCTCCGCAGCGTGGGAGTTCACCCACTCGCAAGACCCCAACTGCACCATGAGCGTCGTCTTCAACAACGTCCCGTGGAACTGCGAGACGCCGGAAATCGACCCCGAGGGCAGCGCCGCCGAGGTCGAGTTCAGCGCCGACGACATCGGCGTGGCGGCCAAGGACGGCTCCCCCGTGACCATCACCATCGTCAACAAGGTTCAGACCTACGCAGCAGCCTAGGAGGCACTAAATGCTCAAGTTCCACTTCACCCTCACCGACGGAGATAACGACCCCATCGAGTTCGACGCGGGCCGCACCTCCAACTGGAAGTCCATCGACGCCATGGCATCCATCCCCGACTCCCCGCACAAGGCCGCCTACAACGACTTCGTCTGGTGCGTGATCGCCGCCGAGCAGGCGGGCAAGGCCAAGGAGGTCGGCATCGAGGGCATGGAGCTGGCCGAGGCCGCCGAGTACATCGCCGACACCTACGACGCCGTCGTAATCGACGACAACACCAAGCTCCTCGCCAAGGAGAAGGACGCCCCTTTAGCATCTGCGCCCGCCAAGTAGCAAGCGCCGCGAGAATCACCGGGGCCTCCCCATACGACATGGCGCGCCTCCTGGACGAGTACCCGTTCGTCTTCGAGGAGTGGCTGGCCCTGTTCGACCGTCGCGGCGAGGGCTTCGCGGCCAAGCGCGAGAGGACGAGGGGCGAGCGCGTGCAGCGCCTGTTCGACCGCATGGGGAGGAAGAAATGAGCAGCCTGAACATCAGGGTCGAGGGCCTCGCGGAGACGCTGAAGGGCCTCCGCGAAATCGACCGCGAGCTGCCGAAGGAAGTAAAGAGGGGGCTGCGCGAGGACGTGCGGCCCCTTTTTGCAGCCTATCAATCCTACGCGCGAGGCCTCGGCGGCTCCGGGCAGTACGCCGCCAACGCCTCGATGCGGACCATCTCGGCGGGCGTGAAGATCGCGAACAGCGACCCCGGCGCAGGCCCCATCGAGTTCGCAAACCCCGGCGCGTTCTACCTGAACGGCCCCAGGGCGGGCAGGCGCATGGGCGTGCCCCATGCCGGTAAACCGCGTGCGCTCATGCGCGCCGTCGACGAATATGAGGACGAGGTGCGCGACCGCGTGGAGTCGCGCATCGAGAAAGTAATCCAGAGGTACCTAAATGGGTAAGGCATCAATCTCCATCGCCGTCACAGGCTCCTACAACGGCTCCGCGCTGGAGAAGGCCGAGCGCCGCCTCGACAGCCTCTCCAAGAAGGCCGTGGCCGCCGGGGGAAACCTAGAGACTGTCGGCGGCAAGCTCGTGAGCAGCGGCTCCAAGCTGGCCAAGGCCGGAGGCGAGATATACAACTACGGCGAACGCGTGGAGCAGGCCGGGCAGAAGCTGATGCCCATCTCGGCCGCCATCGCCGCCGTCGGCGTGGCCACCGGTGCCGCAGCCGTCAAGATCGACACGTCCCTCACTGGCGTGCGCAAGACCGTGGACGGCACCGAGGAGCAGTACCGCCAGCTCAAGGAATCGGCCATCGAGTTCTCCAAGACCAACGCGGTGAGCGCCGACCAGATTCTCGACATCCAGGCGCTGGGCGCGCAGCTCGGCTTCTCCATCGACGAGCTGGACGAGTTCTCGCGCGTGGTATCCGGTCTGGACATCGCCACCGACATGAACGCCGAGCAGGCGGCCACCGAGCTGGCGCAGTTCGCCAACATCGTGAAGATGTCGCACAGCGACGTCAGCCGCTACGGCTCGGCCATCGTCAACCTCGGCAACAACCTCGCGACAACCGAATCAAGCGTCTCGTCCATGGGGCAGCGCATCGCGGCCGCATCCAACCAAGTCGGCATGAGCACGCCGGACATCCTCGGATGGTCCGGTGCCATGTCCTCCCTCGGCATCGAGGCCGAGGCCGGTGGCACGGCGTTCTCCAACACCGTCGCATCCATCGACAAGGCCGTGGCCACGGGCGGCGACGCGCTCGACTCGTTCGCGTCCATCGCCGGTATGAGCGCCGACCAGTTCGCGCAGAGCTGGAGGACGAGCGCCACCGACACCATGCTGGCCCTCCTCGAGGGCACCAACAGCGCCGAGAACATGACCGTGGCGCTGGAGTCCATGGGCGTGACCGGAATCAGGCAGACCGACGTGCTCAAGCGCCTCGCGGGCAACACGGACCTCGTGAGCCAGGCGCTTCAGGTATCAAACGACGGCTGGCGCGAGAACACGGCGCTGCAGGACGAGGTCAACAACCGAAACGACTCCATGGCCGCCAAGCTGGAGATCCTGCAGAACAAGGTCATCGCCGTGGCCGAGGACATCGGCACGCCGCTGGTGAACGCCGCCACCGACGCCGTCGACGCGGCCGAGCCGCTGTTCGAGGCCGTCGAGAACGTGACGCAGGGCTTCGCCGACATGGACGAGGGCGCGCAGCGCAACGTTATCGCGCTCGCCGCCGTGGCCGCAGCCGCCTCGCCCGTCCTCACGACGAGCGGGCGAATCGTCAAGACCGTGGGCAACACCGTCACGGCAGTGGGCAAGGCCAGGCAGGAGTGGGGCGTCTACGCCGACGCGCTGACCACCACGAACGCCTCGGCGCTGAAGACCTACAGCAGCAACGAGAAGCTGAACAAGGCCCTCGAGAAGAACCCGGCGGCCAAGGCGGCTGGCGGCGTCGAGAAGTACGTCGAGGCCGTGCGCGACGCCAACGGCGACACGTCAAAGTACCACGCCGCCGTCCGCAAGCTCTCCAACGAGCAGAAGAAGGGCAGCAAGGCCAACGCCGAACTCGTAGAGAGCCTCAAGAAGGAAGTCGTCGAGAAGCGAAACGCCATGAACCAGTCGAACGGGCTGGTGAACGGATACAAGCAGGAGGCCGCAGCGGCAAAGACGACCGAGGCTGCCACCAAGGCGCAAGCCGCAGGCCTCATGACGCTATCGAAGGCGGCAGACGTGGCCAAGCTGGCCCTCGCCGCCGTCGGCCCTGCGCTCGTTATCGCTGGCATCACGGCCTTCGTCCAGAGCATGGAGGACGCCAAGAAGCACGCCGACAACCTGAAGGCGTCGACCACCGAGCTTGAGGCCGCCGCAGCGGGTGCCAAGAACGAGGTAAAGGAGGAGGCCGGGGCTTTCGACGTCCTCACGGGCTCCACGGGCAGCGCCAAGGCCGACATCGACAAGATGCTCGAGAGCCAGGCGCAGCTCGCCACCACGCTCAAGGACACGAACACATCGGCAGCGGCTCAATCGGCACAGCTCACGGCCGCATACGACACCATCAGGGAGTACGCGAACAAGAGCGACCTAAGCACCGAGGCGCAGGGCCGCCTGCGCGCTGCGGTCGATACGGTCAACTCGATGTGCGGCACACAGATAAGCGTCGTCGACCAGGCGAACGGCAAGCTCGCCGACGAGCACGGTGCCATCAGCGACGTCACGGGTGCGCTCGGCGAGTATGTCGAGAAGAAGCTCGAGCAGATCAGGGTTGACGCGCAGCAGTCGAACCTCACGGCCCTCTATGAGCAGCAGGCGCAGGACATCCAGACCCTCGCCGTGGCCCAGAAGGACTACAACGACGAACTCAACCGCTGCATGAAGAACAACCCGCAGATGACGCGCGAGCAGGCCGAGCTGACCGTCAGCTACACGAAGCAGGGCAAGGCACTCGACGAGGCCAAGGCCGCGCTCGGCGCGGTGAACAACTCCATCGACACCGTCACGGAGAGCCTCGGCGCATCCGTGGCCGTGGCAGACGGGGCCACGGCGAGCGTGAAGGACCTCGCGGCGGCGTCCCCGGCCGTCTCCTCCGCGTTCGTCGGCCTCGGGAAGGACCTCGGCCAGTTCTGCGACGACCTCCAGAGCGCCGGAATCAGCGTCGAGGACTTCCAGAGCCTAAGCGACGAGCAGCTGATCAAGCTGGCCGCTTCGTGGGACGGCACCACCGGGAGCATCATCAAGGCCCTCGGCGACATGGGCATCAAGTGCAAGACCGAGGGGCAGGCGGCGGCCGACAACTGGGCCAGCGGCCTAAGCGCGGGCGCACAGGGAGCCATCGGCGCGGCCCAGCAGGTCACCGGCTCCACGCTCGAGGAGTTCAAGCGCAACTGCGACGACTACGGCATCGCCGGAGACGCAGCCGTGACGGCCTTCGCCAACGCGCTCGCCCAGGGCGACACCTACGACGTGGCGGCGGCAAAGGCCAGGGAGGCCGTGGGCGGCCTCGACGAGGCCAAGCAGGGCGGCTCCGACTCGGGAACCCTCGCCGGGGCGCTGTTCGCCGAGGGCATCACCACGGGAGGCGCACCGACCGAGGGCAACGCGGCAGCGCTGGCCGCAGCGCTGGCGAGCGGCATCTCCACCGCCACCGCCGACGCATCCGCGACGGGCAACTCCGCCGGAGCGGGCTTCGCCCAGGGCATCGCCGACAACACGCCGCAGACATCGAGCAACGCCGCAGGACTGCGCGCGGCCCTGTCCGGCGGAGTCGCCCCGGCTCCCGGCGACGCATCCAGCACGGGCAAGTCCGCTGGTGCACTGTTCGCCAGCGGCATCGGCTCCGCGTCCGGCAGCGCGAACGCCAACGCGCGCTCGCTGGCCAGCAACGCCAGGTCCGGCGTCTCCTCCTCCCCCGGCGACCTCGGCGGCACGGGCAGCTCCGCTGGCTCCAACTACGCCAGAGGCGTCGGCGCTGCGGCGGGTGCCTCTAGGTCGAGCGGCTCGTCGCTCGCCAGCAGCGCCTCGTCCGGCGCGAGCGGGTGGAGCGCGTACACGAGCGGCTCGCACCTCGGCCAGCAGTTCGCCAGCGGCATCGGCTCGGCGTGGAACTCCGTCCGCAGCTTCGCCACGTCGCTGGTCAATGCGGCCAAGAGCGTCATGGGCTTCTCCGTGCCGGAGGACGGCCCCTGGTCCGGTGCCGAGAAGGGCGGCGAAACCTCGGGACGCCACCTCGGCGAGAACTTCGCCCACGGCATGCTCGAGGCCCGCGCGGACGTGAGGGACAGCGCCAAGCGCCTCATGGCCACGGCGCAGCTCGACGGCAACGTGGCCTACACGGGCAACGGCGGCACCAAGACCACCGTGGTCAACAACTACTACTCGCTGGGCGACGTCAAGATCGACGCCTCCTCGATAAGCGAGTTCATGACACTCAACGACTTCTTCCAGACCGTCCGCAAGGCGAAGGCAGGGATGTAAATGGCATGGGGCAACGAGGTCTGGCCTACGGGCCAGACCGCCTGGAACACATATATCGAGTGGAAGATCAAGGAGCACGGCGAGAACTCCTGCTACGTGCAGGTCAAGTACAGCTCCTACGTCAAGTGCGGCGACATGCAGGGCACCATCCTCAACCGCTCGTGGGGCGGCCAGTACCGCATGTACGGCCCCGGCTGGTACGGCGATTCCGGCTGGCTCGACGTCGGCTGGGTCAACTACGGAGACCCCGTCACGCGCGAGTGCTCGGCGTGGTACACGAGCTACTCCGGCACCTTCCGCAAGTCGACGTGCAGGGACACCTTCAGGCCCTCGGCCCCGGTCTGGACTCCCAAGACGCCGAGCAACGCCAAGGCCGTGCGCAAGTCCCAGACCCTGAACGTCATCACGTGGACGCGCAACACCACGGCCGCCCGACCGTACGACGGCATCTACGTCGACCGCCAGACCGACGGCGGCGAGTGGGTGAACATCGCCAAGCCGGGCGGAGACAAGACGGAGTACAGCGACGAGACGGTGCGCCCGAACCACACGTACCGCTACCGAATCGGCGCATACAACACGGCCGGAAACGCCGGTGGCCACTCCTACACCGAGACGCTGCGCAACCCGCCCGAGAAGCCCGCAGCACCCAGCGGTGCCAAGGTCGAGCGCCTGAACGACGAGAAGAACCTCATAACGTGGGCCAACCACGCCACGGACGAGGCCCCCTACTCCGAGGTGCGCATCGAGCGCAGCACGGACGGGGGCGGCTCCGTCCAGATCGCCCACGTGAGCGGCTCCGCGACCTCCTACACAGACCCGACGTGCTCGGCCGACCACTACTACCGCTATCTGGTACGCGCGTACAACGAGAGCGGCTACTCCGAGCGCGTCATGACCGACCGCACGTTCAACACGCCGTCCGCGCCATTTAAGCCGAGCGGCCAGCGCACGGGAGACACCTCCGTCGAGCTGACCATCCCGAACCTGTCGCGCACCGCGAGCGCCACCGAGATTCAGCGCTCGCGCGACCGCAAGGACTGGACCACTATCGCCACGGTATCCGGCAAGGCGCTGTCGTTCGGCGACAACCCCGGCGGCGGCACGTTCTACTACCGCGCGCGCAACATGCGCGGCAGCCTCGTCTCCGCGTGGTCCGAGCCATCCGAGGCCATCGTCACGATCTGCGCCCCGGCGGCACCGACGCTCCTCGCGCCGACGAGCGGCCAGGTACTGCTCGTCTCGCAGGGCAGGGTCACGTTCACGTGGCACCACAACCCCATCGACGGCTCCGCGCAGAGCGCCGCCGAGGTCCAGTACTCCACGGACGGGGCCTCGTGGAAGACTGTCACGGCCGCGACCGCCCAGAGCGCGAGCGTGCCGAACTTCCCCCTCAACTCCACCGTCTACTGGCGCGTGCGCACCAAGGGCGTGCACGCCGACTTCGGCCCCTGGTCCGGCAACAGCTCGTTCCACGTCCGGCAGCCCCCGCAGCTCGCCTTCGACGCGCCCGGCCAGACCGTGCGCAACGTGCCGGTCGGAGTGAGCGTGCAATACGTCGACGCATCCGGCGCGCTCGCGGCCATGGCCGTGGCCATTACCGATATGGGCGGCAACGTGCTCTACGAGGAGGCGCTCGGCACATCCACGGCCACGAGCGTCACCAAGGACGAGTGGATGCCGGAGGACGGCGGCGAGTACCGAATCGTGGCCACGGCCCGAAGCACGAGCGGCCTGCAGTCGACGGCCTCCATGCCCTTCCGCGTGGAGTTCGAGCTGCCGCGCCGCGCCTCCCTCCGCATCGAGGCCGACATCGAGCGCGGATACGCCGAGCTGCAGTGCATCGTCGACAACAACGACGAGGGGCAGGACGTCGAGAGCCTTAGCATCTGGCGCGTCACGCGCGACGGTGAGAGGCTGATCGCCTCCGACCTGTCCGACGGCTCGTCGGTGGTCGACCGCTACGCGCCGCTGAACACCGAGTACAGCTACCGCGTGGCGGCATACGCGGCCTCGGGCGCATCGAGGGCGACGGAGCACCCCGGCAGCATCAAGACCCCGTACTGCTTCGTCTACTACGGCGACGGCCTTATGGCCCGCGCGCAGTTCGACCCGACCGAGCAGCGAAACCTCGAGCGCGCCAACCGCACGCTCGTGCGCTACGCGGGCAGGGACTACCCGGTGCTCTACGACGCGGGCGGTATCAGCGACACCCGCCCCCTGACCGCACACGTCATAGGCGAGGAGGAGGTGCGCGCCTTCGAGGACCTCATCCTCTACCCGCGCGCCATCTTCAAGAGCGTGGCCGGTGACGTGTTCCACGTCGCCGCCGACGTGAGCGTGAACCGCGACCTGTGCATGCCCACGACGCACGCCGACATCAGTCTCTCGCTGACGAGGGTGGACGGTGAGGCCCTGTGATCTGGACAGGTTTCCGGCGCGAGTCTTACATCTACCGCCGCGTGACGTGGCCCGGCCTCGTCGAGGCCGAGGACTACGGCATGTTCACCGGCGGTCGGCTCACGCACTCCGCGCTGTCGCAGCTCCGCTCCCAGGGCACGCTCGACTTCTCCGGCAGCGCCATCCCCGACGAGCATGACCTCGTGCGCGTGTACTACCAGATGGAGGACGAGCGCGGCGAGGCGGGGACGTTCGCCCTCGGGACGTACTTCTGCAGCATCGGCACGCCGAAATATAACGGGCCGCTGGTATCCGGCAGCGTCGACCTCGAATCTACGCTGCGCCTCGCGGTGAAGGGGAAGTACGGCCGCTACTACACGGTGAAGGCGGGGACCAACGCGGTCGCGCACGCCGACGGCATCTTCAAGCGCCTCGGCCTCCGGACGAACGAGCCGCGCTGCGACTACGTCCTGCCGAGGGACGTGGTGTACGGGCCGGACGACAGCTGGCTGACGATAGCCAACGACCTCCTCGCCATGGCCGGGTTCGCATCGGCCTACCCGGATGCCTACGGCGTCATCCAGATGGTCCCGTACGTCGAGCCGCAGGCGCGCAAGCCGGTGCGCACGTTCGACGACGGGGCCGACTCCATCATGCTCCCCGAGGTATCCAGATCGGACAACGCGGACGACATACCGAACGCCGTGTACCTGACCTACGAGACGGAGGAGGAGAGCCTCTGGGCCGTGTGCCGGAACACCGACCCCAACTCCCGCGCGTCCATCCCGTACAGGGGCTACGAGGTCCCGCTCGTCGACCAGGTGACGGAGCTCACGGGCGCAACCAAGGATGATCGCCTCGAGGCCCTCAAGGCCAAGGCAAAGACGAAGCTCGTGGACAACTCCTCGTCCATCGAGTACGTCGAGTGGGGCCACCCGTGGGTGCCCCTGCTGCCCAACGACGCGATCGGCATCGACTATCTCACCGCCGGGCTAAATTGGCGCGGTGCGATAACGGAACAGGAGATAGAGGTCGGCGGCCACTGCGCGGTGACGGGCAAGGCCCGCCGCTTCATCCGCTCCGGCTTCGTCACCGAGACGGAGGGAGGGTCATGGTAAGCGGCCACGAGCTGTACGAGCTGCTGTTCGGCGGGACTGGTGCAAAGGAGTCCCACACGTGGGGCACCGTCGCCGCAGTAAACCAAGACGGGACCGCCGACGTGCGGCTCAACCCATCCATATCGACCACCTGCACGTGCCTGGCCGAGGTGAAGGCCGGGGACCGCGTGCTGGTGCTCGTGTTCAAGCAAGGAGCAGTAGTGCTCGGGAAGGCGGTCTAGATGCTCATAGACCTCACGCTCGACATCGAGAAGGGCACCAACCGCTTCTCGACGCTCGACAACCCCATCACGCTTCGGCAGCAGGACGCCGAGGCGTACGTGTTCAACGTCAACCTGCGGCAGGGAGGCGCGGTACTCGACCTCACGGGCATGACCGTGCGCTTCTACGCGCTGCGCCCGGACGGCGGTAAGGTCATCGACGGCGAGAACGTCGCGGTGCTCTCCGCGCCCGACGGAATCGTGCAGTACACCGTCCCCGCCAAGCTCACGCAGGCGGCGGGCGACATCCCGACCTCGTACATCCGCATCAGCTCGGGCGACTGGTCGGCATCAACGGGCAACATCGCCATCAGGGTCGTCCCCTCGGTGGCCATCGAGGCCACGGGCGGCGACTACATCCCCGAGATCGACCACCTCATCAACGCGCTCGAGGCGCAGCGCGTCACCTACGGCAACGCCGAGGATATGCGCGCGTCCGAGTGGCAGGCAATCATGGACGAGGTTATCAACGCGCGCGGACGGGCTGACGCCGCGGCAGACCGCTGCGTGGCCGCGCTCGCGTCGCTCAAGGTCGGCTACGACGACCTGACGGACGACGCGAAGGAGAAGATCGCCGCGATGGCGAGCGCCGGAGTGGTCTTCGCCACGCACGCGGAAATCGACGAGGCGTTCGATTCCATCATCGCCCCGGCAATCGGCACCGACACGGTCCTCGACGGCCTCACCCAGGAGGACTACGACTACGCCTTCGGCAAGGTTTTCGGCCAGTAAAGGAGAAAGAATGGCAGTACAGGTAAACAAGTTCATGACGTTCGGCGACACCGTCGACCTCATCACCAAGGTGCACAAGGCCTCGGCGAACCCCGTGGCCGTCGCGCCGCACTACGACGGCACCAAGGGCGAGTACGACAACCTCGGCGAGTGGTTCAGCCTCCGCCGGGACGGCAAGGTGTACGGCGTGGACATCCCCGAGTACACCTACTCGAACGACCCCAAGGGCATCAAGACGCGCGACAACGTCGGCCTCGTGTGCCAGCCCGCCACCAACACCACGGCGGGCCGCGACGACTACTCCAAGCTCAACGCCTTCGAGTACTTCACCGTCAACGGCACTGTCGACGACAGCGGCAAGTTCCACTGCACGGCGATGAAGGGCGACGGCCGCTTCAGGGCCGACGGCTCCAACGGCGACGTCTGGGTCATGGCCTGCCCCGGCTACTACAGCATCACGCGCAGCAACGGATACAAGCGCCTGCTCTACTCCGACACCAAGTACGAGGGCATGAGGCCGCTGCCGGGCCAGAAGTACGCCGACGGCACCGAGCGACCGCTCCTCGTGTTCTCGCCCTATCTCGCGTGGTGCGATTCCAACAACGTCCCCCACAGCTACTCCGGCAAGGTCCACACGTTCCAGTTCGGCTCGCACGACACCGGAATCAGCTACAGCAAGAAGAAGGGCGCTGGCTACACTGGCCGCACGGTCGCCGACAACTTCTACCTCCAGCTCATGCTCATGATCAAGTACGCCACGCAGGACCTGCAGAGCCTCGGCGGCTGCACCGACTATGCGAGCCAGTACAAGGTCCTCGAGGCCGAGACCGGCGTGAACCGCGTGCTCCTGCCGAAGGCGGCGGCCGACTACTTCCTCGTCGGCTCCACGCTGAACTGCGGCCCGAACAACGACCGAGGCGCGACCGCCGGGCAGTCCACGTTCGCCTACCGCACCGTCACCAAGATCGAGACGATGAGCGACCGCTGCGCGGTCTACGTCGACGGCGCAGCGTTCACCACGGCCGTCGACGATTACGTGAGCGCCATGCCCTGGAAGACCGGAACGTGCGACAACCTGCTCGGCACGGACGGCTACCCCATCGCGGGCAAGCCCAAGCAGCGCCAGCCGTACCGCATCCAGGGCATCGAGGTGCTCTGCGGAGCGTACGAGCCGCTGTGCGACGTGATCGTGAATCAGGTCAAGACGTCGGCCGACGAGGGCCACTGCGAGCTGTACAAGTGCTTCGATTCGCGCAAGTACTCCTCGGCACTCGACGCCAACCACGTCAAGCTCGACCTCGAGCTGCCCGCGCGCGACAGCAAGACCAACGGCCAGTGGATGTACAACGAGGACTGGCAGGAGTCCGCGAAGTGCCCCGGCCTCCTCGTGCCCACAGGTTCCAAGGGAACCTCCACCACAGGCACCTGCGACGCGATATATTCCGACCCGATCTCGTCCCCCGGCCTGCAAGAGCTGCAGTGCTTCGGCAATCTCAGGACTGGGTCTATGTGCGGTGCCTTCTACGGCAGTTCGAACGCCGGGCTCGGCGGCTACGGGTGGACCTGTGGCGGTCGGCTATCTGGCCTGGGGGTCACCATGGCCTAGCCATGGTGCGGGGGTGAAGCGCAAGCGAGGGGGCAGCGCCCCCTCATCACCCCTCCCAGGCCCCTTGGGGGTTCTCGGCGGTAGCCGCTTGGTTCTCGGCCTTCTGCAGTGCTTCGGCAATCTCAGGAATGGGTCTATGTACGGTGCCTTCTACGGCAATTCGAACAACAGGCTCGGCAACTACAGGTGGAACTATGGCGGTCGGAAATCTGGTCAAACGCGGAACACGCTCGTCGAGTCCACCCGCTTCGAGCGGGCATGCCCCGTCAACTGACGAAAATATCAACCCCACGGCGTTTGGTAGCCCAGCGGCGAAGAACGCCAAAACCAGATAGGACACAATGAGGCGTTACTGCAAGCGCGTGGACATCGAGGACGAGGGCTTCTGCCTCGCCGCTGTCCGCGACTTCCTGCGAGGCAAGAGCGGGCGCAGGGAGGTGCAGGCGCTTCTGGACGAATACGGAGGCGAGGAGGAGCTGGCGCGCTTCCTCGCCGCCGAGATACGCGAGCGGCGCGTCACGGTCGCACCCATCCAATACTTCAACCGAATCGAGCCGATCAACGGCAAGCACCGCATCATCGGGCGCGAGACGCCGAAGCACCAGTGCTTCGACTACATCGCGGTGAACGGTCTGGCCGAGATGCTCATGGCCAAGATAGGCGACTACCAGACGGCCTCCATACCGGGGCGCGGGCAGATATTCGCCAAGCACGCCATCGAGAAGTGGATACGCGAGCCGAGGGCCAGGTACTTCATAAAGCTGGACATCCGCAAGTTCTACCCGAGCATCGACCAAGACGTGCTGCGCGCCATGCTCGCGCGCGACGTGAAGAACGAGGCCCTGCTCTACCTCGTCGGCGTCCTCCTCGACCAGTTCCCGCACGGCCTGAACATCGGCTCGTTCCTAAGCCAATACCTGGCCAACTACTACGCCTCGCGCGCATACCACTACGCGCAGGAGCGCCTGCGCAAGACGCGCGTGAACAGGCGCACGGGCGTGGTGACGGACAAGCGCCTCGTGGACCACGTGCTGTTCTACATGGACGACATCCTGCTCATGGGCCACGACAAGCGCGACCTCAAGATGGCCGCGCGCCGCCTGTCCAAGTTCGTGAGGGACGAGCTGCACGTCGAGCTGAAGCCGTGGAAGGTGTGCGCCGTGGACAAGGAGCCGCTGGATATGGTCGGCTTCGTCTTCTACACGTACAAGACAACCATCCGGCCGGGCATCTTCCTGCGCGCCAGGCGTGCCTTCATGCTCGCCGGGCGGTCGGAGGTCATACCGCTGCCGCTGGCCCGGCGCTGCATCAGCTACTACGGCTACCTGAAACACAGCTGCAGCAAGGGAGTCATCGAGAAATATCACGCGGAGGATACATTCGCACGGTGCAAGGACGTCGTGAGCCTTGCCGAGACCGAGAGGAGACTCGATGAGAGTTTATTCGACGGCGGAGCTTCAGGCCGTGGACTACCACGAGCGCCCGGACGGCTTCGCGGACATCAGACTGCGCCGCAACATCCAGAAGGTGACGCGCGAGCAGATCGACCCTGCCGGAGAAGCCACCGTGGAGTGGCAGGCTGACGAGCAGTACGTCCTCGCCGCCATCTCGAAGGACGAGGCTACCGAGGCGTTCGACCAGCTCTGGGAGCAGGCCGTGCGCGACGGCATGACGCTCGACGAGCGAGTCGACGAGACCGAGCAGAGCGCCAGCGACAGCGGCGACGCCATCGCGGAGCTCGGCGACATGGTCGCGGAGCAGCAGTCGGCAATCGAGGACCAAGAGGCGGCACTGGCCGAACTCGGCGACCTCGTGGCGACCATCAAGGGAGGCGAGTAACAATGGCGAAGATCTACTACCGCCAAGTCAAGGCCGGAAAGCGCACCGTCGACGAGGTGCCGGAGCTTTGGCGCGAGAAGGTTCAGAAGATGCTGGACGAGGAGGCCTAATGCTCTCCACCGTTATCAGCGGACTGACGCTCGCGGTGGTGACGGGCCTCGCCGGGTATCTCGGCAGGCAGCTGAAGGACATCCGCAGGGAGTATTCGGCCGTCATATCCGCGCAGCGCTCGCAACTGAAGGCCTCCATCGTGCACAGCTACGAGGAGGCAGAGGCCCGGGGCTTCATCACGGCCATGGAGCTGGACACGCTCAACAAGCGCGCCGACAACTACGCCCTCCTCCACGGTGACACGTACATCGAGACGATCAGGGCGCACGCGAACACCATGGATATCCGTGGCAGCATCCCCGAGTACACGCACCCAGAGAACCGCAATGGTTAGGAGCAACTATGAACAAGGACGCGCTCAAGCGCTGGCTCATCGCCGCCGGAGTCCGCGCCGTGAAGACGGCCGCCCAGACGGCCGTGACGCTCATCGGCTCGACCGCCGTGGCCATCACGTCGCTCGACTGGGGCCAGATCGCGGCCGTGGCCGCATGCACCGCAGTGGTATCGGTACTCACCTCAATCGCCGGAGTCCCGGAGGTCGAGGAGGGTACCTCGCCGTTTGCGATGCGGCACTAGCGCTACTCGCGGCATCCGTGCTCGTCTTCCTCTCTCTCGAGCTAGGGATGCCGCAGGTGCGGACGGCCGGGAAGGCGATACCGACCGTCTACGACAAGGACGCCCCAGCGCAGGTCCCGACCTACCTCCAGACGGACGAGCGCTGGGGCGCTCTCCCCTATGCGGGGGACGACATCGCAACGAGCGGCTGCGGCCTCACCAGCGCGGCCATGGCATACACCCGCCTCACCGGCGAGGAGTGGACGCCGCTGCGGCTCGCGCTGACCGTCGGCGACACGTGCACCACGGGCGGCCTGAACGACATGCAGAAGTTCTGCGCGTGGATGCGCGCGAACGACGGGAGCCTGTCGAGCACGGGCCTGCTCTACGACCAGCAGGAGGCGCTCGGGTATGCGGAGCGCGGCTGGATGGTGTTCGGCTCCATGACCGGCCAGCTCCACGAAGGCGGGAGGGTCTACGGAGGCCACATCGTGCTCATATGCGGATGGGACGGCGGCACGGCAGACGTCCGCGACCCAGACGAGGGACAAGTGAATCTGAACATAGACGAGTTCGCCAGCGTATCGTGGGCGTACTTCATCGCTATAGGGAGTGATTGACGGTGCAGGGCATCGACATCAGCAACTACCAGAGGGGCATCGACCTCGACAAGGTCCCGTTCGACTTCATGATCTGCAAGGCGACCGAGGGCACCGGAATCGTCCACGACACCTGCGACGGCTTCGTCCAGAAGGCCAAGGCGCTCGGGAGGAAGTGGGGCTTCTACCACTTCCTGAACGGCGAAGACCCGGTGAAGCAGGCCGAGTTCTTCGTCTCACAGACCAAGAACTACTTCGGCAACGGCGTGCCCGCGCTCGATTACGAGATGTACGGCATGGTCCACGGGGCCGCCGGTGCCAAGAAGTTCCTCGACCGCGTCCACGAGCTGACTGGCATCCGATGCGCGGTCTACATGAGCCGCAGCGTCTGCACCGAGGACGACTGGAGCGCCGTGGCCAAGGACCACCCGCTGTGGGTCGCCCAGTACGCGAACACGGAGCGCACGGCATACCAGGCGACCCCGTGGCTGCCCTCCGGCGGCTTCGGAGCGTGGGACGAGTGCGCGCTCCACCAGTACAGCTCCAACGGCCGCCTCGACGGATACGACGGGCCGCTCGACCTCGACATCGCGCACCTCGATGCGGACGGCTGGGACAGGGTGGCGAACCCCAAGGGCCTGCCCGTGCCCGATGCCAAGCCGAGCGGGACGGTCCCGCAGCCGCAGGAGACGGCGCTCGAGCTGGCCGCCCGCGTCATGGACGGCACCTACGGCAACGGCGACGCGCGCAAGGAGGCGCTCGGCGGCCGCTACGACGAGGTGCAGGAGTTGGTGAACTACGTCCTGAAGACGGGGGCCACGGAGCTGGCCGACGCTGTAATCCGTGGGCAGCTCGGCAGCGGCGAACTTCGCAAGCGCGTGCTCGGCGGGCGCTACGCGGAGGTGCAGGGCGTGGTCAACGACCGCCTCGGGGCGTCGTCCAAGAAGACCTACACGGTCAAGAGCGGCGACACGCTCTCGGGCATCGCCGCCAAGTACGGCACGGACTACCGGACGCTGGCCAAGGCGAACGGGCTGGCGAACCCGAACGTGATCTACCCCGGCCAAGTTTTGGTGGTCGGATAGCCAAAAGGAAAGGGGAGGCTCCTCGTGGGGCCTCCCCTTCTTCAGGCAAAATAATTTAGGCGGCCCGAGAAAACCTGATGAACACGGAGCGTCCGAGCGCCAGTATCTGGGTTCGACTATCTTTTGAAACGGGGCACCATTTAAACTGAGAAGCCCGTTGCCCTCGCGGTAACGGGCTTTTTGCTGCCGATATGCCGGGATTCGAACCCGACAGGGTGCAGAGCTGAGGAAACGCGTAAGCGTTTTCCAGCGCAGCACGCAAGGAGCGGAGCGACGCAGCGAAAGCGGGCGGCGCCAGCCGCACGCGGACATCCCGCTGGGGGCACCACAGAATCTGAGAAGCCCGTTGCCCTCGCGGCGGCGGGCTTTTTGCTACCCATACGCCGGGATTCGAACCCCGAAGGCATAAAATCACACTGTCATCCAAGGGCCCGTGGACAAAAAATAGCAAATATGAGTACTGTTACCAATTTAGTAACAGCGATTTCATGCCATCAGAAGGCGATTTGGACACAAGGCGTCCTACGGCAGAATAATTGCAGGCGTTTATCAGCTAAGTACTTGGACATATGTTGCGTAACACTGCATATTTTGCAAAAAGATAATGCTACAGGGCTTGTGACAGTACTCATATTTGACGTTTTTTGCCCACGACCCCTTATTGCGTGGGCGAATCAGTTGCAAAGCGGGATCCAAAGCGTCCTTCGCAAACAAATAGCCGGGGCCCGCGCGATGCGGACCCCGGCTCAATACCGTGACGATATGTCAGTTACGCTCTACACGTAGAACAGGATGTCGTCGTAGGTCGGGACCGGCCAGTAGTCAGCGGCCACGATCTCCTCCATGGCATCCACGGCGGCACGCAGCGTATCCATAGCGGGAACGACCTCGTGCGCGTACACGTTGGCCTGCTCCTGGCCATCGAGAGCCTCGGCCTTCTGATGTACGGCGTCGAGCGCCTTGATGGAGTCGTTGATGGCGGTGATACCGTTGCAGAGCTTGTTGAGCGTGTTCTGCTCGCACTGCATGGCGGCCTCAGCACCGGCGGCACGAATAGTCTCAAGGCCCTTAGCGACCTTGGTGGCATAGGCGGTAATGACCGGGCGATAGGTACGACGTGCCTCGCGAACCATCGTGGTGGCCTCGATGTTCATGAGCTTGTTGTACTTCTCGAGCTTGCAGTCATAGCGGCACTGAGCCTCGGCCTTGGTCAGGACGCCCGTCTCCTCAAAGAGCGCGATAGCCTTATCGGAAACAAAGGCGGGAAGAGCGTCGGCCGTGGTCTTGTTGTTGGCAAGGCCGCGCTTCTCGGCCTCGATGGGCCACTCGTCGGAGTAACCGTCGCCGGAGAACAGGATGCGCTGGTGATCGGTCAGCACCTTCTTGCAGTACTCGAGCGCGGCGTCCTGGAACTTATCCTCGGGCGTACCCTCGAGTGCGTCGGCGAAGGACTTGAGCGACTTGGCCACGGCGGCATCGAGCACCAGGTTGGAGTCGGAGACGTTCTGCTCGGAGCCGCAGGCACGGAACTCGAACTTGTTGCCGGTGAAGGCAAACGGGGAGGTGCGGTTGCGATCGGTGTTGTCCTGCATCAGCTTGGGCAGGGTATCGGCGCCCAGGTCGAGCACGCCGCGCGTGGCATGGACGGAAGCCTTGCCATCGATGATCTTCTCGACGACCTCGGTAAGCTGGTCGCCCAGGAAGATGGACATAATCGCCGGAGGAGCCTCGTTGGCGCCCAGACGATGGTCGTTACCGGCTGAGGCAACGGAGGCACGCAGGAGCTCCTGATAGTTATCGACGGCCTCGATCACCGCGGTGAGGAAGACGATGAACTGCAGGTTGTCGAGCGGGGTGTCGCCCGGGTCGAGCAGGTTCTCGGACTCGGTGCCAAGCGACCAGTTGTTGTGCTTGCCCGAACCGTTGATGCCCTCAAAGGGCTTCTCGTGCAGCAGGCAGACCAAGTCGTGACGGGAGGCGATGAGCTTCATCTTCTCCATCATGACCAGATTCTGGTCGATGGCCTCGTTGACCTCGCCGTAGACAGGGGCGAGCTCATGCTGGCAGGGAGCGACCTCGTTGTGCTTGGTCTTGGCAGGAATGCCAAGCGCCCACAGTTCATCGTCCAGGTCCTTCATATAGGACGAGACGGTGGGGCGGATAGCGCCAAAGTAGTGCTCCTCGAGCTCCTGGCCCTTGCAGGGAGCAGCACCAAAGAGGGTGCGCCCGGTGATGACCAGGTCCCTGCGCTTGCGGTAAGCGTCCTTCTTGATCAGGAAGTACTCCTGCTCATCGCCCACGGAAGGAACGACCTTCTTGGGGGTCTTGCCAAACAGCGCCAAAACGCGCTTGGACTCACGCGAGAGCGCGGTCATGGAGCGCAGCAGCGGGGTCTTCTTGTCCAGGGCCTCGCCCGTGTAGGAGCAGAAAGCTGTGGGGATGCACAGGACATCGTCCTTAATGAATGCGGGGCTGGTGGGATCCCAAGCGGTGTAGCCACGGGCCTCGAAGGTGGCACGCAGGCCGCCGTTGGGGAAACTGGAGGCGTCCGGCTCGCCCTGGATGAGGTTCTTGCCCGTAAACTTGGTAATGGCGGTGCCGTCGTGGTTGGGCTCGAGGAAGCTGTCGTGCTTCTCGGAAGTAATGCCCGAAAGCGGCTGGAACCAGTGCGCGTAGTGCGTCGCGCCCTTGGAGATGGCCCAGACCTTCATGGCGTGGGCAACGGCGTTGGCCACATCCAGGTCAAGCGGCTCACCGTCCTCGAGGGTTGCAGCAAGGCGCTTCCAAATGTCCTTGGGGAGGTAGTCCTTCATGACTTCCTCAGAGAACACCATGGTCCCGAAGCGGTCAGTAAGTTCGGCCATACGGAACTCCCTTCGTATCGGCACCGCGTGAGAAGCGGTGTTGATTACTAACGAACGAGTCATAGATTAGGCTCGTCGTGTTTCCGCAACATTACCGTTATGTTGCTGTCACGAAACCAATCAATGAGGTTACCGCATCGCGGCGGCGTTGCCGCCCTCAACAGCCAATCAACTGTATAAATTGCAGACCTCTCCCCATGGTTTAAGGGTAGTCAATTTGGGATGGGGCTCTATTAACTGGTATTTCGCATCAGATACCAGTCTTTATAGCCCCATCCCAGATTGACCGCTCTGCTATAGGGAATGTCGATAGCAAGGCATCTTTGATTGGTATCCCCGAATAGCGAGTGAAACTCCACCGTGACACAGTGGTGCTGTAGAATCCTTACAACACATCACACTATTACGTATCTAAAGGAGCACGATATGCGCGTCGACGAGGTTTTTAAGCAGGCGGCATCCCGAGGCACCGCGCCCGTTTCGTTTGAGATGTTCCCGCCTAAGGGCGAGCTGACCCTCGACACGGCTCGCGAGGTGGCGGGCAATCTGTGCAAGCTTTCGCCGAGCTTTGTCTCGGTCACCTGCTCGGCCGGCGGCTCGGGCAACGGCGCCACCACCGCCCCCATCGCGCATATGATTACGAGCGAATTCAATACGCCCTCGGTGGCGCACCTTACCTGCGTGGGCCGCTCGCACGCCGATATCGTCGCCAAGATCGACGAATACCGCTCCGCCGGCGTAGAAAACATCCTGGCCCTGCGCGGTGATCTGCCCACTGGCGCGACCGAGGATGACAAGCCCGCCTCGGACTACGCCTACGCCCGTGACCTCATCCCCGAGCTTGTCGACGCCGGCTTTTGTGTGGGCGCCGCGGCCTACCCCGAGGGCCACATTGCCTGTGAGGACCTCAACGCTTCGGTCGAATACCTCAAGCAAAAACAGGACGCCGGCGCGAGCTTCTTTGTGACGCAGCTCTTCTTTGACAACGAGTGCTTCTACCGTTTTCGCGAGCTTGCCGACAAGGCGGGCATCACCGTGCCCATTACCGCGGGCATCATGCCGTTTATGGGCAAGTCGCAAATCAGCCGCATGGTCTTTATGTGCGGCGCGTCGCTGCCCTCCCCCGTCATCAAGATTCTCGCCAAGTACGAGAACGACCCCGAGAGCCTGCAGGCAGCCGGTGTAGATTATGCCGCCCGTCAGCTTTGCGACCTTAAGGAGCACGGTGCCGCCGGTCTGCACCTGTACACTATGAATCGTCCTGCGATCGCCGCGACCATTATGGAGCGCCTGGGGTAATGGAAAAACCGCACATCGATACAACCGCTGTCGAAGTGCCGGCCGACCTTGCGTCGCCGGCGCTTTACCGTGTCGATGCTGCGCACCATCCCCGTGTCGACCGTGCCGAGATGCTGCGGTATCTGGGTTACGGCGGCCAGCAGATTGAGCCCGAGCTGTCACGACGTATTGAGCTTGTGGTCGAGCGCCTTGAGCTGGACATTGAGCCCCGCGGCGTGCGGCGCGTGTTTACCGTCGATGCCACGGGCGTGGACGAGCAGGGAGAGCCTTGCATCCGTCTGGTTGGCACCAACGTTGAGCTGCGCGGTCGCGACATCTATCGACATCTCAAAGACGCACGCTTTGCCGCGCTCATGGCATGCACCCTCGGCATGGACGCCGAGCGTCGCCTGCGTACCACGGGAGCCCAGCAGCCCCTGGAGGGAGCCGTGCTCGACGCCGCATGCTCTGCCTATGTAGAAGCCGCCGTTGAGCAGATGGACCAGCAGGTTAAGGCTGCGGCCGCCGCACACGGACTCGCCGGTAACTGGCGCTTCAGTCCCGGCTACGGCGACTGCCCGCTTACGGCACAGCGCTCAATCGTGGACGCGCTCAACGCCACGCGGCTCATCGGGCTTACCATCACGCCCACCAGCCTGCTCATGCCCACCAAGAGCGTGACCGCGGTGATCGGTCTGTTCGACGGCGAGGTCCACGACGCCCAGAGCCGCCCCACCTGCAATATCTGCCGCATGCGTGAGCACTGCCGCTTCCGCGCCGCCCACACCACCTGCTATTCGCATTCTGAATAAAATGTCAATTGATGGCACGGTATCGAGGGAATCTCATCCGTAAGTAAGCGGATGTCCTCACAAACAAGTACCATAAGATGCCAAATAACAACTATCTGAAAGCCAGTACATGCACAACATTCTGCAGTTCTCGCCACAACTAACCGCGCTTGAGTTTTTTTCAGGCATTGGCTTGGCTCGTGCCGGCATGGCAAAAGCCGGAATCAAAACAATCTGGGCAAATGACATAGACCGTACTAAATGCGCCATGTACAGCCAGTGCTGGGGCGATGAGCATCTAGTCGAGCAGGATGTCCACACACTCGACCCCGACCTAATACCCCAAGCCGACATCGCATGGGCGTCAAGCCCTTGCACAAACTTATCTCTCGCGGGAAACAGGGAGGGACTTATCTCTGGCAAAGAGTCCAGTGCGTTCTTTGGCTTTATTAAGGCCATCGAAGGAATGAGCGATCGTGCCCCGCGGGCACTTGTTCTCGAAAACGTCATCGGCCTTGCCACGTCTAATAACAGTGATGACTTTAGACTCGTTTGCCAGGAATTTAATCGTTTAGGCTATTCATGCGACGCTTATTTTATCGATGCACGGCACTGGCTTCCCCAGTCACGCCCCCGCATGTTTATCGTCGGATTAAAAGACCCTCTTCCCAACAGCCGACTCGATTCCTCGCTTCGACCTGAAAAGGTCTCCTGGATTCACTCCGACCCTTCACTCATTACGCACGTCTCTCACCTAAACGAGCCGAGCCCACTTCGCATGACGGGCCTTGCAACGGTTGTTGAAGATATTCCCGAGGGCGACAAGCGTTGGTGGAACAAAAACCAAGTACAAGCATTTATCGACTCGCTTGCACCGCATCAAGCAGAGCGCCTTCAGCGCTTCTTAAATGCCAAAGAAAAAACTGTTCGCACTGCTTACCGTCGCACGCGATCAGGCGTTGTGCGCTGGGAAATCCGTGAAGAAGAAATTGCCGGATGTCTAAGAACGGCTCGCGGCGGCTCATCAAGACAGGCAGTCGTTATATGCGAAAACGGAAAGATAGAAGTTCGCTGGATGACTGGAACCGAATATGCCCGTCTCCAAGGTGCTGACTCATGTCAGTTTAGCGGCTTCTCGGATGCTCAGATTCGCTACGCATTCGGCGATGCAGTTGCCGTGCCAGTTGTCACTTGGCTTATAAAAAATGCAGTCAAACCAGCGCTTATGTCTTCAAGGAACGGAGTGAACAATAATGGAAATGACCAATTGCTCCTTGAACGAGCCCGATAAAGATATCTTGGATGCCATTGAACTCTGGTACGAATCCAAACGCAGCAAGCGAGGCAATGTCAACCGTAACGTCATGGCGGTTGGCATAGGCATAAGCGAGCTGTTGCAAAACCGTTTTCCGCTCACCGACGATTATGTGCAATCGGACAAGGGGAGCCAAGTACGAGGCCTAAGTGGAGCATGCATCAAAACAGTTTTAGCCAGACATGGGGAAACGCGTGCCTTCGCATCAGAGGGCGGCAGAACCTCACGCGGCACACTCCCGATGGCGCTTGAGCTTGCCACAATTATCAACTCTGCCCTACCCAGTGACACTTGCGAAGACGCTCGTCTTGAAGCTGCGAATGCAATCGCCAATTTCTTCGTCGAGCGAATCCAGGTCGATTTCTTTAACCGGCAGAGAATCAAAGTAGAAATCGATCTTCAAAAACCAATTTCTGTCATTGTCGATGATATCCTAGCCGAAGCAAGCCTACGGTCCGATAAGCCAACGGGTACCGTCGCACAGCACCTGGTAGGCGCAAAACTAGAGATGTTATTTCCAACCATAGAAATCGGAAAGGACAACTCAAACGCTGCCGACCAGCAAACAGACCGTTCTGGCGATTTCCAAATCAATGATGCTGCATTTCACGTGACTGTATCGCCAATGGCCAAATTGACCGATCGATGCCGAGATAACATTCGAAATGGCATTCGGCCCATCGTCGTTGTCCCCCACGATAAAGTTTCCTTCGCTTACGGACTGTTCGAAAGTGAGGGACTCGGCAATCGCGTACAGGTTATCGCGCTCGAATCGTTTATCGGCATCAATATTGAAGAATTATCGTTCTACAAGCGAGACCTAATTCGATTAAATGTCGCACGGCTTCTTGCCCACTACAACAAGCGAATCGAAGATATCGAGCCCGACAAATCCCTTCAAATAGAAATTCCTCAGTGGGCTCTAGACGAAATGGACGCACATGGCGAATAGCTCAAACATACTTATCACTCATGATCTGGACGGTGCCGCGCTGGCGGCGCCTGTTGATGCTGCGCGCCGCAACGGAGCTGCATACAAGACGCGCACGATCGACGACCTTCGCATTAAGGACGATCGTCTGCGCGCCGCCATCGAGGGCACGGGACACCTGCTGTTCGACGGCGGCATGGGTACCATGCTGCAGGCGGCCGGCATGAAGGCCGGCGCCCTGCCCGAGCTGCTCAACTTTGAGGAGCCCCAGGTCATTACCGATATTCAGCGTCAGTACGTCGAGGCCGGCTGCGACGTGATCACCGCCAACACCTTTGGCGCCAACGCGCACAAGCTCGATGGCGCCGCCACCGTGGCAGATGTCTTTGCCGCGGCCGTCGCCTGTGCCCGCGCTGCCGGCGCCCGCTACGTCGCCGGTGACATCGGTCCCATCGGCGCGTTGCTTCGCCCTTTGGGTACCCTCAGCTTCGACGAGGCTTATGACCTCTTTGCCGAGGAAGTGCGTGCCGGCGTCGATGCGGGCGTGGACCTCTTTATTATCGAGACTATGACCGACCTGGCCGAGATCAAGGCAGCCGTCCTCGCCTGCCGCGAGAACTCCGACCTGCCCGTCTTTGCCACCATGACCTTCGAGGAAGACGGCCGTACCTTCCTGGGAACGAGCCCCGAGGTCGCCGCCATCACGCTCGACGCTATCGACGCCGACGTTCTGGGCATCAACTGCAGCCAGGGACCGGCCGAGCTCCGAGGACTCGCCGCTCGCATGCTCACCGTTACGGACAAGCCCGTTATGGTGCAGGCCAACGCAGGACTGCCCCACGTGGACGACGACGGCAACACCGTCTTTGATATCCAGGTGCCCGAGTACGCCGTGGCCGTCGCCGGTATGATTGAGGACGGCGTGAGCGTCGTGGGCGGTTGCTGCGGCACCACGCCGGCGCACATGGCGGCCTTGCGCACGCTTATCGACAACCACACGTCCAGCCCGCGCCACCGCAAGCCCAGCATGTCGGTCACGAGCGCCCAAACGGTCGTGGACCTTCCCTGCGACGGCCACAAGATCGCTGTCATCGGCGAGCGCATCAACCCCACCGGCAAAAAGCGCCTGCAGCAGGCCCTACGCGACGGCGACCTGGACTACGTCGTAAGCCAGGGCATCAGCCAGCAGGAACAGGGCGCCGACATCCTGGACGTCAACGTGGGCCTGCCCGAGATCGACGAGGTCAAGATCATCCAGCAGGCAACCGAACAGCTCCAAGGCTCCACGCTCCTGCCGCTGCAGATCGACTCCACCGACCCCGCTGCCGTCGAGGCCGCCGTGCGCCGATACGCCGGCAAGCCCATCATCAACTCGGTTAACGGCAAGCAGCAGATCATGGATGAGATCTTTCCGTTGGTTGCCCACTACGGCACCAACGTCGTCGGCCTTACGCTCGACGAAGGCGGCATCCCCGATACCGCCGAGGCCCGCTTCGCCATCGCCGAGCGCATCGTGGCCGAGGCCGCCCGCTACGGCATTGGCCCGGACCGCATCCTCATCGACTGCCTGGTCATGACCGCCTCGACCAATCAACGCCAGGCCGAGCAGATCCTGCGCGCCATGTCCCTGTGCAAGGAGCGCCTGGGCGTCAAATGCGCGCTCGGCGTGTCGAACATCAGCTTTGGCCTGCCCGCTCGCCCGCTGCTGGGTTCGGTCTTTTTGGCCGCCGCTTTTGGCGCGGGTCTGGACGCCCCCATCATGAACCCGGGCTCCAAGCGCTTTATGGATACCGTCTACAGCTATCGCGTCCTGAGCGTTGAGGACGAGGGCTCGACCGGATACATCGAGCGCTATGCCGGCTGGACCGATCCGTATAAGATCGCCGCCAACCCGGCAGCAGCTCAGGCCGCATCGACCGACACCGTGCCCGCTGCCGGCACCGACGGCACCGACGGCAACGACGACCCGATTCGTCGCATGGTCGTCTCGGGCCGCAAAGGCGAGATCGCTGCCGAGACCGAGCGTCTGCTGGCAGACCACGACGCCATGGACCTCATCAACAATCACTTTATCCCCGCCCTCGACGAGGTTGGCGTCCTCTTTGACCAGGGCAAGTTCTTCTTGCCGCAGCTTATGGCCTCGGCCGAAGCCGCACGCGTGGGCTTCGACACCATCAAGCGCCTGATGCCCGCCGGCGAGATCGCCGACAAGGGCAAGATCTGCGTGGCCACCGTCAAGGGCGACATCCACGACATCGGTAAGAACATCGTCAAGATGCTGCTCGATAACTACGGCTACACCGTCTTTGACCTAGGCCGCGATGTCGACCCGCAAGAGGTGCTCAAGACCGTGCAGGAGCGTGACATCAAGCTCGTCGGCCTCTCGGCGCTTATGACCACCACGGTCGTCGCCATGGAAGAGACCATCAAGTTGCTCCATGCCGAGGTTCCGGGCGTCAAGATCATCGTGGGCGGCGCCGTGCTCACCTCCGAATACGCCAAGCAAATCGGCGCGGACTACTACGCCAAGGACGCCGCCGAGAGCGCTCGTATCGCCGAAGAGGTCTTTGGGAAGTAACACAACGGAAACAACCGAGCACCAAAACGTGCCGCACGCGCCACTTGGCACGTGCGGCACGTTAGAATAGATAAGACTATGCTCGTTTTGGCAGATAGGAGCGCAAGGATGGCGATCACGCCCGCAGAAATCGCGGAAACCCGCGGCATGGTTGAGGAACAGAACCTCGACATCAGGACCATCACCATGGGTGTTTCGCTCATGGGTTGCGGTGACGAGAACCTCGACCGCATGTGCACGAAGATCTACGACCACGTGACGCACACGGCTGAGCATCTGGTCGAGACCGCCGAGAACCTCGAGCGCGAGTACGGTATCCCCATCGTCAACAAGCGCGTTTCCGTCACCCCGGTGGCGCAGATCGCCGCGTGCTGCAAGGATGAGGACCTCACCCCCATCGCGCATGCCCTCGACCGCGCGGCCGAGACGCTCGGCATCGATTACCTGGGCGGCTTCTCCGCACTCGTCCAGAAGGGCATCGGCGACGCCGACCGCCGCGTCATCCAGTCCATCCCCCAGGCGCTCGCCACCACGAGCCGCGTCTGCTCCAGCGTCAACGTCGCCAGCCTGCGCGCCGGCATCAATATGGACGCCGTGCTTATGGCCGCCCAGACCATCATCGATGCCGCTAAACTCACGGCCGACCAGGATTCCGTCGGCGCTTCCAAGTTTGTCTGCTTTGCTAACATGGTCGAGGACTCCCCGTTTATGGCGGGCGCCGTCCACGGCGGTGGCGAGGCCGACGCCGTCATCAACGTAGGCGTCTCGGGCCCCGGCGTTATGGCCGCAGCCCTGGAGACGCTGCCCGATTCCGCATCGATGATGGAAGTCGCCGAAAAGATTAAGCAGACCGCCTTTAAGATCACCCGTGCCGGCGAGCTCATGAGCCGCGAGGCCGCCCATCGTCTGGGTGTCGAGAAAGGCATTGTCGACCTGTCGCTGGCTCCCACGCCTGCCATTGGCGACTCCGTCGCGCGCATCCTCGAAATCATCGGCGTGGGCACCTGCGGTGGCCCCGGCACGACCTGCGCGCTCGCCATGCTCAACGATGCCGTCAAGAAGGGCGGCGTCATGGCCAGCTCCAGCGTGGGCGGCCTCTCGGGCGCTTTCATCCCCGTGTCCGAGGACGCCGGCATGATCGCCGCCGTCGAAGCCGGCGCGCTTTCGCTCGAGAAGCTCGAGGCCATGACCTGCGTGTGCTCCGTTGGCCTGGACATGATCGCCATCCCCGGCGACACCCCGGTCGAGACCATCGCCGGCATCATCGCCGACGAGATGGCCATCGGCGTCATCAACAACAAGACCACGGCCGTCCGCGTGATTCCTGCTATCGGCAAGGGCGTGGGCGACTGCGTCGAGTACGGCGGCCTGTTCGGCCGTGCGCCCATCATGCCGGTGAACCCCAACGCCGGCACCGTGCTTGCCCATCGCGGTGGACGCTTCCCGGCGCCGCTGAACTCGCTGAAGAACTAGCCTAGGGATACGAGGCGAGGAGCCCCGCCGCCGGGCGGCAGACATATAAGGTCGCCTGCTCGGACAGTCCTGACTCGCACGGAGAGCACATTAAGTGCTCTCCGGCTCGTGCGGAACTCGCGATCGACCTTATATGTCTGCCGCCCGGCGGCGGGGCTCCCGCACATCTCAACCTTGGCTGAGTTCTGTCCCATGTTGCAGTTGCTTCGCTCCTGCACCACATGGTTGATACGGCGGTTTGGCGTTGGATCGGTTCTTTCTGATATATGCTGGTTGCGGCTCTTCTTTTGGGAGGAGTCGCTTTTTTGTTGTGAGGGGGATGGCCCGTGGCTGATGGTGTAATTCAATCTGAGCTGCTTTCTGCGGATTGGAATGGCGAATGGATGCGTCTGCAAGCTGATCGGCGGCGGGCTGATGATTCTTTTGAATGGGATAAGCGGGCTCGGCATTTTCGGCCGTTGGAGACTGCCCCGTATGCCCGGGACTTTATGAAGCTGTTGGCGTTAAAGCCTGGTGAATCGGTGCTTGATATGGGGTGTGGGGCTGGGTCGATTGCTATTCCGCTTGCTCAGGCTGGGCATCCTGTGATTGCGGCTGATTTCTCCCCTGCCATGCTGGGCACCCTTGATGCTGGCATTGAGTATTACGGACTCGAGGATCTTATTACGCCGCTTGAGCTTGCTTGGGATGATGATTGGGATTTGGTTGGACCGGTCGCGAAAGCGGTGGATGTTGCCTTTGCCAGTCGGTCGGTTACCACGACCAACCTAAAAGGCGCGCTTGCTAAGCTTGATCAAACGGCTCGTCGGCGTTGTGCTGTCACGATGGTCGCCAACTCCAGCCCACGCTATGACCTGCACCTAATGAACGCCATCGGTGCCTCGGTTACCTGCAGTAATGGCTTTGTGTATGCCTTTAATATCCTCATTCAGATGGGTGCCCTGCCGCAGGTTACGTACTTTGAATCGCCTCGTCGCGATACCTTCGATAGCCTTGAGGCGGGCATGGCGGACTTCTCCCGCATGCTCGAGCACGGTAACGAGGATAAGATCGACCGTCTGCGCGTCTACGTCGCTCAGCATATGATTGAAAATCCCCATGCCGGCGAGCCAGGGTCCAAGGGCGTGCCGCAGGGGCGCTACATGCTCGACCACGTCCGCAAGGTCCGTTGGGCGTTTATTGCATGGGAGCCGGTCTCTTCGAGCCGTCCATAGACCGCTTTCGGCCGCCGTACACGTCCGCCTGCAACCCGCGTTGTTCTCCCGTTCGGCATCCGCATTCTTTGCGAACTGGGCAAACGCGCCCCACACCGCGCCGTTCCTGCGCTATCGTGGGACAGCTCACGTAGATTAAGGCCCCGTCGCGGGGCGCCCCATACATAGAAAGCGAGAACCCATGGCACTGACAGGAGCCCAGGTCAAGCAGCTTCGCAGCATGGCCCATCACCTCAACCCCGCCATCATCATCGGTAAGTCCGATGTCAACGAGGGCACCGTCGAGCAGACGGTCGCCTACCTGGAGAAGCACGAGCTCGTTAAGTGCTCCGTGCTCGATGGCTCCAGTCTTTCCGCCCGCGAGGCCGCCGAAGAGCTCGCTGAGCGCTGCCACGCCGAGGTCGTCCAGGTCATCGGCCGCAAGTTCTCGCTGTATCGCGAGTCCTCGCGCAAGGACATCGAGAAGATCAAGCTCGTCTAAGAGCCAATGATCCGGCGAGCCAACACATAGCAAGCTTACGGGTGCCCAAGTACTTCGGGCGCCCGTTTTTTATCGCTCGACCAGCACGCGATTGAGCCGTCCCTCCACCAAGCGCTCGTATAGACGCCGCGTCTCGGGCTCGGGCACGCCATTGACCTGCTCCCTCAGATGGTGCATATGCCCGCTGTACAGCTCGACGATATCGCGCCGCCGCCCCGCCGCACTGTAGACGCGCATGGCGCAGCGCACCATATCCTCACGCGCCGTTTCCTGCCGAAGCCCCGACTCCGCCAGCCAAATCGCCGACTGCAGGTCGTTTTCTTCTAGAGCGGCATTTGCCCCCTTAATCATGCAATCGATGTACTTTGACTGCATAATGCGCCGCATGCGCAAAAAGTAGGTTGGATTACAGCCATTGGGAACATACAGCGGTCCGGCATAAAGCTGCTCAATCTTAAGGCACAGCTCAACTAAATGGGGCCCGCGCGCACCCGTGCGATTTCCCAAAACCTCGCGGCTTATCTGGTCAAACAGCCGTACATCGGTCTTGACGTAGTCGCCGTTGAGTCCGATGCATTCATTTTGGATGAGCACACACGACTTGCCATCCGGCGTCGGTCCCAAAGCCGACCGCAAGCGCGATATCGTCGAGTACAGGTTGTTGCGGGCGCTATTGAACTCGGCATGGGGCCACAACTCCATTGCCAGCGTCTCGCGGTCGACGAGCGCATCCATGCCCAGTGCAAGCCGCTCGGCAAGCGTCGCCGCCTTCTTGCGGCGCCACATTTTGTCCGTGATGGGAAACCCGTCGCGCTCGGCGCGGAACGCACCAAACATGCGAATCTCGATATGGTCGATGGTATCAACGGCTTCAACCTCGCCAGCCTGGAACAGGCGCTCGCCCTCCCCTTCCAAATCGTCGCGCAGCGAGTACCGCGACAGCTCGCGCACGGGAAGCTTCTTGCGAATCCTGGTCGCCGGCTCGCCCAGACAATGCATGGCAAGGCGCGCAAAGAGCCGATACGATGGTTCCAGAATCCCCGCGCGATTCATGGACATCCAGGCCGCAAGATCGCTATCTCGCCCCGCGCAAGCCAAATGCAGCGCCACCATCCAGGCTTCTGCACCACCAACCTGCGTCTGGCTTATATCGAGCAACTCCGCTTCCTCGCGTACCGAAACCATCGAGGTGTTACGCAGATACGCCGCGCGCTCCAGCAGCAATGCGTTATCGCGCATGTACGCAATCGACTCCTCGGCAAGTTTGAGCACTTGGACCGCACGGAACTTTGCATTAACCGGCCGTCCCTCTGCCAGCGACTGCCAGCCTTCTAGCAACAGGCCAAACAGCTGAATCTGGTTGTCGCGCATGCGCACGGCAAAACGATCGAGCTCGTTGAACGCCGCGTCGTCGGTTACCGGCAGGCCGGAAAGGAGCCGCCGTGCCGCCAACACCATGCGCACCCAGATAGCCATCGCCTTAAGCCCACGCACGTCGAGCGCCTCCCGCACCACCGTCATCTCGTCGTCGCGCTCGTCGGTTCCCGTAAACGACCCGTCAAAGAGCTCCACCAGCATGCTATCGGCCCGTATAACAATCCCCGCGATGTCGAGCTCACAGTCGTAGGCCTTGCTCGTTTTGAGCTGCTGTAGAACGCCGCCGTCATCTCCCCGCTCGGTCAGGCAGCGCTTGACCTCGATATGCGCGGACAACATATCGAGTGCGGTATGGGATGTCTCGATTTCTGGCACGGCCAGGTTCGTAGGAAGCCCAAGCCCGTTGTCCCCATAGCAAACAGCCGTCAGTGTCTGGGCCACTCTCCATGAAACAGGGTCTATTTCGCAGGCCGCCCGTTCGCCCCCGCGCTCGATGACCGATGCCATATAGCGAGCGAGCTTTGTATTGGACACGCTGACCGCTGCCAAATACACGCCGAGCGCCTCGGCAGGCGTTGGCTCTGGAGCCGGATCCTCGGCATCGATCGTGCCCAGCGCTGCTCGGCAGATATCGGCCCCGTGCCCCGTCAGAGCCAGATCGACCCCATACTGCCCAGCAAGTTCAAGGACCGCATCACGGTCCAAAAAGGCGTCCGCCAGGCCCATCGCCGCATCGCATCGGCCCGCCTTAAGCAAAATCCGGGCCGCCCTCGGAACAAGTTCGGGGCGAACCTCGGCCACCAACTTACGCAAGCGCAAGCGTCCGTTATCCTCCGTGCCCAGACACGTAAAACTCCGCTCGGCGGGGTCCAAGCCAAAGATCGGGTAGTCGCGTACGAAGTAGGACTGGTCGACCATCGATAGTCTCACCCCGCAAGCCTCGAGTTCTGCGATATTGCCCTCGCCCATCAAAATCATGAGACATGCCACGCAAAACAGCGCATTATTGTCGAGCGAAGCCAGATCGACAAGTGCCGCGCCATATACGTTGACAATCTCGTTTTCGAGCAGACCGGCTACGTCGCCTTGGCCATACAGACCCGTCTGCAATGCCGAAACGAGCTCGGGCACGCCCTGCGTGAGCTGATAAAAGTCGAGCGATGTGCTGATCGAAAACGCCGATGCCCACGCCGAATACTCATAGGCATGCACCTTGAGCATCTGCGCATTGATCTTAACCGAATCGCCCAGCCCATGAATCAGTTGACGATTTGAAGGACGGCAGGAGATAAAGACCCCTACCCCCATAGCGCGCAGGCCGCGAATCCTGTCGATGAGGTCTTCGGTATCGTGCTGATCGAGGTTTGGCACATTATCAATCGCGATAAGGGAGTGCGGTTTGTCTTTGAGTTCTTCGGTAACCACCTCGAGCTGCATAAACACCTCGCGCCCAGTGGCGCGATCGGCCTCGATAATCCGCACGGGGCCTCGCGTCGGGTCGCATTTAACCTCATGGGTGTACTGCAGCAGCACCGAGGTCTTCCCAAACCCGTCGGGCGCATAAAGAACCACGATGCCAGCCTTTCGGCCCTTGGCGATAAGCTCATTCATCAAGCGTTCGCGTCGCACCATATAGCCTCCGCCCAGCGGCATCAGCTCGAGGTCGTCTATACTGTCCAAATCGTTTACCATGCCCGCTCCTCAACTCGACCGTATGGACACTGTAACCGCAAGACCATACAAGCCGCGCTATGAATAGAGCGACCTTGTGTTCTAGGTTGTCTTTTGGTACGCAAGCGGCAAGTTTTTGTACAGCGAGGGCCGATTGTTATTAATCCCCCGACTAATCGGTCTTTAAGCAGGTAAATGAGCTTGTCAGCTTGTCCCATCTAAACGGCAGTGTAACGCAGATGAACAAGGTTCAGCTATGTCATTCAACTCGCCTAGCACCCGCTACCGTCTACGACCTTTTAGTGGCATTTTTGCATAGAATCTGGTATGGAATGAATCAAACTGTTGGGCATCCGGCATTCGTCAAGCTTGCGGCAAGATTTTGGTCAAGTGGGCGGAAAGGGATAGCAAAAAGGCCCCCGCAAAGCGGAGGCCTTAGGCAAGGCTATGTCGAGGTGCAGGATTCGCGCTACTCGCAGAGCGAAAGGGCGGCCTCGTCGGCAACGACAACGCAGTTGGTGTGCAGCTGCAGGATCGAAGCCGGGCACGCGGGCGTAACCGGACCATAGCACATGTCATGCACGGCCTGAGCCTTGGCCTCGCCGTTGGCGACGACCAGGATCATGCGGGCATACATGATGGTCTGGGTACCCATGGTGTAGGCCTGACGGGGAACGTCGTCGATGCTGTCGAACAGGCGGCTGTTGGCCTGAATGGTGCTCTCGGTGAGGTCGACACAGTGCGTGCCCTTGGAGAAGTGGTCATCGGGCTCGTTGAAGCCGATGTGGCCGTTGTTGCCAATGCCGAGCAGCTGCAGATCCGGGTAACCGGCGGCGGCGACGATCTTGTCGTACTCGGAGCAGGCAGCGGCGGCATCGGGGTTGGAACCGTCGGGCACATGCGTGTTGTTCAGGTCGATGTTGATGTGATCGAAGAAGTTCTCACGCATGAAGTAGTGATAGCTCTGGGGATCGTCGTGCGAAAGGCCGCGATACTCGTCCAGGTTGTAGGTGCTGACCTCGGCAAAGTCGACGTCGCCCTTCTCGTACCAAGCAGCGAGCTGCTTGTAGGCACCGATCGGGGTGGAGCCGGTGGCAAGGCCCAGCACACAGTCGGGCTTGAGGATAACCTGCGCCGAGATGATATTGGCGGCCTTGCGGCTCATATCCTCGTAGTCTTTAGCTTTAATGATCTTCATTACGCGTCCTTTCTCGTACAAGAGAGGCAAGGCTCCCCTTACAAGCACTTGCCCGCGGCCCGCGTCGGCCGCAACCAACGTGTGCGGCCACCAGGGCGAGGTCGCGTAATGTATGTGTCTCGTGTCTAGCCGCGTCGAGGCCCCTGCCCGTCCACGGTGACCCGAAGCCTTTTAGCTTCGGACAACTCCCATCTTGCCACGGAGGGCGTCCTCTTTCAAGGGCGCCCTCCATAAACGTGTTTGAATTGTAGGCTAATGGCCACGTGCACTTGCTAGCGCTCGCGAGCAACGATGAGCTGGTCCATCTCTTCGACATGCACGCCAACGGAGCCCTTGATGCTCGAGAACTCAACGGAGTTGCACACCAAGATGGGAACCGTCACATCGTAGCCCTCGGCAGCAATTGCCTCGCGATCGAACTCAATGAGCACATCGCCCTTATGGACGATGTCACCCACTTGCGCATGTACGGTAAAGTGCTTGCCCTCAAGCCGAACAGTGTCCAAACCAACGTGGATGAGCACGTCCAAGCCATCGACCGTGTTAAGCGCAACAGCGTGTCCCGTGGGAAAAATGGCCTCGACCTTGGCATCAGCCGGTGCAATCACACGCGTGCCGGTAGGCTGAATCGCCACGCCCTGGCCCAAAAGGCCGGTGGCAAATGTCTGGTCGTTTACCTCGGAAAGCGGAATGACGTCGCCCGAGATGGGAGCATCCAGCGTAAGGACTCGACCACGCATACCAAAAGACCTTAGGACTTTAGTGAACATGCTCCCCCTCGGACATGCCAATCGACCAAAATAGCCTTAACAGTTTACCACTTGGCACTCGTTTTTGACCATTAGGGAAGTTCGCGCTTGACAACCTCGACGATGTCGTCGACAACGCGCTGGGTCAGCTCGTGCGTCTCGGCCTCGGCCATAACGCGGACCAGCGGCTCGGTACCGCTCGGACGCACCAGAATGCGACCGCGGCCGTCAAGTTCCTTCTCGGCAGCAGCGACGGCATCCCAGATGGGCTGGCAATCGTCCAGACCAGCCTTGTTGTCGGAATGCACGTTGACGAGTACCTGCGGGTACTTCTTCATGATGCCGGCAAGATCGGTGAGGGTACGACCGGTGCGCTTGAGCACGGCCAGCAGCTGCAGAGCCGTCACCAGACCGTCACCGGTGGTGTTGTGCTCCAGGAAGATGATGTGGCCGGACTGCTCGCCGCCGATGACGGCGCCGTCCGCGAGCATACGCTCAAGAACATAGCGGTCGCCCACGGCAGTCTGGACCATCTCAAAGCCCTGCTCCTTCATAGCGATGGAGAAGCCCAGGTTGCACATGACGGTCGAGACGATCTCGGAGTTGGCGAGCTTGCCGCGGGCAGCCAGGTCGGAGCCGCAGATGGCCAGGATGTAGTCACCATCGATCTCGTTGCCCTCGCTGTCCACGAACAGCACGCGATCGGCGTCGCCGTCGTGGGCCAGGCCGATATCGGCGTGGGTGCGCAGCACGAGCTCGCGCAGAGGCTCGAGGTGCGTAGAGCCGCACTCGACATTGATGTCGGTGCCGCAGTAATCGGTGTTGATGGCATGGACCGTGGCACCCAGGCGCTGCAGCGCGGCGGGCGTAGTCTGGCAGGAAGCACCGTGACCGCAGTCGACGGCAACGACCAGGCCATCGAGCCTCAGGCCATCAAGCGTATCGATGGCGTGGTCGACGTATGCCTTGCGGGCGTCTTTCATCTTGATGATGTGGCCCACGCCGGCACCGGTCGGCAGCGTGTCGGCAGCCATGGCTTCCTCGGACATGACCCAGGCGCTGATTTCCTCCTCGACCGCGTCGGGAAGCTTCATACCCTTGCGGCTAAAGAACTTGATGCCGTTGAACTCCGGCGGATTGTGCGAAGCAGAGATGACGATACCGCCGTCGAGCTCGTTCTGGACGGTGAGCAGCGCCACGGCAGGCGTGGGGATGACGCCGCAGCAGTGCGGACGGCCGCCCTCGGCCATGATGCCGGCGGTCAGAGCGCTCTCGAGCATGGTACCCGAAAGACGCGTGTCGCGGCCGACGCAGATATCCGGGCCAAGGAACTTGGTCGCCGCGCGGCCCAGGCGAAACGCGAGGTCGCACGAGAGGTCGGCATTGGCGACGCCACGGACGCCGTCGGTACCGAAGATGTTCTGGGGCATAGGATCGCTCCTTCCCTAGCAGGCGATATGCAACCGCCCACCCTAGTCGAAAAAGAAAAGCGGGACCCGCCGAGGAATCGGCAGGCCCCGCTTGTACATTGTATCTCGTAAGGAGATAAAACCTTAGCGCTTGGAGAACTGGGGAGCGCGGCGGGCCTTCTTGAGGCCGTACTTCTTGCGCTCGACCACGCGAGCATCGCGCGTAAGGAAACCGGCCTTCTTGAGGTCAGCACGGTAGTCGCCAGCGTTCAGAAGAGCGCGAGCGATGCCCAGGCGCAGAGCGCCGGACTGACCGGAGATGCCGCCGCCATCGCACAGAGCGATAACGTCGAACTGACCGGCGGTGTCGGTCACCTTGAAGGGAGCAAGGGCGTTCTCAACGAGCTGATGACGGCCGAAATACTGCTCGGCGTCACGCTTGTTGATGGTCACCTTGCCGGTGCCGGGGACGAGACGGACGCGGGCGACGGCGTTCTTACGACGGCCGGTACCCTGGTAGACAACGGTGTTCTCAGCCATCTTTAAGCCTCCAGCTCAATCTTCGTGGGGTTCTGGGCAGCGTGCGGATGCTCGGCACCAGCGTAGACCTTAAGCTTGGTCATCTGGGCACGGCCGAGGGTGGTCTTGGGCAGCATACCGCGAACGGCGCGCTCGATGACCTTCTCCGGGTGCTTCTCCATAGCCTGGCGGAAGCTCTCAGCCTTGAGGCCGCCGTTGTAGCCGCTGTGGCGATAATAGGTCTTCGTGTCGGCCTTGTTACCGGTAAGCTGGACCTTATCGGCGTTGATGACGACAACGAAGTCGCCGCAGTCGCTGTTGGGCGTGAACTGGGGCTTGTTCTTACCGCGCAGGATCATTGCGATCTGGGTGGCAAGACGGCCCAGGACAGCACCATCGGCGTCGACGAGAACCCAGTTGCGCTGGACCTCGCCCTGCTTGGCGTAGTGAGTCGATTTCGAAATCACTTAGACTCCTCCATGTACAGTACGTGTTGTTACAGAGATTCACGGGGCTCTGCAAGTAACCCGTCCATATTACCCCGCTCGCCGTACGAGTCAACAGGTATTTTGGCTCCGACCAGAGTTTCTGCACATGTCATCCACGAGCCGTGACGTTGCAGCGCTAGCGCTCAACGAACTCTTGGATTTCCGCGAGCAGGCGCTTTGCCTCCTGACGGCCCTGGATATACAGGTCCAAAAGCTTTGCCGGATCGTGCTCGACATGGCCGACCTCGACCGGCTTTTGCGGAGCAACGACCAACGCACGGCCCTCGCGCTCATACTTCCACAGGTGCATGCGCTGGATGTTATAGCGCTCGTGGCGCGTCTCGATAGCCTCGAGCAGGTAGGGGTAGTCGGCATAGCGGGCGCGTGCGGCGGGCATAAACTCGTAGGGCTTTTTCTCGTACGAGCGGTCCTGCGTGACAATGACGACCGCACGATCGAAGCCCGCCTCCTCCAGCACGTGCTCGATGGGGACCGAATCGGCTACGCCGCCGTCGACGTATTTGTGTCCGTCGATCTCGACCGGCGGCGTCACCAGCGGCAGCGAGGTCGAGGCGCGCACGGCGTCGAGATCGAGCACGGCGCTTTTGACCGGGAGGTACGTGGCGGTTCCAAAGAGCATGTCCGTCGCGACGGCGTACATCTCGATGGGGCTCGCGTCGAACGCCTCGTTGTCAAAGGGATCCAGGCGGTCCTGGATATCGTTGAAGATAAAGTCGTAACCCACGATGGAGCCCGTGGATGCGAAGGATGCGGCACCCATGTAGCGGTTGTCATTGCAGAAGGTCAGGTTGATGCGATTGACGCGACCGATCTGGTGCGACTTGTAGTTGACGCCGTTGAGCGCACCGGCCGAAACGCCGTACACCGCCGGAATTTCGACACCGGCCTCCATGAGAACGTCGAGCACGCCGGCGGTAAACTGCCCACGAAAACTGCCACCCTCCAAGACGAGCGCGACCTTGCCGGCGTTCTTTGCCTTATCTTCTGCAGTCATATTGACCTCCTGCGATTGAGTTTTGGCCTTCTTCTACCCAGTTTTGGGATGGAGGGCGCGCAGGTTTTTCGAGGCGGCAGGTGAAGCGGAAAGTGTGTCCCGGTCTGAACGCGGATTCCGGGATGCGCTTTCCGTTTGGACCGCCGTTGGGAAAGCGCGACCCGTTCTGAGCGCGGATTCCGGGTTGCAGTTTCCGCTTGAGGCGCCATCCGGAAAATGAATCCCATTCCGAGCGTCGATTCCGGGATGCGGTTTCCGCTTGAAACGTCATCCGGAAACCGCATCCCAGTCTGAACCGGAATTCTGGGATGGATTTTCCACCTGGGGCGACGTTGATGCGGGGCATGGCAGGCTGCAGTCCGATCGGCATCGCATCTGCATAGGGTTGAAGCTTTGCGCGGAGAATCCGCGTATTTGCTTCGCAAATACGCACCGGCTTCGGCCGCCTGTCGGCGTCCTCGCCCGCGGGCTAAAAACGCTTACGCGTTTTCCTAACGCCCGCGCCCTGCATAGAGTTCGATTCTCCGCGGTATCTGCAAGTAATAAAAAGACAGGTAGAGACACTTCTCTACCTGCCTGTTACGTATGGTGGAGGCGCGGAGAATCGAACTCCGGTCCACGAAAGCCCCCTGATTGGCATCTCCAAGCTCAGTCGCTGGTTTAGTCTCAGACGCTTTGCGCGCAGCGACACGCTCGCGGCGTCCTAACCGGTTCGGTCTTAGCCTGCGCCATACCGATTACGTGCGCAGGAGCATTCCCCTAAAATGACGTCGCGCCGGTGTCGGGGAAATCACCGGGTTGACGCGCCGCTATAAATTAAGCAGCGAGAGCCATAGGCTCAAAAGAAGAGTTGTTGTCAATTCAATTTGACGGTACCCCTGTTTAACGAGGCGAGGAGACCTCGGCTTGCTTCCTCTCTCAGAGCTATCGTGTCGAAACCAGTCGCCCCCGAATGTTGGGAAAGTCTGGATGGTATCGGGCCTGCAAACACCCGATAACCGTCGACTTTTCAAGGAACATACGGGGCGAGCCCCGCTTGTGGAGTGTTATCTTACCACGTTCTGAAAGCGGACAGCTGTTCTATGCACGAGCTGTGAAGACCCCAATGTGCGCCGCACTTCGCACTTTTGTTACCGATCGCGTCACGTATATTTTCGCCAAGCAAAATTGACCCGTCGAAAGGACCGTTATGGATACCAAGCAGCAACTCGTCAATGCCCTCGCAGGCCTGGGCTCAACCATTACCGAAGCTATGGATGTCATCGAGGGCTTTGTCCCCTGCGGACATCCCGCCCTCACGATATCGAACGCACTCGTCGCGCTGGACGTTGACGATGATGCAACTCTCGCCCAGCAGCTTGAGACCGTCGAGGGCTTTATCGACCACGTGAGTGAGAACCGCGGCGTGGCCGCCTACCACGGTATCGAGGTCGAGCTCGCGGGTCCCAAGGCCGATCTGTTCGCAGCAATCCGCGAGGTAGGCGCCCTTATGCAGACCGCAGGCGTCAAGAACACCCAGGTCAACGAGTGGGTCTACCGCAGTCTGGCAGCACTCGACAGCTCCAACGAAAAGGCAGCCGAGCAGCTCGCAGAAAGTCCCACCATCAAGGCCGAGCTTTTGTAAATAGCAGACGCGGGCCCCTTGGCGCATCGTCGTCCAAGGGGCCCGCGAACAGCTCGCGTCAACCGATAGCCGTGCCGCCGCGTTTGGCCAAAGCAAGAATCGGCATCATTTGACGAGGTGTCTTTGCTGCAAGATTGGCATGTTCGAGCAGTTTTCGATCGTTGGTCACCAAGTAATCAACCTGGGCGCGTTTGCATGCGGCGAGTACCAAGTTGTCCTCGTAATCGCGATGGAGCGCTAAGTATTTGTCGGCCAGCCAAAGGTCCGACGCATCTGCACCCACGGCCGTGGCGTTTTCGGTCATGTTCCGAACAAACGCCAACGCCGCATCGCCAATTGCACGGGCAGATGCCTCGTCGAGCGCTCCCCCGCTGGCAAGAACGCTACGCTTCAGTTCGTGCTGGACAACGTACAGCACGTCCTTGGCGATATGCACCGGAAAGAACAGCAACGCCCCCATCTCCGTCGCCTGCCCAATAAACGCACGCGCGGCAATCGACTCGGCATGGTCGACGCAAAACGAATCAACCCATACGTTGGCGTCCACCATGATCTTGAGAGGCGCCCCACTCACAGGATCATCCCCTTTTGGCGATAATGCTCATCCATGGCGTCGGAATAGATTGCGTCCCAATCGCGATCGTCGGATACGGGCGACGTAGCGATGCCCAAATCTGCATAAAGCCGGTCTGCCGCTGCCCACGACGCGGCGAACGGTGTATCGGGCGCGACGGTCTGCCGCCGGCCGTCGACGGCCGCAAGCACTTCCTCGCACTGCCCGCCACCCTGCGCGACCTTGGCCACCACCTTTTTGATGAGCTCGGGCAGTGACCCGCCCGAAAGCCGCAGCGCCTCCTCGGCACGGTTCTTGACCTGGCGATCTACGCGAACGTTCACCTGCGCCATGCCACTAACAGCACCCACGTCGATCCCGCTCCCTTCAATTGCTAGCCATGCTAGCACCACTATATAAAGAAGCTAGCACATGGTCAAATGCAAAAGACCTGCGCTCGGACGACACCAATGCCGTCTGGGCGCAGGCCAAATAACGTGGGCGAACACATCTGCTAACGCAGGTAAGCCTTCGCGTTGCTCAGACTGTAGGCAATCGTCGAGCCGTTGTGCAGCAGTGACGACGTCTGCGGAGTGATCATGCCGGTAATGCCCAGCGCCAGGAGCGCCGAGTTGGTAAGCATCACCTTAGAGTAGGAGCTCGTCAGACGATCAATGAGGCCCTGGCTCATGCGGCGCAAACGCACGATCGCGGCCAGATCCGTGTCGGTCAGGATGATATCGGCGACCTCCTTGGCGATGTCGCTTCCGCCACCCATTGCCAGCCCCACGTCGGCCAAACCGAGTGCCGGCGAATCGTTGACGCCGTCGCCCACCATGGCAACGTGGCGCCCCTCACTCTTAATGCGCTCCACATAGGCGTACTTGTCCTCGGGCAGCAGCTCGGCCTTAAACTCGTCGACACCCGCCTCGCGCGCAATGCGCTCGGCCGTGCGCTCCGAATCGCCCGTGAGCATAACGACATGCTTGACGCCCAGCGCATGTAGGTCGGCGATGGCCTCACGGACGCCGGGCTTGAGCGGATCCTCGATGCCGAGCACGCCGACGACCTTGCCGTCGACCGCCAGATACAGCGGCGACAGGCCTTGCATCTGGAGCTCGATTTGCTCCTTGATGTCGGACTCGAGCTGCGCACCCTCGTCCTCAAATATAAAGTGCGCCGAACCGATAATGGCGCGACGCCCCTCGATGGACGAAGCGATGCCGTGCGCCACGATGTACTCGACCGCGGCATGGCGCTCGCGGTGCTCGAGCCCGCGCTCGAGGGCGGCGTTGACCACGGCACGCGCCACCGGATGCGGGAAATGCTCCTCCAGGCAGGCAGAAAGGCGCAGGACCTCGTCCTCGCTCCAGCCGTCGGTCGTCAGCACGCAAGCCAGGCGCGGCTGCGCCTCGGTGAGCGTGCCAGTCTTATCAAACACAATGGTGTCGGCCTTGGCAAACGACTCAAAGTATTTTGCGCCCTTGACCATGACGCC
This sequence comes from uncultured Collinsella sp., assembly GCA_958413765.1. Lineage (GTDB taxonomy): Bacteria > Actinomycetota > Coriobacteriia > Coriobacteriales > Coriobacteriaceae > Collinsella. Next base: position 163,320 of record CATYVH010000001.1, read on the forward strand.
CATCTTGGCAGCATCGCTCATAGCGGTCATGACGGCGACGGAACCCGTGAGCTTGAGTGCGCACGAGTAGTCGACCATCAGCGCCGCCGAGGTCTTGATAAGGCTGCGCGTGGTGAGCGCAACCAGGCCCGCGAGCAGGAAGTTCCACGGGACGATCTTGTTGGCGAGGTCCTCCATATGCGACTGGCCCTCGGATTTGAGCGAGTCGGCCGTCTGCACGAGCGAGACGATCGAGCGCAGTTTGGTCTGCGCCGTGTTGGCGCGCACGCGCACCAAGATGCTGCCGTCTTCCACGACGGTACCGGCGAACACGTCGTCGCCCACGCTGCGCTCAACGGCCAGCGGCTCGCCGGTCAGGGTCGCCTGGTTGACCATAGCGCTCCCCTGCTCGACAACACCGTCGATGCAAATGGACATGCCAGTGCGCACGGCGACCAGATCGCCGGGCTCAAGCTCGGTGGCGGCAACGCTCACCTCGGTGTCGCCGACCACTTTTTGTGCCTTATCAGGCACGTCGAGCAGCGAGTTGATGAGCTCGTTTTCGCTCATGGCGCGTGTGTAGTCCTCGAGCAATTCGCCCACATTGAGCAGAAACATCGTCTGGCCCGCGGTATCGACATCACGTTTGACAAACGAGATACCGATGGCCGAAGCGTCGAGCACGGGAACGGTCAGGCGCGGCTGCGCCAGCTCATGAAGGGCAGCGCGCAAAAATGCCATGTAACCGGCCACGACAAACACCGCACGCAGAGGCGTCGGCAAGAACCAGCGGCGCGCGTAGTGGGCGCCGACGAGTGTCGCCAGGTCCATAACGAGTTTGTGCTTGCGCGGCTCAAGCTGCATCACATAGCCCGACTTGGCATCAGCGATAGCTTGAGCATCGAGTGCGCCCAAGGCGTCGAGCACGCTCGCGCGACGTGGCTCGTCGTATTCGAGCGCCATCTGGCCAATACGGCCATAGACGCGCACCTTGTGCACGCCGTCGATATCGCCGCTGAGCTTAAGAAGTGCATCGAGATCGCTCTCTGGCACAGGACCCGCCAATTGAAGACGGGTCCTGCCGGGGATCTCGCTGATAATCGAGAATCTCATAGTTTGTGCCTGGGAGCGTTACTCGGCTGCCTCGTCAGCAGCGGCCTCGCTCTGGGTGATGTAAGCAGCCTCGGCAACCATGTCGTCGACATTAGCCTTGGCCTGCTCGACCATGTCCTGGTAGCCGTTCTTGATGCGCATACCGCACGCAATACCCTGCACGCAGGCATTCTTGACCGGAGCGCTGGTAAGCAGCTTGATGCCGGCCGTGCCAAGCAGAAAACCGCCACCGACAAGCAGGGTATTGAACGTCGACTTCTTCATGTTGCTTCTCCCTTTTGCCGCATTGGACGCGGCATGGTGCTTCAGCACCCGAGTAAACAAGTTTGCTCGAGCACGCTTTTGAAATATCTCAATTTTATCTAACTATCTAGGTCAGCCATGGCTAACCTTTTGAAAATTAACGATGCGGAGTAACCGATTGTCAATGTGAGAAAGGGACTGTCCCTTTGCCCCTTCTTACAACTGCCAGGTAGCTGCTTCCTTTTGCAGCGCCACCATGCGGGCGAATTCTCCACCTGCCGCCTTGAGCTGCGCCGGAGTGCCCTGCTCGGCAACCACACCATCCTTGAGTACAACGATTTTGTCGGCTTTTTCCACCGTACGCATACGGTGGGCAATAACGATAACCGTCTTACCTGCAAGCAGACGGGAGAGCGCCTGCTGAACCACGGTCTCGTTCTCCACATCCAAGCTCGCCGTCGCCTCGTCCAACAGCACGATAGGCGCGTCTTTGAGCAGCGCACGGGCGATAGAGATGCGCTGGCGCTCACCGCCGGACAGCTTGGAGCCGTTCTCGCCGATCATGGTGTCATAGCCCTGCGGCATGCGGCTCACAAACTCGTCGCAGTTGGCGGCACGCGCGGCAGCAAGCGCTTCCTCATCGGTGGCATCGCGACGACCAAGACGGATGTTTCCCATCACCGTGTCGTCAAAGAGCAGCACGTCTTGGAACACAATGGCGTAGTCGCGCAGCAACACCTCGGGATCCACGCTCGCAACATCCACGCCGCCCACGGTGACCGTGCCTTCGGTGGCGTCCCAAAAGCGCGCGGCCAGGCGGCTCACCGTGGACTTACCGGAGCCCGAAGGACCGACCAGTGCCGTGACCTCGCCTTCCTTGGCGGTAAAGCTCACATCGGTAAGAACTTTCTCGCCGGCGCGGCCGTCCTCGCCCGCACCATAGCCAAATGCCACGTGATCGAACACCACATCGTGGCCTACGGGCTCAAACTGCTCGCTGCCCCGCGCCACGGGCTCCTCCATGATGGAACGCATGCGCTTGGCCGACGACTCGGCGGCAAACAGCTCGGACATCAGCATCAGCGCCTGATCAAAGGGCGCATAGATGCGGCTCACCATAAGCAGGAAGGCAAACATCATCAAAAAGTCGACCTGGCCGGAGGCGACCATCGCAGCGCCCGTGACCAACGTGGTGGCAATCCCCAGGCGCAGGATGGCAAAGGCGGAGTTGACCAAAAGCCCATTGGCGAGCTCGCCCTTGGTGGTCTCGCGCTCCTCGGCATCGATCACGGCGTTGAGCCCCTCAAGATAATGAGCCTCCTGGTTGGTGGCGCGGATCTCGCGCACGCAGTCGAGCGTCTCCTGGATCGCCTCGGTAACCTTGACCTTCTCGGCACGCACATGGTCGAACACCGGGGTCATGGGGCCGCGTGTCAGATACAGCACGGCAAAGGCCACGGGCACGCTCCAAAACGCCGCGATCGCCAGCTGCCAGCAAAAGAACAGCGACGCCACGAACACAATGGCGCTTGCGATGATGGCACCCCAAAGCTCTCCCAGCACGTGGCTGTAGGCGTGCTCCATGGCCTGGACGTCACCCATGATGGTCTCGGTTAAATCGGCCAGATCACGACGACCAAAAAACGACAGCGGCAGTTTGCGCAAGCGCTCGGCAATCTCCATACGCTGCTTGCCGCACTCCTCGTAAAAGATGCAGTAGGTGTAGTAATACTGCTGCCAGTTAGAGGCAAAGAGCAACACGAAAAAGACCAGGAGGCCGCCCACAATCGGCAGGGCATCCGGCAGGTCGGCACCGGTGGCGAGATGTTCGACAAAACCGGCCATGACCAGGAACAATAAGCCCATGCCGGCCATGGTAATGAGATTGGTGAGCGCGGTCCAGAAAATGCCGCGTTTTACGCCGGCGACGCCTTTATCGGATAGGAAGTACTTCTTTTGGAATGAGGCGAACATTTAGGCCTCGCCTCCCTTCGTGACGGCGGCATCCGCGGCAGCAGTGATCTTCCAGCTCGCGGCCTGTTCGTATTCGGCCCACATCTTGGCGTATAGACCGTTTTGGGACAGCAGCTCGGCATGGGCGCCAGTCTCCTGCACGCTACCTTGGTTGAGCACCACGATCTTGTCGGCCCCCACCACGGTCGAAAGCCGGTGCGCGATCATAATGACTGTGCGACCCGCCGCCAGCTTGCTAAAGGCACGCTGGATGAGCGCCTCGTTCTCGGGGTCGGCAAACGCCGTGGCCTCATCGAGCACCACGATAGGCGCGTCTTTAAGGATCGCGCGGGCGAGTGCTACGCGCTGCACCTCGCCGCCCGAAAGATATGCCCCTCCAGCACCGAGCATGGTGTTAATACCCTGCGGGAGCTTGGCCACAATGTCGTCGCACTGAGCTGCGGAGAGGGCCGCACGCACTTCGTCGTCAGTGGCCGTGGGCTTGGAGGCACGCACGTTATCGGCAAGTGTTTGCCGGAACAGCTGGTTGGTCTGGAACACGAAGGCAACCTGGTCCATAAGCTCGTGCGGGTCCATGTCGCGAACGTCCACACCGCCTACGAGCACTCGACCCGAAGAAACATCCCAAAAACGCGGGATCAGGCTGGCGCAGGTTGACTTACCGCCGCCCGAGGGACCCACCAGGGCGAGGGTGCTACCCGCGGAAACGTTAAAGCTCACATGGCTAACGGCAGGTGCTTCGGCACCCTCGTACGTAAAGCTCACGTCCTCAAATCGCACGTCGCCGCCGGCAGGGTGCTTGGGTTGCGCGGGCACGGAGAGCCGCTTGGAATCCATGACGCTTCGAATGCGAGCCAGCGAATCGGCACTCATCTGAGAGGCCTCGCCCACAAACATGAGCTTGGTCATGGCCGTCGGTACCACGGCCGAAAATATCGCGTAAAACGTGAAGTTGGCCATAAAATGCGCGAAGTCCGTCTCTCCCGGCGCCAACAGCAACGCCACGGGCAACAGGAATGTCACAAGACCATTGAGCGCGGTAAGGTTGAGCACCTGCGGACCTCGGCAAAACGTGCCCGCATAGCTTTGTGCCATGTCGGCGTATTCGGCGATCGCGTCGTGGAACGCCTTAAAGGAATAGACCGTCTGCTGAAACACCTTGACCACGGGAATGCCGCGTACGTATTCGGTACCGGTCTTGTTCATCTTGACCAGCGCGCCCATGTAGGCCTTCATGAACTCGGCGCCCTTGCCGCTCATCATGGTGGCCATGGCGCCAAGCGAAACGGCGACCGAGATAAGGCATGCCACGCCCAAGCGCCAATCGAGGGCGAAAAGCAGCACGAGCAGACCTGCGACCATGGCGGTGGCGCCGGCGATATCGGGTAGCATGTGCGCGAGCAGAGTCTCGGTGGAGGCGGCGCATCCGTCTACGATACGGCGCAGCTCACCGGTGGCGTGTGTGTCAAAGTAGCCAAGCGGCAGCTTAAGCAGATGCTCGCTCGTAGCCTTGCGGATATTGGACGCGCAACGAAACGCAGATAGGTGTGTGCACATGAGCCCCACGAAATAAATCACGATGCTCACCAGGGCAAAACCGACGGCCCACCAACCATACATCGCGATGTCGGTGGCCTCGCTCCAGTTAGGTGCCACGGCGATCAGATCGCGCGCGACAAGCCAAATGCACACGTACGGGCCAAAGCTCAACAGCTGCGAGAACGCCGAGAGGGCCATGCCCAAATACGTTAGGAATTTACGGTCACCGGCATATGCAAGTAGCTCGCCGATGCCGCCGCCTTCCTTTTTTGATCCCTTTGCCATGAGATTCCCTTCTAACGGCTTGAGAGTTAACCGTAAGAAACTTATCATGGGCGTGTTAGCCAGGGCACACAATTGGGCCAGGCGTGGACGTTTTCGCAAATGAAGGGGACGCTTTTGAAAATGCGGCGGGCAGCAACCGATATAACCGAGCTCTACGCACCGCAGTTTGAGCAGTTTGGTCTGCAGCTTTCCGGCAAGGGCGCCGTCTTTACCGGTGAGGTGGCAAACGATCGGGCGCACGGACGCGCATGGATCATGCCCCTCTCCCCTGCCTGCATCGTTATGGAGCATTACATTACCCCGATGCACGATATGTACCTGGCCGAATACACACCCGAACCGTACGCGTGCGTGAGCGAGGTCAGCGCGCCCACGCTCATGTGCATGCCCGAAGCCGGCATAACGCCTGCGAACCTCAAGCCGCTGCATGGACCGTGGCCGAACAGCGCGATCTGCAGCTTTGTCCAAGATAGCTGCGGTGAGGAGCTAAGCCCGCTGTTTGCAGGGCAGCTCTACCACTCGCGCTCGGTCCTCTTTTTGCCCGGTTATTTTGACGAGCTGGAGCATCGCTATCCCGCCGAGTTCGCGGGGGTCTTTGAGGCGTTTGCCGAGTCATGGCACGAGGAGGCAGCGTCTGCCATCTGCCACACGTTGCGCAGGATTAACGAGGAACGCGCCCGCACCGTAGGCGGACACGTCTATATGCAAGGCATCGTGGAGACCATGGTCGCGGAGCTCGCCTGTTCGCGCGCGGCCCACAAGCAGGCGCGGCAGGCGGCAGACACACGCGCCAGCGTAACCATTGCCGAGGAAGCGGCGGCAATGATTGAGCGCGCGCTCGACAAAGGCAGGCGTGTGGGTATCAACGAGGTGGCCGAGAGGCTCTACACAAGCCGCTCCAAGCTATGCGCCACCTTTAAAGCCCAAACCGGCGAGTCCCTGGGCGTCTACATTCGCAGACGCCGTATGGAGCGAGCACAGGACCTTTTGGCCGATAGCGCGCTCACGATAGCGCAGGTGGCAGAGCGTCTAGGCTACCCTCAGCAGGCCGCCTTCGCCCAAGCCTTCAAGCAACACACCGGCACCACCCCCACCGCTTGGCGTTCCCAACATATATAAAGAATGAGGGCGCCATCGGCGCCCTCATTCACCAAATTCAATCCAGCCCACCTGACCCGAACGGCCGAGTCGTTGCAGAACCCGGGAGCCCCGGCAGGGCGGGTGCTTGCTCAAAATGAGTTCCCTCCAAAACAATGGGCGCGCCAACGGCGCGCCCATTCACTCTATTCCATTCAGCCCCGCCTGACCCGAACGGCCGAGTCGTCTGGCCGGGGAAGCCCCGAGTCGCCGGGGTGTTTGCTCCAAATGAGTTCCGCATGCAAAGAAGGCCACTAAATGTGGCCTTCGTCTTGCATAGGACTGTTTGAAATTTGGAGGAAATACCCCGGCGACTCGGGGCTTCCCCGGCCTCGCAGCTACGAGAGCGACGTTCTCAGCAACTCGTTGAAGAGTTTCGGGTTGCCCTTGCCGCAGCTCGCCTTCATGCACTGGCCCACCAAAAAGCCGATGACCTTCTGGTTGCCGTCACGATACTGCTGCGCCTGCTCGGCACAGTTTGCCAGCACCTCGTCCACGATCGGCTGCAACGCACCGGCATCGCTCACCTGACGCATGCCGCGCTCGTCGACGATCTTGTTGGGGTCGTCGCCGGTCTGGGCCATGGCCTCAAAGACCTCGTGCGCCTGGTTGGAGCTGATGGCATCGGTCGCCAGCAGCTTGGCCAGCGCTGCCACTTGAGCCGGCGCGATGCCGGACTCGGCCAGCGAGACGCCTGCGCCCTTAAGGTAGGCGATCATCTCGTTCACCAGCAAGTTTGCGACCGTCTGAGCCTCCTTGTCGGTCATACCAGCAGCGGCAGCCTCAAAGAAATCGGCAAACTCGGGGTCGCCGGCGATCTGCTCGGCGTCGGCCGCCTTAATGCCAAAGTCGGCCTCAAAACGGGCGCGCTTGGCATCGGGCAGCTCGGGAATCTCGCCACGGCAGCGGTCGATGAACTCGTCATCCAAATCGAACGGCGCCAGGTCGGGATCGGGGAACAGACGATAGTCGTCGGCCGTCTCCTTCACACGCATGACCACGGTGCGTTTGCGGCTGGGCTCCCAGTGGCGGGTCTCCTGATAGATGATGCCGCCCTCCTCGAGCACCTCGGCCTGGCGGCAAATCTCGTAGGCAAGGCCGTCGTGCAGGCTCTTAAACGAGTTGAGGTTCTTGAGCTCGGTCTTGGTGCCCAGCTTGGTCTCGCCACGGCGGCGCAGCGACACGTTGCCGTCGCAGCGCATGGAACCCTTCTCCATGGAGCAATCGGAAATGCCCAGCGTCACAAAGATGCGACGGAGCTTCTCCATAAACAGGCGCGCTTCCTCGGGCGTGCGCAGATCGGGCTCAGTCACGAGCTCAATCAAAGGCGTGCCGCAGCGGTTGTAGTCGACGAGCGACTCGGCGGCGGCGGTAATGCGGCCCTCGGCACCGCCCACGTGGACCATCTTGGCGGCGTCCTCCTCCATGTGGATGCGCAGGATGCGAATGGGCACCGTGTAGGAACCGTCCTCGCGACGCTCGGGCATCTGCAGGTTGGACGCGTCATAGCTGGCCAGGTGACCGGCGCGCTGGTTGCCCTCGCGCATGGTCGACGTCATGGACGTGGACAGACCCTCGGCGTTGGCCGAAGCGCTCGCCAGGCTCTGGGCCTCGGCCTCGCCAAACGCGCAGTCGGGGCGCTCGGCGGCGCCGCGACCGGTCACGTCCAGGTCCAGATGACCGTACATGGCAAAAGCGACCGGACCCTGCGTGGTCTGGAAGTTCTTGGCCATATCGGGATAGAAGTAGTGCTTGCGGTAGAACATCGAGTGGCGCTGGATCTCGCAGTTGGTGGCCAGACCCGCCTTGACGATGCTCTCGATGGCGCGCTTGTTGGGCACCGGCAGGGCGCCGGGCAGGCCCAGGCACACCGGGCACACGTTGGCGTTGGGCTCGTCATCGTGGCTGAGCTTGCAATTGCAGAACATCTTGGTATCGAGTGCGGTGAGCTCGGTATGGATCTCCAGGCCGATCACGGCCTCCCAATCCTGCAGGACCTCGGAAAGCTCCTTCATTACAGCTCGCCTCCCTTCCCGGCAAAAGCGGGCGCGACGGAAAGCGCGGGCGCACCCGTGGCGGCATCGGCAAAGCCGCGCTCCAGGGCGCGGGCAAACGTGAGCAGCTGACGGTCCTTAAAGGCCGGACCCACCAGCTGGGCAGAAACGGGCAGCTGAGTATCCTCGCCCAGGCCCAGCGGCACCGAGATACCGCCGTTGCCGCAGATGTTGAGCGAAATGGTGTACAGGTCGGAGAGGTACATCTGCGTGGGGTCGCTGATCTCGCCAAACTTAAAGGCCGTGCGCGGCGAGGCGGGCATGAGGATGGTGTCCACCTTGGCATACGCGGCGTCGTAGTCCTGCGTGATGAGCGTGCGGGCCTTTTGCGCAGCGTAGTAGTACTTGTCGTACACGCCCGAGCTCAGCAGGTAGGCGCCGAGCATCTGACGGCGCTTGGCCTCGGCACCAAAGCCGTGGGCGCGCGAAAGCGAGCTCTGGTCGGACAGGTTGGCGCAGCCCTCCTCCTGGTAGCCGTAGCGAATGCCGTCGAAGCGGGCCAGGTTGGAGAACGCCTCGGCCGGGCCGATGACGTAGTAGGCGGCGATGGCGGCGTCCAGGTGCGGCAGGTCGACCTCGACCAGCTCGGCGCCCTGGTTCTGCAGCTCCTGGGCGGCGCGCTGAACAGCGGCCTTGACCTCGGGCGTCAGGCCCTCGGCCTCCATAAACGCGGGGATGATGCCCACGCGCTTGCCCTCGATGCTGTCGTTGAGATGCTCGGTAAAGTCGACGGCGCAATCCTGGCTGGTGCAGTCGTACGGATCGTGGCCCGCACCGGTAAGCGCGTTCATGGCCAGCGCGACATCCTCGACCGTGCGGCCAAAGGGGCCCACCTGGTCGAGCGACGAGCCAAAGGCAACCACGCCGTAACGGCTCACGGCGCCATACGTGGGCTTAAAGCCCACCACGCCGCACAGCGACGCCGGCTGGCGGATGGAGCCACCGGTGTCCGAGCCCAGCGAGAGCGCAACCTCGCCCGCGGCGACGGCGGCAGCGGAGCCGCCCGAGGAGCCGCCGGGCACGCGCTCGGTATCCCAGGGGTTGTTGGTGCGGTGGAAGGCCGAGCTCTCGGTGGAGCTGCCAAAGGCGAACTCGTCCATGTTGGCCTTGCCCATGGGCAGGCAGCCGGCGTCGAGCATGCGCTGGACGCAGGTGGCGGTGTAGACGCTCTGGTAGTCCTCGAGCATGCGGGAAGCGCAGGTGGTGCGCGTGCCCACGAGGTTCATGTTGTCCTTAATGGCCAGCGGCACGCCCGCAAGCGGGGGCAGCGGCTTGCCTGCGGCACGGTCGGCATCCACGCGCGCGGCGGCCTCGAGCGCAAGCTCGGGCGCCACCTGCAGGAATGCCTGGACCCCACCCTCGCGCGCCTCGATGGCGGCAAGGGAGGCCTGGGCCACCTCGGTAGCGGTAAAGTCGCCGGCGGCAACGCCCGCGGCGATCTGGGCGGCGGTAAGGGAATCGAAGCTCTGCGCCATTACTCGCTCTCCCCCTCTCCCAAAATGGACGGCACGCGGAAGTAGCGGTCGCGCGCGCTGCCAGCGTTTTCGAGCGCGACTTCGAGCGGCAGATCGCGCTCGGGCTCGCGCAGGTCATCGCCCATCACGTTGGACAGGCTTCCGATGGGATGGAACGTGGGCTCCACGTCGGGCAAGTCATATTGCAAGACGGGCTCGAGCATCTGGACGGCGTCGTTCATGTAGGACGTCATCTGGGTGAGCTCGTCATCGGTCAGTGCGATCTTTGCGTACTCGGCGATGCCGCGCACGTCTTTCTCGCTGAGTGCCATAGGCGCTCCCTTCCGCATAACAGATAAACCGCTCTAGTATACAAGGCAATGCCGCTTGGAGCAGGCGCTTTACCCAAATGCAGCGAAAACGTAACGAGGGCGGCGGGCTGGCAGGCTGCGGACTGGCGGTTCTGGAGCGAAACCGCACCGTCCATAGCGAAAACCGTCTCGCCCACAACGAAAACCATCACAACATTCGACGCTTTTCGCCAAAATCGAGATTTTCATCGAATGTTGTGACGGTTTGGAAGTCCCGACCACCACAAAGGTGCCTGTCCCCGTTGTGGTGGTTCTGAACGATGTCTTATGCCGAGGCCTTGGCCTTGCGGCGCTTGCGGACCGCGTGGATCACGATATCCAGCAGCAACAGCACAATGGCTACGACCACGATGAGCACGGCAAACTCGCGCTTGCCCCAGTGGCGGCCAGCCAGCGACTTTTGCTTGTCGACGTCCTTCTTGTTGTACTTGGTGCGCACGCAATGCACCAGCAGGCGATGGTCGTTCACGCCGTAGGGCGTGCAGGTGACGAGCGTCACCTTGTCGGCGCCGGGCTCGATGGTCAGCGACTCCATCTCCTCGGGCAGCACCACCTCGGAGTCCACCATCTTGTAGGCGAGCGTCTTGTTCATGGTGTGCAGCAGCACCAGGTCGCCGGGCTCCAGCGAGTGGATGTCGTCGAACATGCTCAGGTTGCGCATGCCCGAGTGCGCGGTGAGCACGCAATGCGTCGAGGTGCCGCCCACCGGCAGGCTCGTGCCTTCCAAGTGCCCGACGCCCGCCATAAGGACTTCTTCGCTCGTGCCGTGGTAGATGGGCATGCTCACGTCGATGGAGGGGATCTCGACCCAGCTCATCATGGGGTCGCGGTCAAAGATGAGCTGCTGGGCGTAGGGCTCGATCTGGTCGGCGGGAAGCTCGGTGGCCTCGCCCGCCAGCTGCTCGTTAAAGGAGCGCGCCTGGAGCAGGATGCGCTCGCGCTCCTCGGCAGATAGCGCGTCCACGGTGCTGGACACGGTGCTGATCTGGTTGAACACGCCCGAGGCCTCGAGCCGGTCCAAAATCCACGGCCAGGTCATAAGGCCCACGCCAATAAGGATGATGACGATAGTGATGAGCCGATCGGCCCAGCGCGGCAGCCGCTTGCGGCGGCGCTTGGGCTTTGGTTGAGGTTTGGGCTGAGGGCTTGAGCCGCCGTTGTCCGCGGCGTTATTGCTCTTCATATGTTTGGCGCCCTGCACCATCGCCAGTCACTCCTCTACAGCTCAGGTTGTCTAAACAAATAATAGCCGATTAGCAAACTCATGCACCGGACAACGCAGCCTGACATCATTGCACAGCGCGAGTATGGGCCCGCATTTGAGTTTTCAAAATGTCCCGAATCGACTGGGCGATTCGGGATACAATGTCAATAGAAAACGACGCACCCCGCGTAAATGTTTGGGAGCGCGGGCGGCCTAGTTTTCAGTTTTTGTTAAATGCCCGGGATCCGACCCCCGGGCATTCTTATTTGCGCTTTCGGCGCAAATGCCGTCCACCGTCCGCACCGCGCGTGCGCCTACGGACCTTAAACCGAACCTCATACGAGTCAAGAAACGCGATGACGAACGTGCCCACCGCCGCGAGGGCGGCGAGCGCGTTAAGGAATTTCAGCATATGGTGACCTCCGATCGAGTCGTCGGCCGCCCGCGCACGGAATGCGTCGCAAGGGTATTTTACTGCGAGTGTATGCACCCACGCCTGGTAAACGCGATTTTGACAAACATCTGTTCGATATTCATACGCTTGATCCAACGGGCAATGGAGGCTGGCTGCGTTATCCCAAAAAAACGGGGCAAACTCCAGTGCGGAGTCTGCCCCGAAAAGAGAATGGCAAAGCAAGAACGTGGATGGACGAGAAAAGTGTCCGCAAGTCTCATGGCCAACACATCCCACCTGCCAAAGGGATGGATGAGCGAGCGTTACTCCTGCTCGGACTCCTCAGCCTGCTTACGGCTGCGGATGAGGTGCGCCACGCCGATGCACAGCACCGCGCCACCGGCGATCCAAGTGAAAGTCACGCCGTTAAGGCCGGTCAGCGGGAGGCCCACGGACTTGGTGTTGCCGACATTGATGGTGACCTCGCCGGCATCAGCGTTGGTGCCGGTGTTTTCTTGACCATGAAGAGCATTGTCGCCGACATTACCGTCAAGCTTGCCGAAGGCGATGTCGGTGCGCTTCTCGTCTGCCTCAGACACCTTTGCCTCAAGGGTCTTCACCTTCATCGTGTCTTTGTTATACGTCGCGGTGATGATGAAGGTGAAGGGGTCGGCCTTGGTGGGGTACTTGGCAGGGTCGGGGGTCTGGACCTCAGTCACCTTGTAGGAGCCGGCGTCGAGGCCGGAAACGGAGATCTTGCCTTCTTTGTCGGACGTGAACTTCACACACTCGGGAAGGTTTTCAGTATTGGTGACGGTCACGAGCTGACCCGCGACGACACTGACGCCATCAACAGTACCCTCCGTCGAGGCAATATACTGGTTTTCGGTATTCTTGTCCGCGGACTGGATGGTGAAGACGGCATTCTCAAGGCCCTGCTCGGTGCCCTGGTCGACCTTCTTGAGGTTGAGCTTGAACGCAAAGTCGGCGACGGTGTCCTCGATCGTCGTGCCCGTGCCAACGCCATACGGGTTGTTGGAGTACTCAAGCTTAACGGTGTTGGGGTTGCCACCCTTCTGAGTATTGTCAGTAGTGTTACCAATCACGGCATTGCCGTTGAGCACCGCCTTGTAGAAGACGACTATCTGAGTGCTGGCGCCTACCTTTGAAATCTCCTTGAGATACTTACCGTGCTCTCCCGCATTAGCGTTAATAGCCAAGGTGGTAGTTCCATCAGCATTGGTGGTTGGCGTCACAGTAAAGTTCTCTGTAATGTCGGCATATTGATCAATGTTGTTCTGATCTTTGTTTACAGCAAAAACTTGAGTTTGGCCATCAACATAGCTGAGGCCCTTGGAAAGGGTGTCAGTGAACCTATAGGTATAGCTATCGTAAGTAGCGTAGTTGCTGGCGATCGTGCCGGTGAGCTTGTAATTGACCTCCTGGCCGATCTGCGAATCGGCGACGTCATCCCAATCTTTCACAGGCACGGTCGTGAGGTCATCCTCCGCCTTGTTATCATCAAGAATCTTCTTTTCAACCGTGGGGACGCTCTTCTTAGGGGTAATATTCACAGTTGTGTCCGTACCGTCAATAAGAGCGTACACCGGAGCTGAATAAGCATCGGTCGACTTGTCCCTGGGCTTTACCGTCGTATCAGTGAGGAACAGCCAGTAGCCGGCGTCAAGATTGGAAAGAGACGGCTGTGCGGCAGACGTCCTCTGCCACGTTGCATTGTTCTTCAAATTGTCGGCGATCATGCTCAGAACATTATCGCTTGCGACCTGAGAAGTGCTCCCAGTCACGCCTGACTTCTCGTTCAGCCAATCAGCGGCATCCTGGGCAGTCGTTTTGTTGTAGGCAGGCTCTTTTTTCTGAATTGCACGAACAACTGCGTCCTGAATTGCCTGTTGCTCTGTCACGTTTGTGCCCGCCCACTGAATGTTCTTTACAGTGGAGCCATTTACGTCAGCAGCGAAGATTTGAATGCCCTTATAAGTCGTTGATCCAGCGTAGTCACCGTAATCGAACGTAACGGTCGTGTTGCCCGCTGCAAACGCCATGGTCACCGGGGCCATCACGCCGCCGAAGCTCAGGGCCGCCGTGAGGCCGGCGGTTACTGCCAGGCATGCGATGTTCTTGCTCATGCTCATCTTCTTTTCCTCCGTTTTCCGTTTGATTCTCATTCGATCGATCATCATCTGTCTGTGTCTTAGCATCTACTTCGCTACGTCTCGCCCCGCTCTCTGTGGGGCTGCCAGCTACTCTTTATGGCTGCCACCTCCCCGCTTGACCAGGAGCGCGACCACGATGAGCGCGGCTCCGGCGACCGCTGCGGCGGCCGCGGCGTACATTGCCATATCGCCAGTCGAGGGCATAAAGCCTCCGGTGGTAATGCTAGGGGGTGTGCCGGTGGGCGTGTTGATGAGCGACGCCTCCAGGCTGCCCGTCGACCCGTCCGCGCTGTCGGCGCGCAGGGGCGACTCGGCCGTGATGGTGAGTTTGGGCTTGGCGGCGGCCACCTGGTCGACGTCCAGGCCCTCGGCCTTGACCGTCACGGAGTGCGTGCCCTCAAAGGCGGTGTAGCCCTTGGGCGCCTTGAGCTCGCGGACCTCCAGCTTGCCCGAGTCCACGCCCGAGACGGTCACGCGGCCGTCCTCGCCCGTGGTGACGGTGGCCTTGCCCTCCGCATCCCACGTGCCGTCGGCCGACAGTGTGCGGCCGCGGTCGTCGGTAATACTCAGGACCGCCCCGGCAAGCGGCTTGTCGCCGTCGCTGCCGCGCTTGGTGAGCGCGAGATCCCAAGTGTAGGCGCACGCGTCATCGCTCGGCGTGCGGGTGAAGCCGGCGTCGCCGGACTGGTCGGCAAAGGGGGAGCGCGGGTAGCGCAGGTAGACCTCGTTGGGGTTGCCCTTCGCGATGCCGTGGTTGCACGCGCTGTTGAGCGGCGCATTGTACACGGCGACCACGCGGGCGCCCGCGGTGAAGGCGTCGGCCCCGCCGAGCGCGGCGATCAGGTCGCCGGTGCGCACGGTGAAGGTCTTGCCGTCCGCCGCTACCTTGGTGGCGCACTGGGCCGTGATATCGGTCCAGCCCTTCGCGGGCTCGGTGCCGGCGCGGCCGTCCTTGTCGGCCGAGACGGCGTCGAAGCCGCCGTCCGCGCCCGCCGCCGCGTATACGCGCATGCTCGCGGCCACCTTGGAGGGGTCGAGCCCCGCGCTCATGGTGTCGACGAACCGCACCGCATAGGTGTCGTAGGCGGCAAGGCCCGCCGGGACCGTGGCAGAGAGGCGCCAGTACAGGTCGTCGGCGACCGTGGCGTCGGCGGCCTTCTGCCAGGCGGCGGTGCTGTCCTCCAGCACGTGCTTGGAGACCTTGGGCGTCGCCGCCTTGGGCTTGACGGTGACGGCGCTGCCGCCGACCAGAACCATGATCGGCGCGGTGCCGGCCTCGCCCTGGGCGATGGCGTCGTCGTCGGCGACGATGAGCCAGTAGCCGCAGGGCAGCTCGGCCGCCGTGCCCGCGTTGAGGGCCGCGAGCTCGGCGCCAGAGCTCTGGAGGGAACGAGCGAGCTGCGCGCTCAGCGCGCTCGTAAGGTGGGAATCGGTGTTGAGCCACTCGGCAGCTTCCTGCGCGGTGGTCTGGGAATTGGGCATGCCGGCGCTGTGCAGCACAGGCAGCGCGGCGTCGCGCACGGCGTCGCTTGCCCAGGCGAGGTCGGTGGCGATCTTGGCGTCGCTGTCGCCGTCGACGACGTTGGCGCTAAAGATCTGGTAGGCGTCGTAGCTGCGCGCCACGGTGCCGCTCACCGTGATGGAACCGGTCGAGGTCGGCGCGGCCTGCGCGGATGCGGGGAACACAACCGCGCAGGTGCCGATCAGGAGGGTAAGCAGCGCAAACAAGATCGGGAAGGAGCAAACTTTCTTATTCACGACGCTTACCTCCCTTCGCATTCGCCTTGCGACGAATGTGCATCCAGGCCGCAGCAGCGCAAAGCACCACCGCGCCGGCAAGGTACGTCAGAGTGACGCCCGACATACCAGAAAGGGGCAAAGAGGTGGAGTAGGTGTTGGTGAAGGTGGGGGTGGAACTTTCAGTGAGTTCGCGGCCCGTGTCGTTGGTCACTGGCTTGCCATCACGATCCTGAATCTGCTTGTAGGTCGCAGTGACGTCGATATGGTGGTTAGAGTCGTCAGTCGCGTTAACCGTAATCTGATAGACCGACTTGTCGTACGTATAGTGCGAGAACAGCGAACCGTCGTCTTTCTCGCGCACGTAGTACGTGAAGGTCTTGGAAGCACCACGGCCAGCGGGGCCAGACGCGAGCTGGTCGAGTTGATCGAGTTTGTAATCAATCTTGTCGAAGCTCAGGGTCTGGGACTTGTCGCCGTCGGCAGTGGTGGACTTGCTGCTAACGATATCCGTAAAATCTGTGTCGGTCGCAAGCTGGAGCGTGAACTCCTTCATCTCGCCACCCTCAACGACCTTAGTCGCCATAGGCGTCCAGGAGCCCTTCGAGTCGTACGGAGTGAACTTGTTAGTGAAAGTCGTGGAGTCACCCTCACAGATAATTGGATAATAGTCTCCACTCTTCTGCACCTTGCTCCTCGCTTTTACGTTCTCCCACTTCCCAGACGACTCGCGGAATTCGTACTTGGTTACACCGACGTTTTTAATCGTGTAGTTATGGATGTAAAGATCCTTCAGTTGGCTTGAGTTTTCTTTACTCGGAACAGACATGAGCAAGGTCTTGGTATCTTCGGCCGTCACCACAATCTTATACACGCTGGAGTCGTACGTGATGCCAGAATCACCACCGGGGTCTTCGACCAAGTAGTATGTGATTTCGTTACCCGCGCCACTCGATGCGAATTGTTCACCAAGGTCAAACGTAATGCTGCCTTCTGCATCATTTGCTGCTGTTCCAACCTCGGTGCAAACGTCGCGATTGAATGTCGTGCCAGCTGTCGTGCCAGCCAAAGGGTCGTCTGAATCCTTGCGATACACCGTAAAGGAGAACTCCCCATCATTGAGCTTGCGGCCTTCCAGCTTCTTGGTCGCCTTGAGCTTGAGGCTCGGATAGACATACGTGTCCTCAGGCGCGCCCATGTACAGGTCGCCGTTCGACATGATGCCGCCGCCATGGTTCCAGGAATAATTGCCCGTGATAAACGTCGCGCCCGCCTCTAGCGCAGCCTTTCGCGCATTGATCGCCTCGGGGTCTTGAGCCTTAACATCCGAACTCAGGCCGATGCTTTTATATACCTGCACGCCACCGTTAGCGGGGATAGTAATGGCTTTCTGGAGCTCTAAGCTTCCCCGATACTTAGCATCGCCGCCGCCAAGCATTTTGCCAATCACCGCCGCGATCGGAGTCGTATGACCCTCCGCCGCAAGGAAGAAGTCCGCGTGGCCGTTTTCGCGAAACACTTCGGCATTGTAGGCGTCGGAGTCCTGGTCCTTACCGTGACCACCGCCGGAAAGATGGGGGGTGCCGTTATTGCCTGTATTACTCACGGATTCGTAGTCGTTCGCGTTTTGCTCATTTCCGGCAGAAGTATTACCGAAAATCGCCGTGCCGTCGGTGCCTGTCACCAAAGTCTTACCCGTCGGGCAAACCGCAACGCCGCCACCGTAGCCACCGGCCTCATTGCTGCTTATATAGGAGTTATAGACAAATAGCCTACCAGCATTAGACGCGACCTTAGAATCGCCCTGGACGAAGATGCCGCCTCCACCCCAGTCAAAGCGAGACATGCAGTGGTTATTAGTGATATAGACTGGATTTGAATTTGACGTTCCTTTTATCATCGCGTCAACCATCTGGCCCACGCGAATGCCGGCACCCTCAGAGCGAAAACTCACGTTAGAGGCAATAGTTCCCCCCGTAATGTTGAGCCATGCCATTGTCTTGCGCGAGCTCGCCCCTTGGTGTTCGATGTCGGTCACATAGACGCCGCCGCCGGCTTCCTCAGAATAGTTGCCCGTGATCTGGCCGCCCGAAATGGTGACATGAGTACCGTTTTTAGCGGCAAGTCCAGCACCGCCATGATCGCCATTACCATCGTTACCACAGTAATTGGCATATTTATTGTTAGTAATGTAGCCACCAGAAACAGTAACGCTGCCGCCTTCGGCCATGATGCCGCCGCCGAAACCAACACCAGTAGCAAGCGTGCTGTTGCCGGAGATTACGCCATTAGTTATGTTGACCGTGGAGTCTTTAGCATACACACCACCGCCACTAGGAGCACTGTTGCCGGCAATTACGCCACCGGAAACCTCGAGGGTCGAATTACCGTGTATTTCAATTCCGCCGCCCGCACCCGAGCCAGAAGCTCCACACACATAGCCGCCGCGCATGTTGACGGTAGAGCCGTTCTCGGCATAGACCAAGCTGCTAACGCTGCCGCCTTGTTTTTGCGTGATCACGCCGCTCACAAGGTTAAACGTGCCGCCCTTGCCGTTGTTGTTATATAGATTGATGAGCTTTAGATTTGCGTTGCCTCCGCACGCCACGATGGCGCCTTTAATCTCAACGTCATGTTTGACAAGTGTCTCGGTTGTGCCTGTTCCGCTCGGGGACGATTCGGTCACGTAGTAGGTAAGATTAGATGGAATGTTATCGTTATCGTAAGTCAGTTCGGCATTCTTGCCATAATTGGCGGCATTCTTGTCATAATTATCGGCATTCAGGCTCTGTCCCTGATCAGCTAGCTGCTGGCCCTCGCTGACCGTCTCACCCACCTGTGCAGAATCCCTAATTGTAAGTGACGCACCACCGGCAACATTGAATAACGGCTTGTCGGCGCTCGAGTGCTTAATCTTATGACCACTTAGGTCAAGGGTGATATTGCTGCCGCCTTTGTTAAGTGTGATTTCACCAGGAAAGTCAATATCAGCCGCAAGCGTAAAGCTGGCGGTTTGATTTTCCTCAACGCCTAGAAGCTTTCCCTGCAAGTCACCGGCATTCTTGATGTCCGTGGCTGTCTCTTCGCTCGCCACAGCCTCCTCGGCTGACGAACCAGCGCCATCGTCGATCGCTTCATTTTCTTCTGCCTGCGACTCGTCCTTGGGCTGCTCCTCCTGCTGGATTTCGTCGTCGCCCGCAGCATCGTCACTATTCTGGTTTTCGGTATCCCCGTTGTTGGTGTTGCCTACATCAGTAGACTCACTTGAGGAACCCCCCCCCATCACAGTTTCCTCGGTAGAAACCGTCTGGGCATCGTTGGCAATGGCCTGCGAGATCGGAGGCATGACGAGCGACAGTACCAGGCTCAAAACGGAGGCTCCGCACAAAACGCCTGCCAGCACACGGCGCGTCGCTTTATTACTCTGCTTAGATTTGTCCGAATTCGCTTTCATCGATGTCTCCTCCCCAAGAGACCGCGATCTTGCTCTTTCACCATCAAACGTATCTGCGCAATCTGTAATTGCGCTCGTTTAGTAATGCAATTATAACAATTGTTTAAACATCTGAGCAAATAAAACCGATAGTTTTGTAGTGAGTTCTCAATTCTCTTGACAATTGCTCGGATTTGCCTTCGTTTATTCGCTATCTATTTTTTGTTTCTGCTGGTAATTTAGTTGCGTATTATTTTTTAATGGCATTAGATTTATTTGCACAACATTTTGCTCAAGAGCAAACATCCTGTGAACGGTCGATAATTGACCATGAGCGGCAGGTCATTTACCGGGAGAAACACCCTACCAAACTGATGAGAATATCTTTAACCCATCGGTGGTTAGAAGCGTAATGTTCTGACGACCATATTTGAATTTGCGCGCAGATTTTAGGTATCAATTCGCCCAAATCGCCTGAGGCCGGCGCAAAGGCGCCTGCCCCCTTTGTGGTAGTTCTCCCCCGCGCTACAGCAGATGTTCCTCAATAAAGATCGCGATGCCGTCTTTGTCGTTGCTGGCGGTTACAAAATCGGCGGCGGCACGGGTGGCGTCGCTGCCGTTTGCCATGGCCACGCCCACGCCGGCGTCAGCCACCATGCAGGTGTCGTTATCGGCATCGCCAAACACGCAGATGTTCTGGAGCTCCATGCCGTTGAGCTCTGCCACGCGCACCAGGCCGCGCGTCTTGGACACGCGCGGATCCATGAACTCGTAGAGCCGCTGCGTGGTCTGCAGAGCCGCCGCCTTAACGGTGTTATCGGCAAACGTCGACGCCCGCTCAATCACCCGCGGCATTACCTCAGGCGCCATGGTAAACATCACCTTGGGCTGTGGCTCGCGCAAAAACTCGGCAAAATCGACCACCTGGTAGGGCACGCCGTCGACGCGCGACAGGTGCTCGACGCACGCGTTGCTCTCGGGCACGTAGAACACGCCGTCTCGGGGGCAGACGGGCGTTGCCGGAAGGTCCGCCATGTGCTTGCAGATGCGCGCGATGGTCTCGCCCGACAGCGGATAGCTCAGCTCGTTGATGTCGTGCGCGCGGTCGATGACCTCGGCACCACCGCAGCCCACGAGCACGTCCACCAAGCCTTCGATGCCCCAGAGCTCGTACATGGCCTCGGTCGCGTGGGCGTCGCGCCCGGTGCACAGGCCAAAGAGCACGCCGCACTCGCGCAGGGCGCGGATCGCCGCCACGGTGCGCGGGGACACCGTGTGCCGGCTCGTGAGCAGCGTACCGTCGATATCGCAGAACACGGCTTTGATGTGGCTGAAGGTGGCGTCCATGGGGGCCTTTCTGAGTTGTGCGGCGGTGTGGGGTGTATTCGCAAACGGCGTACATGGTATACCAAGGCACAGGCGCGGCCCGTCAAAGCAAAAACCACCACAAAGGTGCCTGGCCCCCTTTGTGGGGGAAGTGGCGTTTGTGGGCCAAACCATCACAACATTCGATGTTTTTCGGCAAAATCGCGATTTTCATCGAATGTTGTGATGGTCTTTACTGCCTTGCGGCACGATCAAAATGCCGGCGCCCAAACAGCAGCAACGCCGCGGGGACTGCCGTCACGACCATGCCTGCTCCGATGAGCGTCTGCTGCACGCCAAACGTCGCCGCCAGCCACGGAGCAATCGCCAGCGGGGCCACGCCAGCGAACATATTGCCAAAGCCCATGACCGAATTGACGCGACCAAGCTGCTCGAGCGGCGCCGTCGTCTGCACGATGGTGTTGTGGAGCGGGTTGACGACACCCCAAGCTATGCCCAGGGCGACCTGACCGACAAGGGCCACACCCACGTACGGCGTCCCCACATAGAGCAGGCTTCCCAGGCCCACGGACATAAGTGCCACGAGCAGCGTTTTTAGGTTGACCAAGTGCGGCGGCAAGCGGAGCGCGAGCACGGCACCCAGTACCGCGCCCACGCCCGAGGCCGACGAGAGCCAGCCCATCCACTCAACGCCGACGCGTAGGACATCGCGATAGAAAAACGACTCGAGCGGATCGAAGGCTCCGTAGCCAAAGTTCGAAAGAAAAATGATGCAGAACAGCAGGGCGAGGACACTGTTGGTGAAGACTGTCTTGATGCTGGCTGCGAAGGTGGCGCGGGTGGATGTGCTGGGGTTGGAGCTTTGTCCCGCACGCTCCCCTTCCTCCGCCGAATCGGCATCCGCATCCCCGGCGACATGGCTGGTCTGCGGCCTAAAGCCCCAACCGGCGATGAGCGCCAGCACGGTAAAGAGCATCATGAGAACAAACACCGCGCGCGACGACGCAGCAGCCGCGACAAAGCCACCCAGCGTGGGGCCAACGATGATACTCACGTTTGAAAACATGGCGATGGCGGAGTTGATGTCTTTGAGCTCGACAGGATCGTCGGTGAGGTAGGCCGGATAGGACGTGGCGATGGGCTGGGCGAATCCCATCACAAAGCCCAGAAACACCGCGCCGAGCAGGACGACGCCGGTCGCGCTACCAAAGGCGATGATTGCCGTGCCAGTTGCAAGAGCGCCGATGATGCTCAGCAAGAAATGGCGGCGCGGACCCCAGGCGTCGAGCGCAGCGCCACCCGCAAAGGATCCCAGGATCACGAAAACGTTCATAAACAGAACGGCCAGCGATGTCGCCACGACTGAGGCATCGTCTGCATAGGTGAGCGTTCCGATGACGCCGATAAAATAACTGGTCTGAAACCCGGTGTAGATGAGAAAGCGCATCGCCACCAGCCGCTTGGCCTGCACGGACAGCGATGATTGAGGCTTTGAGAAAAGAGATGCGAGCATGGAGACTCCTTGTTTCATACGAATACGGGCGGTGGGCATTCGCCACCGTCTGTCAAATCAATCTATCCGCATGAAACATTAAGGACGCATCAGGACCCTTCTCTCCGTTTTTCGCCCGTCATGAACTACTTGGTAGATTGTAAGGCATGTCCCACACATCTACCAAAGCAAAAACCACCACAAAGGTGCCTGGCCCCTTTGTGGTGGAAATGACGTTTGCCCAGATAAAACCTGCCAAAACAAACCTGTCCCTTTTTGGCATGTTATGGCAGCGCAGCGAGCCGGTTCCAAGTGCCCCAGGTCGCCCCGAAAGAGGAGCGACGCGTACTTTGGTACGCGAGCGACGGCTTGAGGGGCGAGATGGGGTGCTTGGGGCCGGCGCAGCGTCGACCCCTAAAGATGATCTTGGATAAGATCGCAGATGGCTCGGGCGTCGTTGATGTTGATGGCCCGGGTCGCAAAGCCGGCGTCGAAGGCCTGGCGTGCCAGGGCCTCGTTGCAGGCAAGGGCTAGCGTGTGGCCATCGACCAGGTCGAGCGAGCTCTTGCCGCGCAGACGGTCGACACCGGAGCGCGCGACCACGATGTTGTCGAAGCCCTCGGTCTTGTAGCCCTCGATGATCACCACGTCGACATCGTTGTAGCGCGACAGCAGCTCGCGCGCGGGCATCTCGTCCTCCTCGCGTGTGTCGGCGTACTCCGCCCAGCGCGTGGCGCAGATGAGGCCCACGTGCTTGGATCCGGCTTGGTGATGGCGCCAGGTGTCCTTAGCGGGCACATCGATATCAAAGCCGTGATGCCCATGATGCTTGAGCGAACCCACGCGCAGGCCGCGGCGGGTGAGCTCGGCGATAACCTTCTCGACGAGCGTGGTCTTGCCCGAGTTCTGGTAGCCGATAAACGCGATCGCGGGGACGGCCGGGGCCGGAGCTGCGGACGCGACGGCGACAGGCGCGCTTGCGGGTGCGGCACCGTCAGCGGCCACAGCCTCAACAGCAGCGGCCTGACGCTCTGCACGATCCCACACGCCCGAGCGACCGCCCTCCTTGTGCAGCAGGCGCACGTCGACGATCTCCATGCCGCGATCGACGGCCTTGCACATGTCATAGATCGTAAGGCACGCGGCACTCGCACCGGTCAGAGCCTCCATCTCGATACCCGTCTTGCCCGTCACGCCGGCCGTGACCAGTACGTGAAAACCAACCTGCCCGTCCGAACGCGCCGGCGCCCAGCCCTCGGGCACGTCCTCGGCCGGCGTCCCCGCCGGAGCGATGGGCGCAATGTCGCACTTACTCTTGGTAATGAGCAGCGGATGGCACATGGGAATGATGTCGCTCGTGCGTTTGATGGCCATGATGCCCGCCACACGCGCGCAGGCAAGCACATCGCCCTTTTTGGCGCGGTCCTGCAGCACCATGGTCTGCGTCTCGGGATGCATGAGGATGGTGCCCTCGGCGATGGCAATGCGATGGGTCTCGGCCTTGTCGGACACGTCGACCATGCGTACCTCGCCCTTGGCGTCCACGTGTGTAAGCTCGTCGCGACGGGCGTCGCGGGCGGGCTCGGCGACAGCGCTGGCAGTCGGCTGCGCGGACGCGTCGGCGTTGCCAGCATTCGCCGCAGCCGTGACTTTGTGGGCAGACATCGCGGCCCTGCGAGCGGCCTTGGTGGCATCGGCGTACCTGCTCCTGGCCATATGATCATCCTCCGATTTGGGACATGAATCGTTGCGTGCCCTCAATTATCGCGTGTTCCTGCGGTTTGTGGGCCACGGCATCGCGCCAAATCGAAAGTACCTGCATATCATCACCACGGCGCAGGGCATCGCGCACCGAATACTCGGCATCGCTGAACAGGCACGGACGCACGTTGCCATCGGCCGTCAGGCGCAGACGGTTGCAATTCGCACAAAAATGGTTGGACATGGCGCTGATAAAGCCGACCGTTCCCGCCGCGCCCGGAAAGTGCCAATAGCGCGCGGGACCCGCGCCGGCAGGAGCGTCGTTGATGTCGAGTGGCTCAAGCTCGCCCAGCCCCGTCGCGGCGGCCCCGGCATTGATGCGAGCCCGCAGCTCGTCGCTCGGCACGGTGTCGCTCGCGTCCCACAGCTCGGGATTGAGCGCGGGCGCATGCGGGTCCACGGCGCAATGCGAGCTCGTGCGCTCGTCGCCAATGGGCATGTATTCGATAAAGCGCAGGTGGATGGGGCGGTCGACGGTCAGCCGCGCAAGGGCCGCCACATCTTGGTTGAGTCGGCGCACCACAACGCAGTTGACCTTAACGGGCTCAAAGCCCCAAGCCAGCGCCGCGTCGATGCCGGCCATGGTCTGTTCGAGCCGACCCAGACGCGTGATCTTTCCAAACAGCGTAGGGTCGAGCGTGTCGAGCGAGATGTTGACGCGGTTAAGCCCGGCATCTTTGAGCTGCGGTGCCAACTTGGGCAGCAGGGCGCCGTTGGTGGTGAGCGAGATGTCCTCGATCTGCGGGATCGCGCGGATGTCACGAATGAGCGGAATGATACGGCGGCTGACCAGCGGCTCGCCACCCGTCAGGCGCACGCGGCGAATGCCCTCCCCCGCTACCAAGCGCACAAAGCGGGCGATTTCCTCGGCACTGAGTAGCTCGTCGTGTGCACGGGGCGCCACGCCATCGGCCGGCATGCAGTAAATGCAGCGAAAATTGCACTTGTCGGTAACGGCAATGCGAAGGTAGTTGATATCGCGGCCAAAACCGTCATGTTGCACGTGCCCGTCCACGCAGCCTCCCCTCACGCGGCGTTTTATTCTTCGGAAAACATAATACCGCACGGGAGAATCATGCCGACACCCGTACGACAGGACAGGTCGCTTCGAGCAAAACGGACTTTCCAAGCCCATCCTCAGCACGCAAACCATCACAACATTCGATGCTTTTCCCGATTTTGGCGAAAAACGTCGAATGATGTGATGGTTTGCCTACCCACGGCACCCCGTAGAAGGACCAAAACGCCCCTAAAGGCCGCCCTCCCAGTGCCGAATCACGAATTCTCGCAGGTCGTTCTGCCGCTTTTGGAACGCTTCGCTTCGGTCGCACTTAAGGCCCATAGCGAGTGCGATGGCGTTCATCGCCCGGTGCAATTGCAGCTGGTGGGCAAACTGAGTCCCGGTGAGGACGATCATCCTAAAGCCCAGCGCGCTCAGCACGGTCATGCGCTCCGCATCCGACGCACTGCGTTGTTTATCAAGATGGTCCGAGCCGTTGTATTCAATTCCCGTACCGCTCGCGGGCGCATATACGTCGATCTCGAAATACCCGGCCTTTGCGAGATATTTGAACTCGCTGGGAACATCGACCCGATGGTTGAGCTCGATCTTGGCGTATCCCAGCCCTCCCTGGGAACGTTTTGCAACGACCATGATTGCGGTGGCCGTCTCCATGGGCGACCGCGCGCCATCGTGCACGCGCTTGAGCACGGCGGCCGCGCGTATAGCCCCCTGACGAGATCGGTTCTCATTGCAATAGGCAATCAAGTCGGCAACGGTATACCTCTGCCCCATCTCGACATAATCGTCCGTCGACAGATGATTCAAATGGTATCGGGCACAGATTTCGTAGCCATATTCCAGCTGTTCGGGCTCGCTCATCCACGAACCCGCTTGGACAAAGCACATGACCTCATCAACCACTAGAAGGCCCTCTGCCACCTCAAGAAGATGGTCTGGAGGTACCGGCGCCCCAAACACGTGGCACCTAAATCCAGCCGGCGTCGAGCGCTCAAAATCGAAGTTGACGAGCGTGTCGATATGACCCAGCTCTTCTCGTGGAATACCAAGCGAAACCAGATAGTCGGTAACGATCCCAACTGCCGCTGAAGCCCTCAGCCCCTTGACATCGAGTCCCAATTTGGACAGGCCCGCAGTCGGCTCCGCCTCGTTAGCAAGCGAGTCCTCATCGTATAGGCTGCTTGCTCGCGAGAGCGGCTCGGACGGGCGCGCCACGTTGTGGTACAGCCAGGCAGTCTTATGGGACAGGACGATCGGCAGGTCCATGAGCCCTCCAATGGAGTCGGATAACCAACCTTATTCCCCTGCCCACGGGTCCGCACACCTTCGTGCGCAAGAAAGCGATTCCACCCGATCGAGTGGTAGAAAAACCATCACAACATTCGATGCTTTTCCCGATTTTGGCAAAAAACGGCGAATGTTGTGATGGTTTGAGGGGAGGTGAGAGGCACGGAGGGGTCAAAGCATCGTGCTTGGAGCGTGACTTTTTCGCCCCGCTGCCAACACAAACCTTGACTCTACAATCGTTATAGGGTTTTCACTACACTGGTACGTAAACAAACCCAGCCAGAAAGCCCCACCTATGGAACACGACCTCACACGCGGCAATGTCCTTAAGACCATCGCGGTCTTTGCCCTGCCCTATATGCTCTCGTACTTTTTGCAGATGCTCTACGGCATGGCCGACCTGTACATGATGGGACAGTTTAGCGGCGCCGCCGGCATCACCGCCGTGGGCAACGGCGCGCAGACGCTCTATATCATTACCGTGACGCTCGTGGGCCTGGCCATGGGAACGACGGTTATCGTCGGCCACGCCGTGGGCTCGCGCCGGTTTGACCGCGCCGAGACCGCTATCGGCAATACCATCACGCTCTTTATGGGTGTCTCGGTGGTACTGGCCGCTGCCTTGCTCGCACTGTGCCCGCAGATCGTGGCACTCATTGGCACGCCGGCCGAGGCGGTCGAGGGCACCGCCGCCTACCTGCGCATTTGCTTTATCGGCATTCCCTTTATCGCCGCGTACAACATTCTTTCGGCCATCTTTCGCGGCCTGGGCGATTCGCGCTCGCCCATGTACGTGATTGGCGTGGCATGCATCATCAACATCGCGCTCGATTTTCTGTTTATCGGCCACATGGGGCTCGGCCCCGTGGGCGCGGCGCTCGGCACGGTGACCGCGCAGACGGCCAGCGTTGCCCTCGCGCTCGTGTGGCTCAAGAGCCGCCGCACGAACATCCACGTTAAGCGCAGCGACCTGCGCCCGCAGCCCGAGGTGCTCGGTAGCATTCTTAAGATCGGCGTGCCCGTGGCCGTGCAGGACGGCTGCATCCAGGTGGCGTTTATGTTCATCACCGTCATCGCCAACCACCGCGGTCTGGTCGACGCCGCCGCCGTGGGCCTGGTCGAAAAGATGATCAGCTTTTTGTTCATTGTGCCGAGTTCCATGGGCGCTACCGTCAGCGCGCTCACGGCGCAAAATGCCGGCGCGGGCAAGGGCGATCGCGCGCGTCAGGTACTCAAGGACGCCATGACCATCTCGGTGGTGTACGGCTGCCTGATCACGGTGCTGATGTGGCTGGTGGCGCCGGCGTTTATCGGCTTTTTTGCCAAGGACGCTGCAGTAGTCGCCGCCGGTACCGGCTATATGCGCAGCTATATTTTCGACGCGATCTTTGCCGGCATCCACATTTGCTTTAGCGGCTTTTTCGCTGCGTATGGCAAGAGCTACATTGGCTTTGCGCACAACGTGCTGGCCGTGGTGCTCATTCGCGTGCCCGGCGCATGGCTGCTGTCGAACGCCTATTCCGACACGCTGTTCCCCATGGGCATCGCCTCACCGTGCGGGTCGATTCTGTCGGCGGGCATCTGCGTGATTGCATTTACCGTGCTCAACCGGCGCGGGGCTTTTGACAAGCTGGTGGCGTAGCGGGGCGACGCGGGCCTAGCGCCTCTCCCCTGTTTTTACCGAAAGGAGTGGTCCTGTGACCGACATGCCAAGTGAACACACCGAGGGCCTGCTCCGCATTGGCGAGGTGGCGCGCCTGCTCAATTTAAGCGTGGGCACACTGCGTCATTACGAGCAGATGGGGCTGTTGGAGCCGGCATATGTCGATCCGGCAAGTGGGTACCGCTACTACGGATCGCGGCAGCTCTCCACCCTCAACACCATCGGCAACCTGCGCGTTCTCGACTTGCCGCTGGCGCAGATTCGCGAGTTTGTCACTACGCGCGATATGGATTTGATACAACGGCAACTGACCAAGCAACAGGAGTTAATTGAGCACAGGCGGCGTGAGTTGGAGCGCATGTCGCGCAAGATTGACCAGCGGCTTGCCTTGCTTCATGGCGCTTTGAATGCTGATCTCGACACCATTAGCGAAATCGAGGAACCCGAACTTCGCTGCGCCACGCTGCACGAGCGCGTCAATCCCACCGACGCCTATTCGCTGGGATGGCATATCCGCCAGCTTCAGCAGGGGCAGCACGAAACCTTTGCCTATCTGGGCAATCTGGGTGTGGGCATCGCGCCCGAACGCCTCGCCGCCGGCGACTTTGATGGCTACGACGAGGTCTTCCTGCTGCTCGATGACACCGATGATTACTTGGGCGACGTTGAGACGCGACCTGCCGCGCGCTGCCTGACCATAAGCTTCCGCGGCACGCACGGGCAAGCAGCCCCGCGCTATAAGCAGCTGCTCGGCTATATGCGCGAGCACAACCTGGCGCCCACCGGGCCTTCGCGCGAGATCGCCCTTATCGACGACATCATCAGCGACGACCCGGCAACCTACGTAACGCAGATCACGGTGCCGGTTGCCCCAGCAAAGTAAGAACCGCCCGGAAGGCATCGTGCTTCCGGGCGGATCTTCACTTTGGTTATCGATGCGCTAAGCCCGGGGCACCTCGCCAGTAGCCAAGATCCGCTCGAGCGCATCCTCGTCCAGTACGGGCACACCCAACTGCTCGGCCTTGGTGAGCTTGGAACCCGCCTTGGGGCCGGCGACCAGATAGCTCGTCTTCTTTGACACGCTACCCGAAACCTTGGCGCCGAGCACCTTGAGCGCCGCGCCCGCCTCGTCGCGAGTGCGGTTGACGAGCGTGCCGGTGAGCACGAAGGTCAGACCCGCAAGCGGCTGTGCGTCGGCGAGCTCGCCCGCCACGCCAGCGTCGGCCGCGGCTTGCGCGTGCGCGGCGCCCAAGTCGACCTCGAGCGACAGACCAGCCTGGCGCAAGCGCTCCAGCACGGCGAGGTTTTCGGGCACGGCCAGGAACTGTTTGACGCTCGCCGCAATCTTGGGACCGATGCCCTCGCACTCGGCAATATCCTCTTCGCTCGCCAAGATGAGCTTGTCGATCGACAGAAACCGCTCGGCGATGACCTCGCCCACGCTCTTGCCCACATGACGGATGCCCAGGGCAAACAGCACACGCCCGAGTGGCTGGCTCTTGGACTTGTTGAGCTCGGCGATGATTTTCTCGGCCGTCTTAAGGCCTACCGGAATGGGATCGCCCTTCTTAACGCCCTTTTTGCTGTTGGAGCTGGCGTACACGCGCCCCGTGTCCAGGCCGGCGATGTCGTCGACCGTGAGCTGGTAGAAGTCCGCGACATCGTGGATCAGGCCAGCGGCGATCATCTTGTCGACGATCTCGTCGCCCAGGCCGTCGACGTCCATGCAGCCGCGGCTCACCCAGTGGAGCAGGCGCTCCTTGAGCTGTGCGGGGCAGTCGATGGACACGCAGCGGTAGGCCACCTCGCCATCCTCGTGAACCACGGGGCTGCCGCACACGGGGCAGACCTCGGGCATGTGCCAGTCGACCGAATCGGCCGGGCGCTTGTCGAGCACCGGGCCCACGACCTCGGGGATTACGTCGCCCGCCTTGTGCACGATGATAGTGTCGCCCTCGCGCACGTTCTTGCGGCGGATCTCGTCGATGTTGTGCAGCGTGGCGCGCGCGATGGTGGAGCCGGCGACCGTCACCGGGTCGAACTCGGCGACCGGCGTGAGCACGCCGGTGCGACCCACCTGGATGCGAATCTCGCGCAGGACGGTCTGCTTTTCCTCGGGCGGGAACTTAAAGGCGATGGCCCAACGCGGCGCGCGGGCGGTAAAGCCCAGGTCGAGCTGCTGTTGGAAGCTGTCGACCTTTACGACCACGCCGTCGATGTCGTAGTCCAGGTCGCCGCGATGCTCAAGCGCCTGGGCACAGAACTCGTGAACCTCAGCCGGTGTGGCGCAACGGGCAACGTTGGGGTTGACGCTAAAGCCGGCGCTACGCAGCCAGTCCAGGAACTCGCGCTGGCTGTGGACGTGCAGCGGATCGGTATCGGCAATGGCGTAGATAAAGGTAGCCAGGTCGCGGCGCGCCGTGACCTTGGGGTCCTTTTGGCGCAGGCTGCCGGCGGCGGCGTTGCGCGGGTTGGCAAAGGGGTCGCGGCCCTCGGCATCGGCCTCTTCATTCAGACGCACAAAGCTGCCCTTGGGCATGTACACCTCGCCGCGTACCTCAATGGTACGCTCGCGGTCGGCGCCCATGTGGGCGAGCGCCGGCTCGGACAGGTGCATGGGCACATCCTTGATGGTACGGACATTGAGCGACACATCCTCGCCCGTGGTGCCGTCGCCGCGCGTGGCGGCGCGCACAAAGGTGCCGTTTTGATAGGTAAGCGCCACGCCCAGACCGTCGATCTTAAGCTCGCAGGTATAGGTGACGCTGCCGGCACCGAGCGCATCCTCGGCGCGCTGGAGCCACGCGTCAAGTTCGTCCAGATCCATAGCATCGTCCATGGAATACATGCGCGCCATATGTGTGACCGGTGTAAACTGCTCGCTCACGTAGCCGCCCACGCGCTGGGTATAGCTGTCGGGCGTCACCAGGTCGGGGTAGGTCGCCTCGATCTGCTGCAGCTCAACGAGCATTTTGTCAAAGGCGGCGTCCGTGATCTCGGGCGCATCGAGCATGTAGTAGCGATAGGCGTGGTAATCGAGCTCGTGGCGCAGCTCGGCCGCACGCGCTGCCGCCTGGGCACGAGCATCGGCCGGTGCAGCGGTATCCGTGCTCGCGGGCGTTTCGGTATCGATGTCCACGCCGTCACCAAACAGGCTCGATTGCTCCATAGCGGCACTCCTTCGCTCGATTTCAAACGGATACAAGAGTACCACCGGTCGCGATGGAGCCAAATCGCCCTTTCCAACCGCACCGAATCGGCAGCCATCAAACTGGAGTGGATCGCGCGTTCAAACCATGCCCTTGCCGTTTCTAAATGATCCGTTTTCCTCCGTCTCCAAGGGATCATCGCGAAAAGAGGGGCTGTCCCGCGTTGGCGGAACAGCCCCTCTGGCTTCGATATGTGCGATACAGCTCGTTAGAAACCCTGGCCGTAGCCCTGGCCCTGGCCCTGCTGGCCGAGCAGCTCCTCCAGGTACTGGCGCAGCTGCTCATCGGTAATACCGCCGTTGCCAGTGTCGGTTGCACTGTCGTTCTGCTGCTGGTTCTGCAGTTCCTCGTCGGAGCCCAGCTCGACGGTGACCTTCTTCTCTTCCTTGCCGCGCATGAGCGTGATTTCGACCTTCTCGCCCACCTCGTGGCTGCGTAGTGCGATGATCAGGCCATCGGCGCTCGTAATCTCGTCGTCGCCCAGCTTGGTAATGACATCGCCCTCTTGGATACCGGCCTTGGCAGCAGGACCGTCCTCGACGACGCTCGCCACATACGCGCCGCTATCGGTGCTCAGCTTGTTGGTACGGGCGTTGAGCGCGTTGACGCTCGAAAGCGTGGCGCCCATGTACGGATGCACCGGCGTCTTACCGTCGATAATCTGGTCGGCAATGTTCTTGGCGTAGTTAACCGGAATGGCAAAGCCCACGCCCGAGCTGGAGCCCGAATAGCTCTCGATGAGCGAGTTGATACCCACGAGCTCGCCGTTGTCGTTAACGAGCGCGCCGCCGGAGTTGCCCGGGTTGATGGCGGCATCGGTCTGGATCATGTTGGCATAGATGGTGTTACCGCTGGTAGAGCTCATGGCCGTGGAGCGATACAGCGCCGACACGATGCCCGTGGATACAGATTGCTCGTTGCCAAACGGCGAGCCGATCGCCATGACCCACTCGCCCACGTTGAGCTTGGAGGAGTCACCAATCTCGATCGGGGTGAGCTTGGAAGCATCGGCGTCCTTGAGCTTGATGACGGCCAGGTCGCTCGAGGCATCGTTGCCCACGAACTCGGCCTCGTACGTAGTGCCGTCATCCATGGTCACCACGTACTGATCGTAGCCATCGACCACGTGGTTGTTGGTGAGAATGTGGCCCTCGGTATCGAGTACTACGCCCGAGCCGACGCTGCCCGAGTTATTCGAATCGTCAGCAGACTGCGAAAGCGAGCCATTCTGGCCGCCGCTCGAAGTAGCGGTAATGGAGACCACAGAGGGCAGGGCCTTGGCAGAAACGGCCTCGGCCAGCGTGGTGTCCTCGGAATCAATCGTAATCTTTTGCGTCGACGAACCCGAAGCGCCCGCCGTCACGGCATTCTTGCCACCGCCGATATCGAGCGTGCCACTCATAATGAGTGCGATGACCAGCAGGGCGCCGCAGGCGCAGCCGGCAAGCGCCGTAATAAAGATCGGCAGCTTTTTGGTCTTGGTCTTGACCACTGTGTGCTTGTTTACAACCTGCTGGCTGCCCAGCGGCTTGCCGGTCTGCGTGTCGTATGCCTGCACGTAGGGAATGTTGCTGTCGGCAGGCGTCGACTCCACCTGCACACGCGGCTGCTGCTGGGTCTCGCCGGCGTTGCCCGCATCCTGGGGACGCTGGGAATCGTTCTCGCTCATAGCTGCGATCCTTTCGTCAAATAACCAAAGGCCCGCCAAACATGTGGCAGGCCATCATTGTTCACGTTGAGTTGTACCCCAATATGCGGGTGCAAGTGTATGAGAACGCAATCTTTTAGGAAGGCTTAAGTTCTGTTGCAGACCCGAAAGGGCCCCTCACCTGTGGCAAAACCACCACAAAGGCGCCTGTTCCCTTTGTGGCGGAAATCTAGTCCTTAAACAGATAGCCCACGCCGCGGACGGTGGTGATGTGTGCCGCGATCTGCGGGCCCACCTTGGAGCGGATGCGTCGGATATGCACGTCGACGGTGCGCGTACCGCCGCAGTACTCAAAGCCCCATACGCGGTGCAGCAGCACCTCGCGGCTGTAGGCGCGGTTGGGATGCGTCGCCAAAAAACTCAGCAGCGAGTACTCCATCAGCGTCAGGTCAATGGGCTCGCTATCGAGTGTCACCTGGTAGGTGGCCAGGTTGATCTCAAGGTTATCGATGTTGAGCACATCATCGGAGGCGACGGGCTCCTCCTCGCCCATCAGACGCTGCGCACGAACCTTGAGCTCGTTGGGCGTCGCCGTGGGACATACAAAGTCGGCATGCGCATGATTCGGCAGGCGCAGGGTGCCGAGCGCCTCGTCGTCGACGATCACCAGCATGGGAACGCCGCCGCGGTCGTCAAGCCACTTGGCAATCTGATCGATGCGGTCGCTACGGATGCCATCGGAATCGAGAATCAGCAGGTCAAAGTCGTGCGCCGCAGTCGGCGAATCGGGGGTGGCCAGGCTCACCTCGACACCCAGGGTAGTCGTCAAGCTGCGGGCAAACTCGTGGAAGCGCGTCGTGCGCGCCATGAACAGGGCACTCTTTTCGGACATATCGGCCTCCAAAGAAATGAGCTCAATCGTACTGGGACAAGCCAGCGCGATTAGGAGTTCGCCAGGTAGTGCTTGATCTCCCATTCGGTGATCGTGGATTCGAACTTATGCCACTCGTCGCGCTTCTTTTTGAGGAAGAATCCGTGGATGTGCTCGCCGAGGGCATCCTTCATAAACTGCGAGTCCTCAAAGACGTCGAGTGCCTCTTTAAGCGAGCGCGGCAGCGGCGTATAACCGACCTCGAGCATCTGGCGGTCGTTGAGCTTGAGCGTCTCGGCCGTGGCCTCGGGCGGGAGCTCCAGCTTGCGCTCGATGCCGTCGAGGCCAGCCGCCAGCGTGACGGCGTTGACCAGATACGGGTTGGCCATGGGGTCGGGACTACGAAGCTCGATGCGCGTGGACAGCTGCTTGCCGGGCTTGTAGACCGGGATGCGGACCATGCTCGCGCGGTTGCGCAGGCCCCACGTGGCGTACTGTGGCACGGAGTCGCCGCCCGTGGTGATGCGCTTGTACGAGTTGACCGTGGGGTTGGTGATGGCACTGATCTCGCGGGCATGCGCCAGGATGCCAGCCATATAGTGCTTGGCGACGTCGGAGAGATGGTACTTCTCGTCGTCCTCGCCCCAAAAGACGTTGTTGCCGTCGTGATCGAACAGCGACTGATGCAAAAACATGGCGCTGCCGTCCTCGCCCGCCAGCGGCTTGGGCATAAAGGAGGCGTGGCAACCGCTCTCGTAGGCCTGCTGTTTAATGATGAGCTTGGCCGTGGTAATGGCGTCGGACATGCTCAGGGCCTCGGCGTGGCGCAGGCTCATGCCGTGCTGCGAGCGACCGGCGGCGTGGAAGGTGTACTCCACGGGCACGGACATCTTCTCGAGCGTAAGGACCGTGTTGCGGCGCAGGTCGCGCGCGGCGTCGCTCACCGAAAGATCGAAGTAGCCCACGTTGTCGAGCGGCTCGGGCGTGCGCTCGTCGGGAAAATAGTAGTACTCCAGCTCGGCGCCAACGTTGAGCAGGTAGCCGGCCTTCTCGGCCTTATGGAACATGCGGCGCAGCGCAGCGCGCGGGTCGCCGGCGAAGGGCTCGCGATCGGGAGTGCACACGTCGCAGAACACACGGGCGACGCCGTTGTGGCTCGGACGCCACGGCAAAATCTGGAAGGTCGAGGCATCAGGGAACGCCAGCATGTCGGCTTCCTCGGGCGTGGCAAAGCCCTCGATAGCCGAGCCGTCAAAGCCAATGCCCTCCTCAAATGCGACCTCGAGGTCCTCGGGGCTAATGGCAAAGTTTTTGAGGCGGCCGAGAATGTCGACAAACCACAGACGCACAAAGCGGATGTCACGCTGTTCTACGGAGCGGAGTACGTAATCGATGTTCTGCTGGTTCATGTCGCTCCCCTTTCTTTCGGGCGGGTTTCGACTGGTCTATACCGCAGATACTATCGCAGAAAAATGTTTCCGCAGGGTTAAAGCGTATCAAGCGCTCAAAAAAACGTGCGCGAGCAGGCCGTTGCGAACGAATGGCTAGCGTTCAGATTCGGAAACAATTTGCCTACAGGCTCGTTCCAGCGCCGGGAACTCCATCGTCACTGCATCCCAAACAACCGAACGGTCGACATTGCCGTAATCATGCGCGAGGTAATTTCTCATGCCGATAATTCCACGCCACTCAATTTCGGGATGAAGCCGCTGCGAGCGTTCCGACAACTTGCCCGCTTCTTCCGTCACCCTAAGCGCACACATCAAAAGGGAGTCCGCCAACGCCCTCGTCCGCACGTCATTTGCATGCAGAAACTGGTCCTCGGTGATACCAAAGGCCTTGATGCGCTCGTTCGTTTCAGAGATGGCATCCAAGACCTCTTGGGCGCGGAGACAGTCTGACTTACGCGCGATCATAAAGGATCACTCCTTCGCGCTCGATTACCGCGGCAAGATCGCCATCAAGATGGTCGCTCGAGACGAGGTCAACCTGCCTCCCAGTTTCTTTGCGCACCGCCTCGCCGAATGCCGACAACGCGAAAAGACCAAAGCCCTGATCGCGATCGACTTCGAGACGTAAGTCGATATCGCTATCGGCACGCGCTTCGCCACGGGCATACGAGCCAAATAGAATCACGGTTTTGATGGCGGGAATCGGGCTGGCCGCCTCACGGACGGCTGACTCAATCTGAGCAGTATCCAAAATGACCGCCGCAGCGCTTTCGCTCGCAGAGCTTTTACCGAGTGAAGGAACAAACGGCAGCGAGCGCTCGCGCAGCATCTGTCTCATAAACATATTGACCGCAACAGACGAAGTCATGCCAAGTTCTTCGCACAGCTCGGCAAATGAATCTTTAATTGACGAGTCCACTCGCACACTCAGCACAGACGCAGCCATGGGTACCTCCTGTATGACATTGTCTATATATTATCACACAGATTAGCGCGAGGTCGATGCGCGGTGTTCGATGTGGCCGGGGATCTCGATGCGCTTGGGGGCGAGCTTTGCGGCATCGCCTACCGTAGTGGTAACGACGTCGATGCGCTCGGACAGACGCTCGACTACGCGCTCGGCGATGGTAAGGGTATCCTGCGCGGCCGTGGTCACGCCGCCAAAGAGCACGTGGTTCCAGGGGTAATCGTCAAATGTCGCGATCTTGAGCCCAGCCGGCAACGAGGGTCCCAGCTGCGCTAATGCCTCGGTCAGGCGCAGGAAAACCAGGCCGTTGACGGCAATGAGGCCGAGCTTTTTACCGGCATGGCCGCGGATGGTCTCGTCCAAGCGGCCGACGCCCGTGGCGCCGCCGTCGGCCAGGGTGACGACCTCGCCGGCCAAGCCGCGGCGCGAGAGCTCGTCGGCAAACGCCTCAGCGCGCTCACGACGCACGGGGCTGTCATCGCTTGCCTCGGTAAGCAGACACAGACGCTCGCTGCCCGCAGAAGCCAAGGCGTCTACCAGGCCGGCGACCAGCTCACGGTTGTTGGAGGTCACCAGATCGATGCCACCGTCGGCAACGTCGCGGTCGAGCAGTACAACGGGCAGGCGCCCCGCTGCCGCGGCGATCGCCTTGTCATTGCCTCCGCAGGTATTGACGACCAGGCCGTCCACGCCGGCATCGATAAGTCTGGTGAGCGACTCTGCCTCCTTGGCGGGGTCGTTGCCACTAATGGCAGTCATAAGCGAGCAGCCGCGCGCGGCGGCGCTGGCGGAAAGCCCTTCGAGCATGGCGCTGGAGAACGGGTTAGCAATGTCGGCCAGGATCACGCCGATGAGATTGGTGCGCGAACTGCGCAGATTGCGCGCGGCGGCACGCGGACGATAGCCGGTGCGCTCAATGACCTCAGCGATGCGAGCGCGAGTTTCCTCGGTCATCTGCCCGGGGCGGTTGTTGAGATAGCGCGAAACCGTGGCCGGGCTCACGCCCGCCTCGGCGGCAATGTCCTTGATTCTCATCTGCGCCATAGCGCACCCCGTTTCCTAATTGTCGGCAGTCTGGGCCATTTTAGGCATTTTTTAAAATTCTCGGTTGCAAAACGCTGTAGGTGAGCAGCATCGTTTTGCGTCTCGAGCAGATGCGGTGATGGGCTAGATAGACGAGTCTTTGGACAGCTCGAA
The DNA here is from genome assembly GCA_958413765.1 of uncultured Collinsella sp. Taxonomy (GTDB): domain Bacteria; phylum Actinomycetota; class Coriobacteriia; order Coriobacteriales; family Coriobacteriaceae; genus Collinsella. Next base: position 200,304 of record CATYVH010000001.1, read on the forward strand.
ATAGTCGGGATGCAAGGCGATAACCGGGCCCTGCTCCTCGGGCATCAGGTGCAAGTGCGTCTCTGCCAGATAGCTCGCCGTGTCGGTATCGCCCCTCTTAATGGCCTCGAGAATCCGACGATGTTGTCGACGAATCGGCTCCCAATCCAGATCCTGCGACACCATACGCAACCAGTTGTATCGCTCAAAATGCGTGTTGACGCTCTTCATCCAATCCCACAACATATGGCGGCCGGCGATCTCAAAACACGTCTCATGGAACAGGTTGTCCAGGTCAAAGAAACGACGCGTTTCGCTATGGTCGAGCGACTCGGACTCGGCAAGAATCTGCTCGAGCCGATACTTTTGCTCGGGCGAAGCGGCCGAACAGCATTTAATAAGCACGCTTCTCTCGAGTTTCTCGCGCAAGAAACAGGCATTCTCGGCGTGTTCCATGCTGATCTTAGAGACGTAGGTGCCGCTCTTGGGACGCGTTTCCACCAGCTCCTGCTCGCGCAGGCGCACAAAGGACTCGCGAATGGGCGTGCGCCCGATTCCCGTCTCCTTTTCCAGACCAATCGCCGAAAGGCGCGTGCCGGGCTTGAGCTCGGCATAGATGATCTTGGAGCGCAGTGCGTTGTATGCCTGATCTTGCAGGCTCTGATAATGCTGGTGTTGTTCCATAAAGCCCTCGGATGAAGCCCACGGTTTGTCGAATTTCACCACGTAATACTATCGCATCGACACGCCCCAGCTCCCAATCAGTCTTTTTGGGACGGGGCTCTTTTAGCTACCCTGGCCCGCAGATCGGCCCCCTTGCCACAAAAGTGGCCCATCTACTACGTTAACACGGATAGCCTCGGCCATACCGAAAACCGTGAAAACAAAACCGCAGGTAGACAGCTTGTCGATTTTCGAAAAAGCCGGCTATGGTTGACCCCTGCGGCTTAAACGTAGTAGATAGGCCCTTTTCGTGGCGCAGCACTACTGCACCCCAAATTGGCACCCCGAGCCTGTTATAAGTTGCTGTGATATACGGACGGTTGATAATCAAGGGTTGAAAATCAAGGCGCGCTATACGGCTTGCTATATCTCACTATGCTTTGCTGTACGTCGCTATACTTTGCTATAACTTGACAATAATCGGCCCGTTACCATCCGGGATATAACGGACCCCAAGCCAACGTGAACTGCCTCCCATTTCTTGGACACAAGAAATGGGAGGCCTTTTTATGGCTGGAAACGCTTTGTACGACGTCGGAATGAGACTGCGAGCGGCAGAGCTGCACGACGAGGGGCACGGCCGCGCGGCGATCGCGGCCCTTCTCGGGATGCCGGAGGAAACCGTGAGAGAATGGCTGTGCACCTACAGGTCTGCTGGTATCGAGGTTCTGGCCATGATGGGAAAGAAGCACACCGCCTATTCGTTCGAGACGAAGCTGGCCGCCGTCAGGGCGGTCGTCGACGAGGGCATGACGAAGCCCGAGGCCATGGAGAAGTTCGGGATAGCCTCGCCAAGCCCTTTCAAGAAATGGCTGAAGGCGTACAGGGAGGAGGGCCCGGAGGCGCTCAGGCCAAAGCCAAGGGGGAGGCCGAGGGGGTCCGGCTCCCCGTCCGGGGAGACGACGCGCGAGCAGGAGCTCGAGCGCAGGATCAAGAGGCTCGAGGCGGAGAACGCCTACCTAAAAAAATCGATCGCCCTGAAGTGTTAGCGCTACTGTAAAAACAACCATTTTGACCAACGCTCAACAACCAATCAT
>CATYVH010000002.1 GCA_958413765.1 uncultured Collinsella sp.
GAGATGTATGGAGATAATTAGAGATGAACGTAGCGATAATACTAGCCGGCGGCCGCGGTACCCGGGTGGGCGCCGACGTGCCCAAGCAGTTCATAGAGGTCCTGGGGCGCCCCGTGCTGTCCTACACAATCGAGAGGTTCCAGAACCACCCCGAGGTGGACGCGATAGAGGTGGTCTGCCGCAAGGGCTACGAGGACGAACTGCGCGCCATCTGCGACGCCGGCGGCTTCGACAAGGTCCGCTGGGTGGCCGAGGGCGGCAGGGAGTTCCAGGACTCCGTCATCAGCGGCCTCAGGAACCTCGAGGGCGAGATCTCCGACGACGACCAGGTGCTCGTCCACTACGGCGCCAGCCCGTTCGTGTCCGACGAGGTCATCTCCGACGCGATACGCGTATGCGGACTGCACGGCAACGCCAGCCCCGCGCACAGCCAGGTGTACCTGGCCGCGACCCCGGGCGACGGCGAGGGAACGAGCGAGTTCGTGGACCGCGACGAGGTCATGTGCCTGAACTCCCCGCAGGCGCTGCGCTACGGATACGCCAAGTGGGTCTACGAGGAGGGTGCCCGCCGCGGTCTTCTGGACAAGGTGGAGCCGCACACCACGAGTCTGATGTTCGCGATGGGGGAGCGCATATGGTTCTCCAAGGGCTCGACCGCGAACATCAAGATCACGACGGCCGAGGATCTGAGGTTGTTCAAAGGATGGATTCTGGCTGCGGATGATCTGGAGTGATTCCCTTCCTTGCCCGTCTTGGCCAGTATGTGCAGATTTTATTGAGCGTACGATTTCAATGGGTTTTCTTGAAGCTTTAAAATTCATGACCTTAAAACAAAGGAGTAAGTGTGTACTACGTTAACGAGAGGCTCGTGAACTTCATCGCATCTTTGACCAGAACAAGCGCGAGGGTTACCTCAGACTTGATCTGAACGAGAACCCCGAGGGACTATCTCAAAAGTTCATCGACGGGGTTCTTTCGGGGGTGACGCCTGAAATGGTAGCCCAGTACCCGGAGACACTTGAGTTTACTGAATTCCTTGCTGGAAGACTTGGTACGGACATCGAGCATCTGTCGCTTGTTAACGGGTCTTCCGAGGGCATTCGCAACATCATTGAGGCCTTCACTGCACCTAGCGGCGAGATCGTTTGTGTATCGCCCTCTTATGCGATGTTCGAAGTGTATTCGAAGATGTATGGGCGCAATTTTGTGCCGGTTCCTTACAGGGATGACCTAACCATCACGGTTGATGATGTGATTTCCAAAATCAGCGATGACACGCAGCTGCTAATTCTTGTTAATCCGAATAACCCCATGGGCAATGCTTGGAGCGAGACCGAGATGACGCGCTTTTTCGAGGAAGCGGAACGCCGTCAGATTACCGTCCTCGTTGACGAGGCATACCATTATTTCTGCCCCGAGACTTCCATTAATTACGCCCTTACCCATGAACATGTATTTGTAACTCGTACTTTCTCGAAGCTATTCTCGCTTGCTGGAGCTCGTTTAGGCTATGTAGCAGGATGGCCTGAGGGAGTTGCCCTCGTACAGAAGCTGAATACTCCCCACAATGTAAATATGTTTGCCATGCTCTTCGCAAAGAAAATCATGGAAACCGAAGGCATGCTCGATTCCATGATCGAGAATCAGCTCGCCGGCAAACAGTGGCTCGTCGAGCAACTTGACAGTAATGGCTATGAATATCGAAGCAGCGAAGGCAATTTTATGTTCATTAAGCCGTTTGGCGATGCTTCTGAAATCGTTCGCCGTATGAAGGCCGAGAAGGGCATCCTCATTAAAGAGTATGACGGTATTGGCGCTTTCGGCAGCTGTCTGAGGGTTACCACTGGTCCTAAGCTTTCGATGGAGCGATTTATGGAAGCGCTGATTGAGCTGGATAAGGCCTAAACATGACTAAGGTCATAACCTACGGCACCTACGACCATCTCCATCGCGGGCATGTCCGCCTGTTGGAGCGCGCCAAGGCCCTGGGCGACTATCTAATTGTTGGCGTTACGTCGGATGACTTTGACAAGCAACGCGGCAAGATTAACGTTCAACAATCGCTTGAAGAGCGTATTGCAGCAGTGCGTTCAACCGGGCTTGCGGACAAGATTGTCGTCGAAGAGTACGAAGGCCAGAAAATCGACGACATCAAGCGCTATGGAGTCGATATCTTTACTGTGGGATCGGATTGGGAGGGCCAATTCGATTATCTGAATGAGTACTGCAAGGTTGTGTACCTCGAGCGCACCAGTGGTGTCTCTTCTACGGAAATCCGAAGTTCGGTTAAACTTCGCTGCGGTTTAGTTGGATATACCGACTATATGAATCGCGTTTTTGCTGAATGCGGTTTGGTAAATGGTCTCGAGGTTGCCGGCATTTGTGTTGAAGATCGCAGCTTGCTAGATGAAGGTCCACTCGGAGCTGAGCTTGTAACGGATGAATACGATAAGTTACTGGATGCAGTCGATATTGTATATATTCACTCGCATCCTGATCGACATTACGATCAGGTGAAGCGAGCCTTAAATGCCGACAAGCATGTGATGTGCGAAGCGCCTATCGCAAAGAGCGCTAAGGAATGCAGTGAGCTTTTCGCATTAGCCGACGAGCGAGGCCTTGTGCTGATGGACTCGCTGCGCACGGCATACTCAACTGCCTACGCACGCATGCTGTTGTTGGTCACCGGTGGACGTATTGGCGAGGTCGTTTCGGTCGATGCCACTATAACCAATCTTAAGACCAATCGCGCTCCTTTTGATACGCGTCGCGACACTGCTTGGAGCAGCATGACGGCATGGGGGCCGACGGCCTTATTGCCAATCTTCCAGATACTAGGTACTAAACCCAACTCGGTGCGCATTTCGTCCTTGTGCGAGAAACACGACAAGACTTTCGATGAGTTCTCGAGGCTTGACGTTGAGTTTCCAAACGCCGTGGCAACAGCAAAGGTCGGCTCAGGCGCTAAGTCTGAGGGCAGTCTAGTTGTATCGGGCACAAAGGGCTACATATATGTTCCTGCGCCCTGGTGGAAGACTGATTATTTCGAAATCCGTTACGAGAACCCAGCCGATAACAGACGTTATTTCTATCAGCTAGACGGGGAAGGTATTCGCTTTGAATGGGTTTCTTTCCTAAGAATGATCGCCGATGTCGAAAAGGGAATCACAGGTGAAGAGGCACTTCGCCGCGAAGGCGGCATTGATCGCGATATCACCAAAGCCACCTGTGAAGTTATAGGCGCATTCGAACGCGGCGAGAGCGTAAAGTACTTAGAGTTTGTAAGGTAATCAGGGCTTCAGCTTTTCAGCTGACAAAATTTCGCTGCGTGCTATGTATTCCCCTGGGACGTTCAATAATGTCTGGTGAGAGCGTGCAGAATCTTTGGCGAAAACTCAATTTTAGCTGTTTAAATAATCATCAGGAATGAGTGCGCTGGTTAAATGTAATGCGCTCCTTCCTCTATATAAAGCAATTTGCAGCCACTCCATAAGCTAAGACGCTTCTGATTAATTCTCGGTCGCGAGTGCCTACTGTCTTACGATTAATCAAACCACATTATTCCTCACGCGAGCTCCATCTAGGGCGCCATGAAGTGCGTGAAGGCCAAGGGCGTGCCCGTGGTGGTCTACGGGCCCACGCTGGGCGTGCCGGAGTTCTTCGGCTCCGAGGTGACCACGGCCTTGAGTCCTTCAAGGCCGGCTGCAATGCGATCGTCGCCAACCGCAGGAGCGACGAGCTCGCAGATGTTTCAGAAATGGTTTATACAAGGGACTTATTTAAACGCGATTAGCTGAAAGGAGATAATTGAAAAGAATATTCATTTCAAAAATGATGGCCGCCTGAAGCTGCTGATCGTCGTGGGCACCCGCCCCGAGGTCATCCGCCTGTCCGAGGTCATCAAGAAGTGCCGCCGCCACTTCGACTGCCTGCTGGCGCACACCGGGTAGAACTACGACTACACGCTCAACGGCATCTTCTTCCGCGACTTGTCGCTGGACGCCGTGGGCGCCGACCTGGGCGAGACCGTGGGCAACATCATCGCCGCGAGCTATAAGCTCATGGTTGAGGTGAAGCCCGACGCGCTTCTCATCCTGGGCGACACCAACAGCTGCCTTTCCGCCATCGCGGCCAAGAGGCTCCACATCCCCATCTTCCACATGGAGGCGGGCAACCGCTGCAAGGACGAGTGCCTGCCCGAGGAGACCAACCGACGCATCGTCGACGTGATCTCCGACGTCGACCTTGCCTACTCCGAGCACGCACGCCGCTACCTCAAGGACACCGGCTGCGCACCCGAGCGCACCTACGTCACGGGCTCGCCCATGGCTGAGGTGTTGCGCGCCAACCTTGATAAAATCGAGGCGTCCGATATCCTCTCCGAGCTCGGACTGGAGCCCAGGCGCTACATGTTGCTGTCGGCACACCGCGAGGAGGACATCGACACCGAGGCGAACTTCACGAGCCTGTTCACCGCGGTCAACGCGCTGGCCGAGAAATACGACATGCCGATCCTGTACTCCTGCCACCCGCGCTCCCGCAAGCGCCTGGAGGCCACCGGCTTCCAGCTGGACCCGCGCGTGCGCATGCACGAGCCCATGGGGTTCCACGACTACAACTGCCTGCAGATGAACGCCTTCGCGGTGGTCTCCGACTCCGGCACCCTGCCCGAGGAGTCCAGCTTCTTCGCGAGCGTCGGCCGCCCGTTCCCGGCGGTGTGCATCCGTACCTCCACCGAGCGCCCGGAGGCGCTGGACAAGGCGTGCTTCACGCTTGCAGGCATCTCCGAGAGGGGCCTTCTGCAAGCTGTCCATACGGCCGTCGAGCTCGACGCGGAGGGGTCGCTCCCCGAGGCGCCCGTTCCCGACTACGCCGACGAGACCGTGTCCACCAAGGTGGTTAAGATCATCCAGAGCTACACCGGCGTTGTGGACAAGATGGTGTGGAGGAAAAGCTTATAGAACAGCCGACATTTGGTGCGGCATATGTAACCTGCCTGGTTTTCTTCCAGTGTTAACAAGCTATATATAATTGTTTAATTGACCTCTTGTAGTCTTTCTGTTCTACAAGAGGTCAATTTGATTATCGTCCGGAAGGGATTTGGAATATGGACGAGAAACCTTTACCTGTAACAGATTCGGTATTTTTCCCATACTATGTAAACCAAAATAGACTGTTGGATATTTACGCAATTCTAAATAGGGGCTTTTCTGAATACGAAGAGATTAAAGAAGAATCGTCTTCAGGAAAATCTTCCTCAAAAAGAGGGGGCGCTGGAGTTGGTTTTAAGATTTTTAAACTTGGGATAACAGCCGAAGCGGAGCTTAATAAGAATTCTGGAAATTCGAGTTCTAAGGAATCAAAGTTGGTCCAGACCACAACTTCAATGTTGAGCATGGTGGTCGAGCAGCTGTCCCAACATAAGTTCTTAAAAGAGATTTTGATGTCTCAACCTGGAGACTTTGTCTGCATTCCGGTCAATCTTAAGATCAATTCCATTAAAGGTCTCGTTGATGAAGCGATTGAAATAACTGAGCTCAGCCAAAAAATGCAAGAGGTAGGCGGGACTAAGCTCAAGGGATCAAACAATGCTAATTCAGCTTCATTGAAAAAAATCGGAGCTGTCACCAAAGAGTTATTTTCCGCAGAAGAGATAGTTTCGGAAAACGAAGCTTATGCCGTAATTGGTACGATAACCGACCAAAATCTATATCAAGCTATTCGGCAGGATATTATAGATATTGATCTGACCTGTTTGGCACAAATCAAACGAGTGTTTCCAGACGGAACCCAATTAATGAAAAATACTGTATTTACCAAAATAATGGACACCGCCAGCAAAGAGGCGCTTATAAAGTCAGTGGCAGCCTTAAATTCTGGACCACTTAAATGTGATTCAGTGGCGATAATGGAGATTAGTGGCAAGCCTGTTTATCAACTTGAAGTTGTTGCGCTTTACCAAGAATCACATCCATCGGTATAGCCGCACAACTCGAATAGCTAGTTGAGAGCAAGGCTATATTTAACTCTAATATGAGTATTTGCTCGCTTGAGCACTGCTGAATATCGCGAAACGGCACCGCCGATATCGCGCCTGGGCACCGGGGCCGACACTGCCCCCGGTGCCTTTTTATTGCTATCGGCCTATCCGCGGCGCTGCCGCATGTTGGTCTCGCCCATGTCGACCCAGACCGCGTTGTGCACGATCCTGTCCATGATGGCGTCGGCATGCACCCCGCCACCGAGCCTCGGGTGCCAGTCCTTCTTCTTGAGCTGCGTGCAGAAGACGGTCGAGGCGGTGCCGTACCTCAGCTCCATCAGCTCCAGCAGCATCGACCTGAACTATGTGTCCGGCTTGTCCAGCAGCCACTCGCCCCCTCGTGGCCACCAGTACGTTCTGGACACTGTGCTTCGAGACGCGGGCGGTGCGGGCGATCGCGTTCTGCGGCAGACCGTTCACCGACCTCAGCCTCAGGACCTCCCTGGTCCTATCCTTCTCGCCATTTGGAACCTCCTCGTTCTCTGGACTGCATGGCAGCCCGAGCGTAACGGGGATGGCCGGGGACGTTTATTGGCGGTGCCGAACGGCAATATTCGGCTGGGTGGACGGCGGTGCCGATGCGCAATATAGGTGGTGTCGAAAGGGCCTAGGACTCACTAATAATCTCAAGCATGCCGGCAAGCCGAAGCCAGTCGCGGACGTCAACCGCCTGACGACGAAGTCCAACTCCGACAACTTCCGCGCTAGCTCCATCCAGGGCGTCATGAAACGCGTGAAGGCCAAGGGCGTGCCCGTGGTGGTCTACGAGCCCACGCTGGACGCGCCGGAGTTCTTCGGCTCCGAGGTGACCCACGACCTGGAGGCCTTCAAGGCCGGCTGCGACGTGATCGTGGCCAACCGCTGGAGCGACGAGCTCGCGGACGTTGCGGACAAGGTGTACACGAGGGATCTGTTTAAGAGGGACTAGGGGAGAGGTGTACTCCCAGGATCTGGTGATATACAAAAATCGAATCTAGAGGGAGGCCGTATCAGCGTTGGCTGATACGGCCTCCTTTGATGTAACTCTGTTCCTAAAAACAAAACATGTGTTCGATTTGAAACTACATGAAGGAAGATCAATGCAGAATGCAAGCTACAATAGCAAACGAGTATTGGACTCGAGTCTAGCGGAGGATTATGGCGTTCCAAGATATCCTTGCTGCGATTGATATCGTCACGGGGCCTGACCCGGCCCATTCTATCCTGGCGTTTTCGATTGTCGTCGGGCTGTTTTTGCTGTGGTTGCGTAAGCAGGCTTTGGCGCGGTTTTACAAGGCCGGTATCTATGTTGCAGCACTGGCGTCCGATGCATTGTTTGCATCGGTAAAGCTTAGCCTTTTATGGTTGGCGGGTGTGGCATCGCCCTTTCTCGCGTTGAGTCTGTTCGCTCTTCTCGTCAACTATTTTTGGTGTGCGCAGCAGCTCGATGACATAGTGGACAAGGCGGATCCCTCTCTTCCCGAATGCGACTATGTAGCTGCCTTCAGGCTGATGAACTCGGTTGACCGTGATCGGCTGTCCAGAATGCAGCTCACCTGCCTCGACAAGGATAGGATTTTCTGCAACATCTACTTGGGAAACAACGGCGTTGCGAAAAGAATGCTTGAGAACGAAAACTTAGAGCCGGCTTTCAGGCATTTCGCCCTCCATATTATCGCGGACGCCGCTTGCGATCGTGCTGGGTCGCAAGCGGAGCTCGAAAGCGCCTTGGCCGAGAAAACCGACAAGACAGACCCTTTCATCACGGTCCAGCTTTGGCACAACCGCGCGATTAGCTATGTCGTGAACGGTCAGTTCAAAGTCGCCGACGACGAGTTCAAGAAGACGTATCGCGAAGCTAAGCGTCTGGGCGTTCGGAATAAGTCGTTCCTCTTGCTGCTGTTTGAGAACGCAGCATTGAATAAAACGAAAATCGGCTTGCCTGATGGCGGCGTTAAAGAAGGGTGGGGGTTGATTGAGGAATGCGAAAAGGCGCTTGCTCCGATTGGCCCCAACGATTTTGGGCAGCTCTTCAATCTGCGGCTTCTTTTCATGAGGCAGATAGGGACAAGTATCGAGGACAGGAACAAGCTGTATTTGGTCGAGGTCAAAAACACCCTCAGCAATGCCTCCCTTTCCGAGCAACAGCGCGTCGTCGCTATGGCGAGCCTGGGCAGAATCGCGTGGTCCGACGGGCTCGATCCCGCACCCGTGCTCAATTTCTTCGCTCGATGCGATCGGTTTTTGTGCGTAAGCGACCCCGATGCACGCTACTATGCCCATAAGAACCTGAGTGCGATGCTTTCGGGCTTGGCAGTGAATGACCGCTTCCCAAATACTTTGGCTGAGAGCGTAATGCGGTATTTCAAGGATGGGGACGCGGAGCATGACTTGGATGTGATGGAGGATGGCCTTCCTCCCGAGGCGATTCTGCGGCGCTCCCAAGTGCTGCGAGAACGCGCTGCCCTAGCCTTAATGGTTGGAGAGAGCGTTGAGCGCGCCGTGTCGTACACTGATGAGGCTATAGGCCTCCTTGAGAGAAGCCTGCAGGTTATGGCGGCGCTCGAGTGTCGATGGCAGCTTGCCCGGCTGACACTGTACGACAAACCCGAGGTGGCGAAATTGCAGCTCTCGATTGCCGAAGAGCGCCTCGCCGCGCTCAATAAGCAACCGTCCCTCGGATATCCCTATTTCGAGATGAGCCTGTGCTACGCCTTGCTTGGTATGCGTGCGGAGTGCAGGGTCGCATATGAAAGGGCCGCCGGCTTCGAGACTCCGATGGGCCATTACGCGCCCGGCATTCGGATTAACAGGACCGCCGCCGCCTTCTGTGCCAGGTTCTACATACTTACGGAAATGCTTGGAAATCCCGAAGAGGTTTGCCCCTTGCTTAAAACTCGAGAGGGCAGGGCGTGGCTGTCTCGCTATCCGAAGGTCTCTTCCCTGTCGAAAACGCTTCTTTGCGGGAAATTTCTTGGGTATGGGGATTTCGTGCCCGCTATGACGAGGCTATTCTTGGATGAGGCGGGGAAGCTATATGCCGAAACATGGCTCGTTGTCCAAGAGATCGGACTCGCGTTTGATCTCGATTCCAGAAAGCCCGGCGAAGAGTATGGGCTGGTTTTCGAAATCCAAAGGCACCCACTGATTGCCGATGGCGATGCCCTTGCAAGGGTGGCCGCGCGGCGCGGGCATACTGTGCTCGATGCGAGGTTGAACCAGTGCAACAAAGACCTTCTCGGGGCCGATGACGCAACCGCCGTATTCGATGTGCTGGATGCCTTGGGCATATTGGCCGAAGGGCGCGTGCCCACATTGGAAGACATCATGAAGAGCTACCTTGAAAGCTGTGTCGACGTTCCCGCCGGCGGTTGAGACGCCTCTGCCGAGGGGTAGCTTCGTCCTGCCGCGCTTCACAAAACGTTTCACAAAGTTCTCTTCGCTGGCCTAGTTTTCAACACGTAGCGCTGTAATGGCCCTGCCTGATTTATCCATCTAGCCCCTTGGAACTGCGGAGGAAATCCTGGACCAAAAGAGGACCGGCAGGATCATACGGATTTACAGCGCAGAACAAAAGGCGAAAGCCATCGAGACGTTCGCCGGTTTCGGATGCAGCACGGCCGACACCATAGCAGAGCTCGGCTAACCCAGCCGTGTCACACCCCACAACCGGCGGAAGGAATACCAGCTCGGCGGCGATGAGTTCCTGGAAGGGGAGCATCGCAGGCCGAGGTATTCCGATGAGGAGAAGCGGAATGCGGTCGATCACTACTCGGGGCACGGGAAAAGTCTGGCGCGCACGATAGGGGCCATGGGATACCCGAGCCGCAATGTGCTCTCCAGCTGGGTTGATGAGCGCACCCTGGTAATCTGCGCTGTGTGCGAGAAGGAGTGATATGGAGGTTACGCAGACGACTCCTTCAACACCCCGCTCGCGCAACGAGCGCAGAAACGTCAACCATCCGGCATAGGACTCCGTGTCAACGGCATCGAGCCCGAGCGATCGTCACCGCCATCTAAGCAGGCGCCGATGGCGGTGACGATCGCGCACGAGGAGGCGTGGCCCGGATCTCTGCATTTAATGCGGATCGCATCGTGCCAGACGTAGGGAAAGGCCGTATCAGAGAGGCCCCTGGTCTGCATGTCCTCAACGATCGCGTCGGACAACTCGCAGATCCTCGACACTTGGCTCGCGCTCATGCGGTCCACCTCGAGGGCAGAGGCGAGCCATATCCTGCGCGCGGTGTGGCGATGCTTACGCCACTGCCTCGAGCCCTCGTCTAGCCGTGCGCAAAACACACCCCGGTAGGCGTTGAGCAACCTGTCGCCCCGCCTGCGCACCAGGATGGGTGGCGTGAGGTCGGGCTCTTCAGCTTGGTGTACACCGTGTTACGCGACACGCCCGTTTTTCAGGCATTCTCGGATATCGAGTCGACCCGCTTCCTCATCAGCCGTATAGAATGAACCGTGGACATGCTGATCACACCTTTCCGACCTCCCTGGTTGATATTTCTAGGCAGCAACCAAGGTAGTCGATTGTGATGGTTGGCGTGCCTGCCTTTGTGCCCTAAATGGTCAAGCCGAAGTGTTCAGTTTTCCGCTACCACAGACAGCAAGGCGCTGAATGCTGGCACGCATGTCGGTGGAATGTCGTGACATGAGCACACGGTCGGGGGTGGTGAACGAGTTCACAACGACATCGCCGCACTTGGCAACCGAGGCTACCGCGCTATCCGAAGCGCTGCTCACCACTGGCACGATGCCCTTTGCATCCGCCAGGCCGTAACTGGCGATCTCGAGCCAATCCATCGTGGCGGCATTCCTGCATGGGAAGCGCCCGGGCCCCTCATCCCTGAACTTGGCCAGCCACCTGTAAAGGCAGGGCCTGCTTACGTGGTTGAGCCTACACCAGTCCCACACACATACTGGACGAGAGGCAGCGTTCGATGTGATCTGCCCACATGTTCCTGTGTTCTATGTTTGCCCGCGTCATCGCAACCTCCTGTTGAATAAGGCGTTGCGATAATTTTGCCCAAAGCTTATCAGGGTGTTAAGACGCGGCTGTTTTGGTGTTTACACTAAAATCATAAAAGTCATATCATTTCATTAGTTTATTCATCTTTGGATGGAGGAAGAATGCCAACTAACAGCCAGATTCTGATAGACGGATTCATTTCGGACGAATTCTCTAAGCAGGCTGAGTATAGTTCTAAAGGGGACTACTTTGAACTGTTGGCCTCTTCTCGATACATGGCTCCATACGACCTTGACGACGGTGAGATAGCGGAAGGGCTCATTGGAGGGTCGCGAGACGGGGGCTGCGATGCGATCTACATCTTTGCCAACAATAATTTCTTGAGTGAGGACGTCCAGATTAAAGACTACATCAATCGTGGATCAAGGGTTGAAATAGTTATTCTTCAGACCAAGGTTTCAAAATCATTCAAAGAAGACGTGTTCTTGAAGTGGAAGGACACCTGTAATGACCTTCTAACATTCGGTATAAATTTAAATGAATTCAATGATAAATATTCCGAACGTGTTATCGATACTTTTAGAAGAATAAGAGAAGCGATTCAAGCAGCAGCGATGGCCGGAAACGAAATCCGAATGAAGTTCGTGTACATCGCGAATGCGGATTCACCATCGGACGGCGTTAAGATTCAGAAAGAGCAGCTTCCGGCCGCCATTGACGAAATCGTCGGCGTAAGCCGATTTAGCTCTTCGTGCGTTTTAGTTGGAGCAGACGAATTGATGCGCATCTGGTCGCCTCCCGCAGAGAGCGGGCTTGTTATGCGTTTTCCGGGGTCCTATGCGTCGGTTCCTCAGAGAACGGACGTCTTTGGCCTGGTGTCTTTGTCGGATTACTACCGCTTCCTCACTGACGACCAGGGGCAGCTCCGTAGCTATCTTTTCGAGGCGAACGTCAGAGATTACGAGGGAAATGTTTCAGTCAACAAAGGAATCAGGGAAACGTTGGAGCATCCTAGCGAAGACGATTTCTGGTGGCTCAACAACGGAGTAACGATACTGGCTTCTGAAGCCTATCAAATAGCAGGAGCAGAAGTGAAAATGGAAGAGCCTCGCATCGTTAATGGACTTCAAACGTCATATGAAATATACAAATTTATGGAGTCTCGTACGGAAGACGCCGAAGATTCCAGAAATGTGATGGTAAAAATCCTTGTGCCCGGAAGCGATGAGACCAGAAACAGAGTGATACTGGCGACGAACAACCAAACTCAGGTGAAAAAGACATCGCTTCGCGCTACTGACCAAATCCATATTCAAATCGAACTCTACATGAAAAGAAATGGGTTGTATTACGAAAGGCGGAAGAACTATTACAAAAACCAGGGGAGGAAGAGGGAGGAGATCGTAACCCTCTCCTTTCTTGCGCAATGCATGATGTCGATACTTCTCGGCAGACCGGATCAGGCAAGAGCAAGACCGTCGACGCTTTTGTCTGACGAGGCTCAGTATAAGAAAATATTTGGGCAGGATGGCAACCTTGAGGCTTACTACAGAGCCGCTAGCCTTGGAAAACAGGTTTGCTTGAGGTTTCCGCAAATTAAGAGAGACTTAGAAGGGTCCCAAATAAGCGACATACGATTTTACGTGATAATGGGCGTTGCTTCCATCTTGTCCAAAAAAGATAACCTGACGTTCGGTGACATAGAGAAACTCGACCTTGACAAGCTGTCGGATGAAATTATTCAAGAAGTTGCGGACATGGTTTTGGATGTTTATCTGGCCCTTGGCGGAACATCCAAAACCGCTAAGTCCTACGCCATGGCAACCAAAGTCAAGGAAAAGATTTCGCTACAGTTACCTTAAGGTAATCCAAGGCTGCTCTCTAGAATGCTTTCAGCAGAGAGGTCCTTTTTGCAAAGGGCCTCTCTTTTTCCATTCGGTTCCGAACAGTTTGACGCTCACTGATCAGCCCGCATAGTCAGCCGCTTCGCTTTCAGCCCCAACCTTGATGCAAGCGTAGACGACGAGCGTGCACAGCCCCATGCCCATTCCAATCAGGTGCAGCAGGAAGGCCATTCTGCTCGCCTTCCTCTTCGCCTTCATGCGGCTTCTCGGGGGCGGACCCGTCCGGGCGGCACCCATGAGGCAACCGAGGGCATGTACAGGGCACAGGGGCAGTAGACCACTGTATGAATCTCACGTACATAGCACAACGGCAGCCCCGTGCATTGCAGACCGCTGCTGGCTGCAATGCACGGGGCTTTTGCAGGCCAATGGTTTGTAGTTAGTTTGTTGCTCTTTGGCAGCTTTGGCTCATAGCGGCCTTAAAAAAGCCACCATTGTTTTTGCGATTTCCAGCGTGATTCTGCTGTAGACATGTAGGATGCTTCAGTAGTACAGAGTCGAGCTCATTGACGAGTTCCGGCATCTCGCTTGTGGGCAAAACCCTCTCGAGCGAGTGGAGCATATTGCTTAAATCGCGCCCGCGCGGCCTTGCACAGCAAAGCCGATCGTCGCGCGCAAATGTTTCGAAAATCGACAAGAATCTCAATGACTTCAAGGAGGCTTTGAGGCTCCATTCTGTCCTCCTGCTTGCCAGACAGCTCCTGAATCGTACGGATGGAATGAGACCGCAACATCTTGTGCCTAGCAATGGCTCTAAAAACCACATTTTTAAAGCACGGTTGTTATAATGTCAGACACTAGAACATCTGTTTGGAAAGGCGGTTATATGACAAATAGCGCAGACTTTGAATCATTCTTGAAGGACATCAATCCCAGCAAGAGCACCATTGATGAAGCGAGTCGACTTCACCGAAATCTCAGGGACCATCTTAAGGCAAGTGAGACCTATGGGGCTATATGCAAGGACACATACCTCTCGGGTTCATACGCCAAGCAGACCTTCATACGACCGAAGAAAGATTCTGACAGCTGCGATATTGACGTCATCGTTGAGACAAACCACTCCATCAACGATTCCCCGTTTTGCGTCTTGCTCGAGCTCGAGGATGCGATACGTGAGCGCGAGTGCTACAAGAACGTCAGAGTGCAAACGCATTCCATCGGCATTGACATGGCAAACTTCCATCTCGATGTTGTCCCTTTGGTCAATGATGAAGACGGCCTTCTCTACATCGGTTCGAAAGACGATAGCGAATGGAGGCAGACGAATCCAAAAGAGCATCTCACTTGGTCGACTGAGGTTAACAAAGAGTTCAACGGGGATTACAAGCCTCTAGTGAAGATAATGAAGTGGTGGAGAAGGGAGAACTGCCCAAGTTTGGTGAAGTTCCCTAAGGGCATCACCCTTGAGAAGATGATCGCCGACAACCTCCCTGAAGCAGGGTTGTCAATCGAGGATTGCGTTATGCAGGTAATGGCAAACCTTGCGGTTGCATACGCTGATGAACTCGACTCGTACCAGGTTCCCTTCATTGAGGATCCAGCCATAGAGGGAAACAACCTTGCCGGAAAGTACTGCTATAACGATTTCGCCCAGTTCGTGGACAAACTCAACGAGCACCTCTCGCATCTTGCGGATGAGGGAACCGGCAACAGCGTCTGGAAGCAAATACTTGGAAACAACTTCCCATCGGGAGGCCCTTCGTGCGGAACCACGTCATCAGCTAAGTCAAAAAATCAACAGTACGCATTGTCTGTTCAGCACAGGCAACCGTTAGGCTTCCCCATGCAGGCTCGTAAGCCAAATGCAACAATTACGGCAACGGTCAAATTGCCTTCAGGAGAAATACGAGTACTCGAAAACGATGGCGCGCCCATACCGAAGGGCTCCACTATCATGTACAGAGTGAACTGTGGGCCGGTAAAAGATGGCAAGGTAAAGTGGCAGGTCACGAATACCGGCGATGAAGCTATGAAGGTTTGCCCTAGGGGTGGTTTCGAGCTCCCAAACATAGAAAAGACTTCCCGTCGCGAGGAGACGGCGTATACGGGAAAACACTATGTTCAATGTTTTGTAATTCGAAGGGGCTATTGCGTCCGTTGGAGCAACCCGTTCTTCATCAATGTTGAGTAGGTGTTAATCGATGGATATCAACAACGTAATCTCTGGCATTCTTTCTGTTGAAGGAACCATATCTCTCGTGCTCGAATTCATCGGATTCCTGTCGGTCATCGCAATGGTTATCGGAGCCTTCACGCGTCTCGGTAAAGCGGCGTGGCGCTTTGGCTTTGCGCTGTACGGCAAGAAGATAATGATTGTTGCGAATGACGAGGACTACCACGATCTCGAAGAGGATCTTTCCGACTCTGGTCTGATCAAGAGGAAGAACATACAACGCGTTTCGGATAAACATATATCCAAGGTAAAGGATGCGCTCCTGCTGATTGTGGTTTACGGATATTTAAACAAAGATGACTTTAGAGAGATTATCAACAGCAAGAGCTCTCGATGCGGCCTTATCGTTCACTGCCCGCCGGAAAAGGGCCGAATCGACGATGATGAGATGGGGCTCCTTAGCAAAACCGCATTTACCGCGCTTTGCAATTTCCGAGGCAGGTTAGTGAACAACGTTCTGCTCATGATGCTATCTACTTCATTCAAAAAGAGCGACCTGGAATAGGCTGATGTTGCAGGGTTTTTGGAACCCCGAAAACTGCACTTTCCGTATCTTTATGCCACGAAACCCCAATATCCTGGCATGAAATTAGACGACTATGACTGTTCGGCCCCCATCAATCTCAAGATTGATGGATATTCTGCCGAAGCTATAGCTTATACCAGCAAACTCGCTTTCGAAGCAGTTTTGCCTTGGTCACTACAGCGTTAAATACGCGGATGACGAAATTTGGACTTTCAGCGTCGGCTCGCTGAGCTGGAAAGGCCATGACTTCCTCGACAGGATTCAGGACGATTCGAGGTGGGGCAAGATTAAGAAGGCGGCCAGGGACAGGGGGCAACCTCTCGTTGCAAAGACCGTTAGGACGATTTCTTTCGCATTCATTACGGCGACGGCTGAAGGTGCTACGAACTCGTCTCTCAAACAATACGGCTTGCAATAGGCTCAGCTCTTGCCCTTGCGCAAGAAGTGGCATGTTAGAGGTTTCTCAAGTCCTTTGAACAATCGCGTAGCACAAGCATTCGGGGCTCCGGAGTATCATCTTCGGAGCCCCTTTGTTTTTCCGAGTTTGGCTCGTTCGGATATCGCGTGTTAGGAGCTAACTTTGTCTAATGAACAGCAGGGCGGTGTTTGCTCAGAGTCAAGCGAATAAAGCTTGCCGATACCGCCGCCGGCTCTGGCGCCATCGTAAAGCTTCCTCCTAGCACTTCGGACGCCATCTGTGCCGCGTGCGCCACGCACCTCAAAGGCCTTGCACAGATCCAGGACTCCGTGCGCGCCATGACCGAGCAATTCACCAAGAACCTCGAAGGCCTCTTTAGCTTTGCCGACCAGCTTAGCTTGCAACTGAGCTCCTGGTTCGGTGTTCTTGACGAGTTACGAGAGTCCATCTGCTCGAACCTAGCCTCCTTGATGAAGCAGTTAGCGGAGATAGGCGCTTCGCTCGACTGAGAGGCCATCCTTGAGGATTCGAGGCGTTGGGGCTCGTATGGCTGGGCAATCACGAACAACCAGTTCACCTACAACTCCCCGCCGCACTGCCCCTCGACGCTGGGGGAAGCCGATGCCGTCTACCTCTCATTCCTCGATGTTGACGCCCTTATTGCTGGCCTTGAGAGCAGTGTTACCAAGAAAGTTGACTTTCTCGAGGCCGTCGCGCTCTTCCGCGAGAGGCACTATAAGCCCTGTGCCATGATGCTTTGCTCGCTTATTGACCGAGAGCTGTTTCGCGTATGCTGTGGGCCTAGGCGAGATGAGAGGGACAATCATAAACAAAGGTCTTGGTCTCGCGAGATGAAAAACTGAACCGTTCGCTTTCGGATGGAAGTAACGGTGAGCTCCCCGCAATGGCCATTTCGTTAATCGACTTTGCCAACATATGCGATGCCGTGGACTACTTCTTTAGGTCGGGAGATGACTTCAACCGCGAGCGAGAGGGCGAGCTTAACCGAAACTTCCTCCAGCACGGTATGATGTACAAGCCGGTCCGACGCAAGACTTGCATCAAGCTCTTCGTGCTGCTGGATGCCGTGAGCTCGTCGTTTCCCGACGCGTTGGGATATGTCTCTGGCTTGGCCAAGAGTTAGACTGTCATTTTCATAAGACTTGGACGCCTCGACTCGCTTACCTATGAGTATCCACCAAGCTCACCGGAGCAATGACGTTTGATACAAGCGGCGCTACTAATTAGCAGCGTCGCTTGTTTTGTTTCCATGCCCGTAGACGGGTTTCGCCAAGTTGGCCACCGAACGCATTCTGACCGACGTGCTCGTGTCCCTCTTTGGGCATAGTCATCAACTGCGACCTTGGCAACGGACCGCACGACCCGGGGATCCCTAAGAGCTACTTCCTGAGCGATCGAATCGGCAAGCATCCGGAGAAGCCGATTAACAAGCGTTCCGCCGCCAACTTATCTCGGCTCCTAGAACTTGAAAAAAGACCCGCCAGTGTGCATGATAAGCAGAGGCCGGGCAGGTTTACTGACTGCACCTTAACATGTCCCTTCGACTTTGTCTCTGAAATTCTAGAACTTGTGGAGGACGTGGCGCTCGCATTCGTAATTTTATCCTTCCTTTCACCGACTGACAAAACGATTTACACCTAATTGTGGACATCGCTTACGCGATTTCTCTTTGCTCCAGCATTGATCTCGCTAAACTAATAGCTGCTGCTACCAGGGCATTTTCTGGTGCACATTCTATTGGCTCCTGCGAAGATCGGAGCGGGTATGTTTGCTGCCGAGTCCTACACCAGCCGTCATTACATTGCGATTGTTGCCATGGCCTGCCTATGCGTTTTGCTGGGCGGGCCTTCTTATGCCGCGGGCGCGGAGAGCCTCATCATCGCGGGCGCGACGTACTGCGAGCCGGGCGTATCGGGCCCCGGCTGGGCCTGGACCGATGCCGACCACCTTGAGCTTAACGGCTACGCGGGCGAGGCCATCGGCGCCGAAGGCGACCTGGTGCTGACGCTTGCCGGGCAAAACTCCGTGACGGAGTCGCATGCGCCCGATGCGGACATCACGCTGTGCGGCATGGAGGTGTGGGGCAACCTGACGCTTCGCGGTACCGGGACCCTGACGGCGACGGGCTCGCAGTGCGGGATCCACGTTTCGCGGGCGCTCGTGGTGGACGGATGCACCGTCGATGCCCGAGCAGACGGGGCCGATATTACGGACGAGGCGGTTGCCGGCGTGATCGCGGGCGACATGACCGTGCGCGGCGGCGGGCGCATCGTTGCCGCGGGCGCTGGGTCCGGAGCGGGCGTGCGCGCCTACGGCGTGTATCTGCAGGACTTAGGCCTTGGCGATGGGGCGATTGGCTGTCGGCTTTCTGTCGACGCCTCGTGGCTCGATGCGGCCGGTGCCGACGGTGGCGTTGCGTGCACGGGCGGGTCGCTTGTGTCCGCGCGGTTTGTGACGCCTGCTGGCGGGGCTTTTGGCGCTGGTGGCGTGGTGAATGCCTCCGGTGCGATGGCACCGCATGTGGTGGTTGAGCCCGATGTCGCCACGCCACCGGCGGGGGAGACCGATGGAAGCAACGTGCCGGGCGGCGGGACGGGTGAGACTGCTGATGGCGCTGATCCCGCTGCGGGGCAACCTAGTGCGGAACCGGCGACGGACTCCGCGGTGAAGCCGGCAGCCGCGACTCCCAAGACAAGCACGACAACCAAGACGACGGTGACCAAGACCACAGCCACCAAGAAGACCATGCCCAAATCCGCAACGGCTACGACGCCGATGCTCCCCAAGACCGGCGACAGCAACTGGATCGCTGCCTCCTTAGCGCTATTCCTGCTGGGATCAGCACTTTTGTGCGCCGTACATCGCTGCTGAGGCGCTCGTTTTCAAAAGAGCACAGTGCCCGAGCATTCATTACTTGCTACTCGCCGCTCATCGCGAATTGACCACTCAAAATACTGGACTCCACGATGAGAGCATTGATTGACGGGTTGAATTCTTGAACGCAAGATTGCCATTGAACCTATGGCTCGCCACTCGAGTGCAGCAAAAGCAACGCAAACCGTAGAGCTGACTTCGTTAATATCTTAAATGAAATAGCCTAATAATGTGACGTTGACTTCATCCGTCTAACATGACTGCAAAGCAACATGCCGAACATGAAGGGGAGACAATGGCCGTTTGGTTACACTTTCAAGCTCCAGAAATGCGCGAATGGCAATGCATATTCGACTACATCTCGAAGCGAGGACGTGTTGGGGAGGAAAATGAGATTAAATTTATAATTCACACTTCCGAAAACGGCCACAACAAGCCTCACCTACATGCTCAATATCAGCAAAAAGAAGTTGTTCTTGAAATACCCTCAGGTAAAGTGATCACCGGAAACATCAATTCCAAGAAAATGAAGTTGGCTTCTGAATGGGTTGTTACAATGAGGCCTTTCTTAAGCAAAAATGGAACGAGCTTGCTAACGGGGTTTATTATTTTTGCTGATGCAGACCTCAATCACTAGTGTGTGATTATTGGACTCTGAGATAGACAGTGCAGCACCACCCCAAGCCGCCGAAGCGGACCAAGAGCAGGAAACAAGCTGTTCAAATTAATCCGAATCATAGTCCTTTGTAGCAAATAAAATAGACATGTGATTCATGACTATCGTCACGAAGACCAAGGGCGAGCTCGTGACCGTGTTCATTGACCGACGGTCGGGAGGCGAAGATGGTAGCGACCACCGGGGAGGTGCTCTAGATGGGCGACGCGTTCAAGAACCATGTCTTCCCCAAATACGAAAAGAGCCGCGCGATGAAGCCGCAGATGAAGGGCCTGGAAGACCCGACGCTCAACAGCTTCTCGCTGCTTGACTTGTCTGCTCTTATGAAGCCTGAGCTCAAGGACCAGATGTTCGAAGACGAGTTCATCCGCTCATTCCTCAATGCTGCCAAGGTGTTGGCCGCAGCCGGCAGGACGGCTATCGATAGGCCAAGCATGTACGTGATACTAAATCATTCCTACGCGATTCCTGTGCTATTTCTCACGAGGCACTGTATGGAACTCGCTATCAAGCGGGCGATTAGGAAGTGCGGCCGTGAGCCGAAGGGGAACCACGGCCTCTCAGGACTCTGGAACTCCCTGCTCTCGCGGTTCCCGGAACAAAGGGGGCGCGAGGACCGACAGGTCATCAAGAATATGGGGGCATTCGTGAACAGCATTGCCAACATCGACGACAACGGCATCAGCCTCCGATATCCGTCCTACAAGTCGGGCAAGCTGACGCAGGACAGACCTTTATTCGTGAACAACGAGCAAGTCGCCTCGTATCTCGAGAAGTTCGTCGAGCAGCTAGAGCTGATTGACTTCGATTCGCTAAAGAAAGACTGAGCATTCGCTTTGCTCGGATTCGCCACCCATCTCAGGCAACTGTACCAACGCGCATTAACGCCCCTATCTACAAGACCGATTGAAACTCTTGTTTTATGTCTCGATTTAAAGCGGATATTTGTTCATAACTAACAAATATTGGTTTTAAAACAATATAATTGTCGTTGTAATTAAAGGATGTCATGGGCGTCGGCTTTTGTGAAAAGGATTCTGACGATGATTCTCAATTTTTCTTTTAAGAACTTCCAGAGCTTTCGAGATGCTCAGCAGTTCTCGTTTGAACCGATTTCGAGCAAAAAGAAATTTGGACCCGTGCGGGTAGCCGCGATTTACGGTGCAAACGCGTCGGGCAAATCAAATTTCCTAAATGCTCTTTACTTTGTCTCTTACTTTGTTCGTACAGGTTATGCGGCAGGCGATGCGAATTCTCAAATACCCATCGTCCCCTTTTTACTTGACTCGGAATCCCGATCAAGTGACACAGAATTCTCGATAGATTTTATCGCTAGCAACTTAAAGTATGAGTTTTCATTTGGTGTGAACAAAAATGAGGTTACATATGAGAACCTCACTGTGTATCGATCAAAACAGCCGTCCCTTCTCTATGACCGCTCTTCGATAAACGGGGAACAGTCAATTAAATTTGGTAGTACCTTTACAGGTGCAAAAAAACAACTTTGGGATATCACGCGCAATAATTCTTTGTTCTTATCTGCCGCAGCGGCGGCTGGAAGTGATGTAATTCAACCCGCATTCACAGCTCTTGCCAATGACATCAATCTCTATGATGCAACGCATTATCTAGCAGAACTCGCCACCATAAAAAAGCTGTTTATCAACGATGACGCTCGAGCTCAGATGCTATCTCAGCTCATTAAATATGCTGATATCGGAATTGACGGCATAGATGTCCGTCAATCGGAAGGCGTCATGGGTTTAAAAGACTCACTCATTGGACTCGATGAGATTCCGGAAGAGGCACGTAATAAAATTGCAGAAGACTTTAAATTGTCGTTCGCTTATGACCTGTTCTTCCACCATAAAGGCTCGGGAGATGGCTTTTGGCTGGGCTCCGCCCATGAATCGGAGGGCACAAAAGCTGCGCTGGCGTTTTTCTCGGTAGCCTTACGTTCTTTAAGCAGTGGGGCCACAACAGTAATTGACGAGCTTGATTCGAGCCTTCATCCTACGCTCCTGCGCGACTTCGTCTCACTGTTCGCCGATCCCGACACAAATCCAAAGGGCGCGCAGCTAATCTTCTCGACCCATGATGTCACCTTGATGACGCGAACCAGCCCTATGGAAGAGGTGCTTGAACGTGACCAGGTCTGGTTTGTGGAAAAGGACTCTGAAGGTGCTTCGCAATTAATTGCTGCGATGGAGTATTCGCCTCGTGCAAATGAGAATCTGGGGCGCAATTACTTAAACGGTGTCTATGTGCCGCTGCCCAACCCAAGTTTTCATCAACTTGTGGCCCAACTCATGAAGGAAGGCGCTGACATAAATGGCTAAGGCAGAAAGGAGAGGGCTTGCTCGCGGCCGCAAAAAGCAGACAAGAGCCAAGCGAACGCGCCACCTAATTGTGTCCAATGGAAAGGTGACCGAAACCGAATATTTTAACTTCCTTATTACTGAAATGGACGTTCGCGGAAGCGTGCTGTATCGGCATATTGACGGAGACCCTTTGAAGGTGGCCAAGCAGCTTTCGCGAGAGCTCGATTCAGATAAAAAGGCCGTTAAAGCAGGCGAAATCGAAGCATTGAGTTCCGCATGGATCGTGGTCGATTCAGATGAGTTCAGAAACCTAGCCGCAGCAGAACGAGAAGCAAAGACAAAGGGAGTTAGGCTCGCAATCTCTAATCCATGTTTTGAAGTATGGCTTATCGATCATATCTCACAATGCCCGGAAACTTTTGCATCGACGCCACAATGTGAGAAAAGAGCGCGCGACCTTGGCGTTCTAAAATCTACTGACCCCAACAGGTCCTCCGCGTCAAAGTTCAAGTCGGTAAATCTCGAAATGATTGACGGCAACAAGGGCCAGGCTTTGACCAATGCCGCAAAGCACAATACGGATGATAAACGTCGTGCAAGAGAAATGAATCCGGACAACGTTGTCGCCTATCAAGTATGGACAGACTTGCCTGATCTTGTAGATGACGTATTTGGATCGGGTAACTAGTGCGATTCATCCCGCGTTAGGGGCAGGCTTTTAACTCAAAAAGTTGTAAACGAGGTAGCAATGCTTTGGAGCTATGTTCAGCTAGATGACGGCACTCAGTTTGCTTACTCAGAAAAACGAGATGACGGGACCGTTCGCGTAGCCGTCGAGCGTCCGGTTGACCTTGGCTTTGGCCATGCGGAATGCTTCTTGCCTGCGGTTAATTGGTTCAATGTCGAAGGTTTTTCTAGTGACGACCTGGATTTTTGACCGAGTTCGTTAGATCAAACGCCCCGTTTATCTTCGAGCTCGCCGAACGCCAAAAAGCCGGACCGGTGGTTTCGACGCTGGCCCCCTGACGTTCTACTGTTGAACGGCAAATAACCCATGATTTCGCCTACCGACATATCCACCTCCGCCTCTCGCGTGCTTGCTCAATACGACGTCAGCGAAGCATATTTATTTGGCTCGTTTGCCCGAGGCGAACAAACGCCCGATAGCGATATTGACTTGCGCCTAGTCTGCGGCAACACCATGACGTTCGGCACGCTTTACGAACTCTCCCATGAGCTCGAGAGGGAACTTGGGCGAAAGGTTGATATCGTCACCAACCCACCAGAGCACATGCGCCTGCCCTTCCGCAAAAGTATCAAGCAAGATGAGGTGCGTGTCTATGAAGCTCTGTAAGCAGGACGAGGCGTTAGTGTGCTCCGGCATGATCAGCAAGTCTGAATTTTGTCGCATACTTCCGGACTCGGTGAGCCTTAGAAGCAAGTATTGAACTCAAACTCGGTTCCAGACACCCTCTTGCTATTTGAATACAGGTATCGCCCTAGCGATAGTATGTTATACTATCGCTAGGGCGATACCTGTTAGGAGACTCGCGTGGAACTATGGCATGGTTCTCAGAAAATCATTGAGGCTCCCCAGCTTGGCCTGGGGAAAATCCATAACGACTATGGACAGGGATTCTATTGCACAGAGAGCCTCGACCTTGCAAGGGAATGGGCATGCTCTCGGGATGCCGATGGCTTTGCGAATCGCTATGAACTCGATATAGCCGATCTCAAAGTTCTCGACTTGCTATCGCCGCAATATTGCGTCCTGCATTGGATAGCGTTGCTCGTTGAGCATCGTTCTTTTCGCAAAGATACCGCCATTGCCGCGGGGGCGTGCGAATATCTCCATGATCACTTTCTACCTCGGACGAGCACTTGCGACGTAATAAGGGGGTGGCGTGCGGACGACTCGTACTTTAGCTATGCCAGAGCTTTTGTAAACAATACGATCACCGTCGATCAGCTTGGACGATCTATGAGGCTCGGTAACCTGGGGGAGCAGATTGTGCTCAAAAGCGAGCGTGCGTTTAAGAGCATTCGTTTTGCTGGATTTGAACGCGCGCAGCAAGCTCTGTATGGTCCATTGGCCAAGGAACGAGATGAAGCGGCAAGGGCGCAGTATCGGGAGCTCCTTGCCGAAAACCCGTTTGAGGGAATACGTATCGTCGATATCATTCGAGAGGGGATGACGGGCGATGACCTACGCCTACAGTGAGATGTATCTCGAGGATGCCATGAGAACGCTGGGCGAGGCGGTCGATTTTGCTCTCTGTGACCAAGGGCTGACTCCAGCCGAGTTAACGGCGATCATGTCGAACGCTCTTGAGATGAAACAGTTTGAGCGCGGTATGCCTCGCGTCGTCTGCGGCATGACGGGCGACGAGCTCGCGCGCGATATTATCGCCCATGCGGGACTGACCCCCGTCAGATGTAGGGAGACCTATCCGTTCGACCGTTCGCCTCAGTATTGGGCGGGGTGGGTTATGGCCTATACGCAATGGATGAGCAGCTTGGGCTTTAATAAGCTACTCGAAGTCGCTCCGCTCGATTGGATCATCGGCTCGTACCATCCGCTCCACGAGGCCTCCGAAGATAAATTCGCCCAGATTGTCATCGAAAAATGGAACTACGCCCAGGCAGACAAAAAGGGCCTCAAGGCGGCACGAAAGGCTGCCGGACTAACGCAAAAACAGCTCGCCGCCCAATCGGGGGTTAAGCTTCGCGCCATACAACTCTACGAGCAGAACCAGCTCGACCTACGCCGCGCCTCGGTTTCCTCGGCATTGGCGCTTGCAGACACCCTAAACTGCACCATCGAAGACCTCGTCTGGCAACCGATTGCTCTGGAGTACGACTCGCAGGCTATTTCGTCTGTAAAGCTATAGAGGAGTCAGACATGCCTTGGAGCTATGTTCAACAAGATGACGGCGCTGATTGCGTTGCTCAAGAAGATCATTCAACTGCGCACGTGGCAAATTCAGCATCACCGATTTTGCTCGGCGGCACCACGTCAATCGACGAAGCTATTCGGCTGACCATTTCGAACATGCCCAACGCGCTCAGGCTCTTGGAGAACTCATGATGGCGGACACGAAGCGGGGAGCGCATCCGTTCGCGCCGCTCGTGCTCGATGATGCCGGTTCGCTCGAAGATATGGCCGCGGCCGTGATGCGCCTGCACAGCACGTTGATGACGGTCGGGCGCTGCTATACAACCGACGCCACAGGCGACCGGGCCGCGCTTGAGCTTGGACGCGTCGAGTCCGTGCTTGCGGGTGCATTCTGTACGATATTCGGTCAATCGCCGGCCGATCGCTTCGCAGACATCTTTGACCAGGTCACCTACGTGGCCGAGCACATGGTCAAGGACCACATCTTTGAAGACGGTAACAAACGAACCAGCCTTGTCTTTGCGTTGTCCGTCTTAAGGTTCGCAGGCACTCCGGTCGTGCTGTCTGACAGCCCCGAACCAAAAGACAACCAGTACTACGCCTGGATCCAGGACCTCGTTTCCAGTCGCCGCACGAACAGCGAGATAGCCGAAGAGCTGCGCTGCGGATTCGTTGCGGGCACGGGCGATCTGTCGCTCGTATAGAATCTAAGCATCCGCACGCCGGTTAATGAATTGATTGGACACCACATGGAGATCCCCAGCACTCTGTGCAGCAATGTGTACGACTTCGCGTTTTGCCCCGAGCCCTGTTACGACCGCCTGGTCGACCTCGCCGATCCCGAGGACTGGGGTCCCAGCAACCGCATCCTCAAAAACTACCTGTCGTTTTCGTTTAGCCGCGCGGTGTTTTTGACCGAGCGCGACGTGGACCAGACCACGCCGTCCAATCTGCCGCTGGTGTTCGACGAGGACCGTTGCCTGTTCAACACCGGCCTGTACACGCGCCGCTACGAGACCATCTACGGCCTGTTTGAGCCCAACACCAAGCCCGACGCGCGCCAGCGCTGGTTTTTGAAGGGCTTCTTTAAGGAGAGCGACCCCATGCTGGTCTCGTTTGAGTACCTGCCGTGCCGCGTGCGCTTTGCCGAGGACCCCTCCGAGCTGGTCTTTGACTATCGACTGCCCATCCGCTCCAACATCGACCACATTCTGGGCGACGAGGAGAACCTTATGCGCATCCCCGCCAGCCTGATGGGGGAGGACAACTCGCTGCTGCTGCGCCGCGCTTTTGAGGGCGCCGTCGTCGAGGCCGCCCGCCGCGCCGCCGCAAACTACACGCTCGCTGTGCCGCAGTTCTACGGCGGCCGGATCCAGCTGCTCTTGCCGCTGTGCCTGACCGGCGACAAGCCCGAGCTGGCGCTGACCATCCAGCGCGAGGACGGTTTCTACGCAGCGCGTACCTGTCTCACGCTCGACATGGCTTACAACAACGCGCGACTTATCTGCCGTCCCGAAACCTCGTGGATTAAACGATAAAGGGTGGTTAAGCTGCGGTTTTGTTGGTTGACTGGGTTGAAACAGTGCGGTTTGCTCTCACGAATTTAAAATCGGGGGCAAAAAGTTCTTGGAAAACCTCGCGCGGCTATGATAGTATCTCTTTTGCCGAAAGGCGACGGGCGATTGGCTCAGGGGTAGAGCATATCCTTCACACGGATGGGGTCACAAGTTCGAATCTTGTATCGCCCACCATCAAAAGTACAGGCCAGAGATGTTAAATCTCTGGCCTTTTTTTGACACCAAGGGTTACACCAAAAATAAAACGTAGTCGTCTAAGACGTAATTTTTATCACAACTTTTTTGCTGACGTCATTGCACGTTTTGTATATAACGCATGCGTATTTTCATTGAATTACCCATATGATACGAGCGCAAATGTGGAGACAGGGACCACACGCCCAGAGCTCCTTCCAGCGGATTTCTATCACACGAGGGATTTTTGGCAGAACTCGTCAAACTATTGGCCAGCGTTTGGTCAGCTTCCGGTACTTACCCGCATGATGCCCCAGTAGATAATCGGCGATGTCCGCAATCCGCGCGGTCAATGGCCGATACCAGGGGAGACGCAAATGGACGAAATCGTCTGCGCAAACACCGCATTCCGCTACTGGCGCTGCCCACCGCAGGTGCGCGACCTCTACCCGCGCCTGCCCAACTCCGAAGAAGGCTGGCGAGCCCTGTCCCAAGCCCCTTTCGTAACCGAAGTCCTCAAGACGCCAGTCATCACAGCAGCATCAACACGAAGCAACCTACATTCCGAGACAAGACGGACCATTCGATGGAACAGCGCCTATACAGAGAAGGTTTCCATCGACACGGGTATGGGCTTTAGCGTCACAGACCCTCTTAATACGCTATTCACCATGACTCGAAGCGTGTCTTCATGCGACCTAGTTCTGGCTATGTACGAGTTTTGCGGATGGTTCTCGGTTTTTAAACCATCGCTCGCGGTCAACATGGCACTTGAGCAGGCAAATTCAGAGGAAGAGCATTACACCACAGAAAGTCTGTTTGAACTAGACGAATCCCAGGACGAGGCCCCATGGAAGCGAGTCTATGCTCGGGCGCACCAGAAGGACGGCGAGAATAATCAAAGTGGGCAGCAGGATGATGGATCCGGAAATAAAGCTAACGGAAAGGGCACGTCGCTCTGGATGAGAAAGCCTCTTATTGAATTAGAAGAACTTCACAAATTTGCAGCTAAGGTTAAGGGCGAGATGTGGGGAAAGCAATTCTACAAAGCCGCGCAGCAGGTAATGGGTATTGCGGCATCCCCGCTAGAAGTTGCTGGAATCATGTTGCTAAGTCATCCGAGGCGTGCCGGCGGAGCGGAGTTTAAAAACATATACGTCAACGACTTAACACCGCTGTCGAATTCAGCTCGGAAAATCGCAGGTCAGAAAATCTGTTATGGCGATATCGTCATCGTAAACCCAATAACAATGAAGGCTGTGATTATCGAACTTCAAGGGGAGGTTATCCATGGATCGGGCGCCGTGCTTGACCACGATGCCACACGAATGACAGCATTGCAAAGCATGGGATACGACGTATTTCTTGTAACCCATGACATGCTCAATAATCACGATCAGCTTGATGCCATCATTCACGGCGTGTGTGAGCGATTGGAGTTGCGCTACAAACCAAAAACTGAAGCGATGAGATGCGCTGAGACCAGATTGCGGGCCAACGTTCTGTGCAATTGGCTTGGTATTGGTAAGCAATAATGCCCAAATGAGCATTTCTCAATACTTTATATGCTGCCAGTAATTAAGTGCCATTTTAAAACCATGCCGATTTACTACGTTGGAGTGAGGGTGGCTGAGCACACCGAATTCGCCGCTCGTAAAACCGCAGGTAGATTGCCTGCCCGTTTTGCGAAAATAGACGCGAGGTCGAAAAGACGGGAATCGGCGTAGTAAACCGGTCTGTTTATGAAGCGACCAGCTGGGGCGAGCTACGCACGGTTCCGTAAATTGGCCCGAAGGTGTGCAGAGGGGCTCAGCCCCCGGAAGCACCGCGGATCGCTTTGGTCTGGCCGACGGCATCTGGGGCTCGGCATGCCGAGCCCCGGGAAGGTAGGCGGCGGGCTTGCCGCCGCCCGCGGGGCGCGCCCCGCGGGTGGGATCGGGCCCCGAGGTGCACACGACCGGGCTCCCGCACCCACCGTCCCGCGGGCGGGTCCGGGCGTCACGGTCCCCGCGCGTCCCGAGCCAGCGGCCGCGCGATACGCCACGCACCCGTTACGCTCCGCCGAAAGTTTTTCCAAAATTGTCCTTGCATCGGCGGGGGAGTTCCCGTATAGTACTTCTTCGCACGGGGGCGTAGCTCAGCTGGGAGAGCGCTTGACTGGCAGTCAAGAGGTCAGGGGTTCGATCCCCCTCGTCTCCACCCGAGCATTGAATGAGGCTCCAACGCAAGTTGGGGCCTTTTTCTTATTTAAGGATTGACGCCATGTGTTGGTTGGGTAGCATCTTGGCGACATACCCATTGTTAATTACGAATATGAATGTTAATAACTTTACGTCTCTGGATGGCAAAGCTAGTTTGCAGCGCTAATAACAAAGAGGCCGGGCGTAATGCCCGGCCTCAAAATACTCTGGTGGGCCCTCCGGGATTCGAACCCAGAACCCAGGGATTATGAGTCCCCTGCGCTAACCGTTGCGCCAAGAGCCCTTATGAACGGTGAATGCAACTCTAATAAAGCAACTCAGGCCTAATTTCTTCGCTTCACGTCGTGAAATACTACCATGCACGAGCAAGTCGCACAACGCAAGATCAAGTCCAATGCTAAACAACAACCAATCTAGGCGCGTCGCAGAAAAGACGTGTTTTAGAAAAAATTAAGGCCATTAATTCAAGGCTCCAACACATTTAACCGTGAAATCAAGCCGATGTCATTTCAATACCATGCCGGTTTACTACGATGGATCGGCGACTCCCGAGCACCGCGTGTTCTCCGTTTGCAAAACCACAGGTAGGGAGCCCGACGGTTGGGCGAAAAGGCGTGCGTGGTTGAACATTCCTGATTCATCGTAGTAAACCGGCATAGTTCTGAGGCGCAGAGGAGGGGCGGTTCGCAATCGGACCCGATAATGGGACTGGCGGCGCACAGGAAACCTGGTTGCGCGGGGCAGGTCGTGTTCCGCGCGCGCCGGCGCGGGCGAAAGTTTTTCCAAAAATGTCCTTGCATCGCCGTCCGAGTTCCCGTATAGTACTTTTTCGCACGGGGGCGTAGCTCAGCTGGGAGAGCGCTTGACTGGCAGTCAAGAGGTCAGGGGTTCGATCCCCCTCGTCTCCACCCGAGCATTGAATGAGGCTCCAACGCAAGTTGGGGCCTTTTTTCATATAGGCACACAAGGTCAAAGGCGGCAGCATGATCCTCCTGGTCGACAAGATCGAAAAAAGCTTCGGCGCGCGCGTCCTCTTTAGTGGCGCGTCCTTCCAGATCAACCCCGGCGAGCGCTTCGCGCTCGTGGGCCCCAACGGCGCCGGCAAAACCACCATGCTCAAGATCATCATGGGCATCGACAGCCCAGACGCCGGCCAGGTCCAGTACGCCAAGGACTGCCAGGTGGGCTACCTAGAGCAGGAATCCAACCTAGAGCAAAAGGACACCACCATCCTCGCCGAGGTCATGGCCGCCGCCAAGGAAATCCGCCGCATGGGCGAGCGCGCCAACGAACTGCAGGCCCAGATCACCGAGCTCTCCGAGCAGGGCAAGGACGTCGACGCGCTCCTTAACGAGTACGGCCAGGTCCAGGACCGCTTTGAGCACCTGGGCGGCTACGAGCTCGAGAGCAACGCCCGCAAAATCCTGTCCGGCCTGGGCTTCAAAGTCACCGACTTTGAACGCCCGTGCTCCGAGTTCTCCGGCGGCTGGCAGATGCGTATTGCGCTGGCAAAGCTCTTCCTGCACCACCCCGACCTGCTGCTGCTGGACGAGCCCACCAACCACCTGGACCTCGAGAGCGTCCAGTGGCTGCGCGGCTTTATCGCCAACTACGACGGCGCCGTTCTCATCGTCAGCCACGACCGCGCCTTCATGGACGCCTGCGTCGACCACGTCGCCGCGCTCGAGAACCGCCGCGTGACCACCTACACCGGCAACTACAGCAGCTACCTCAAGCAGCGCGAGGACAACCTGGAGCAGATGCGCGCCAAGCGTGCCGCCCAGGAGCGCGACATCGCCCATATGCAGGTCTTCGTCGACAAGTTCCGCTACAAGCCCACCAAGGCCGCCCAGGCCCAGGAGCGCATCCGCAAGATCGAGCAGATCAAAAAGGAGCTCGTCATCCTGCCCGAGGGCCACAAGCACATCGACTTTAAGTTCCCCGATCCGCCGCGCTCCGGCGACATGGTCGTGGCGCTCGAGGGCGTCTCCAAGTCCTACGGCGAAAAGCACATCTACAGCGACATCGACCTCAAGCTCTACCGCGGCGAGCACGTGGCACTCGTCGGCCCCAACGGCGCCGGCAAGTCCACGCTCATGAAGATCATCGCCGGACTGGAGCCGCCCACCACCGGCACCCGCGACCTGGGCACCAACGTGGGCGTGGCCTATTACGCCCAGCACGCGCTCGAGGGCATGACCGAGTCCAACACCGTCCTGCAAGAGATCGACACCGTCACGCCCAAGTGGACCGTGCCGCAGCAGCGCAGCCTACTGGGCGCCTTCCTGTTTAGCGACAACGATTCCATCGAGAAGCAGGTTCGCGTCCTCTCCGGCGGCGAAAAAGCGCGTCTGGCCCTGGCCAAGATGCTCGTGGCCCCCGAGGCGCTCCTGTGCCTGGACGAGCCCACCAACCACCTGGACATCGACTCGGTGGACATGCTCGAGAACGCCCTGCAAAACTTCCCCGGTACCATCGTGCTAATCAGCCACGACGAGCACCTGGTACGCGCCGTGGCCAACCGCGTCATCGACATCCGCGACGGACAAGTCACGGTCTACGACGGCGACTACGACTACTACCTCTACAAGCGCGAGGACCTCGCAGCCCGCGCCGCCGCCGAGGCGTCCACGGAGAGCGCGCCGGCCACGACCAAGTCCGCCAAGGCAAGCGCCGCCCAGGCCGACACCCCCGCCGCGGCGCCTAAGCCTGCCGAGGGCAAAAAGACCAAGGAGCAAAAGCGCGCCGAGGCCCAAGCCCGCGCCGCGCTCAATAAAAAGCTCAAGGGCGTGCGCAACCAGCTCAAGAAGATCGAGACGGAGCTCGACAAAAAGCGTGCCCGCTATGACGAGCTTATGGAATTGATGGCAAGCGAAGAGCTTTATGCCGATCAAGACAAGTTCAACGCCGCGCTGGGGGAATATAACGGCCTTAAGCAAGAGCTACCCAAGCTCGAGGACGAATGGCTGGAGCTTTCCACCCAGATCGAAGAGGAGACCGCGCGTGAACTCTCGTAAGGCCGCTGCCGTGGCGATGAGCATCATCGCCATCGCCTGTCGCATCTGCGGCATCTTTATGAGCGCGATGACCGTGCTGCTGTGTTTTAGCGGCCTCACCGCCAAGCTGCAGATCGTGGGCTTTGTCGTCGAGCTTTCGCGCGCCCTGCCGAGCGCCATCGCCGGCTACGGCGTCATCACGTCGCCCTTTGGCGGTGTGTTCCGCTTGGATTACGCCATCCTCGCCGTGATCCTGTTTGTGATCGACTACCTGCTCACGCGCGCCTCGCGTCGCGTCCGCTAGAGGAGCGCCATGTCCAGCAGCTACCTCATGAACCTGCTCGCCAGCGCCGTTGCCGTCATCGTGGGCATCGTGATCCACGAGAGCGCACACGCCGCCGCGGCCTGGGCGCTCGGCGACAAGACGGCCCGTTCGCGCGGCCGCGTGTCGCTCAACCCGCTTAACCATATCGACCCGTTTGGCACCATCATCCTGCCGCTGCTCATGCTTGCCGCCGGCGGCCCGGTGTTCGCCTTCGCCAAGCCCGTGCCCGTCTACCTCAACAACCTCAAGCACCCCAAGCGCGACGAGGTCCTGGTGAGCGCAGCCGGCCCCGCATCGAACATCGCACTTGCGTGCCTCGCGGCCGGCCTCATGCGTGCAACGTACGGCAGCCTCTATACCGGCATGTCCTTTGCCATGGCGTCACAGATCATGAGCTTCGGCGCCACGTTTATCGTTGTCAACCTGTCACTCGCGTTCTTCAACCTCATCCCGATCCCGCCGCTCGACGGCTCGTCGATCATCGTCCCATTCCTCAAAGGCAAGGCGCTCGCCAACTACTACCACCTGCAGCAATACGCCATGCCGATCCTTATCATTGTGCTGTATCTGCTGCCCATGTGGACTGGCATCGACGTGATCGGCTGCTATTTCGACGTTACCGTGTATCCGCTGGCCGAGTGGCTGCTCAACTTCGCAATCGCCGGCATCTAAGGTAAACTAACAGGTCGACCGCGCAAAACGGTCGCAACATGCACCCAAACCGCGCCGCGAAGGCGCCGTCAAAGGAGGTCGAAGATGTCGTATCGCGTGTCGACGCAGGTCTACAGCGGACCGTTCGACCTGTTGCTGCAGCTGGTAACCCGCCAAAAAGTAGATATCGGCGCCATCTCCATCAGCGAGGTGGCCGAGCAATACCTGGCCGAAGCCGAGCGCATCGAGGCGCTGGACCTAGACGTGGCGAGCGACTTTCTGCTGGTCGCAGCTACCCTTTTGGACATCAAGGCCGCCTCGCTGGTGCCGCAGGAGGCTCCGCGCACAGCCGACGACGATGACGAATTTGACGAGGATCTCGAGGAGCTCAACGCCCTCGACGGTGACGCCCTGCGTGAGGTCCTGATT
This sequence comes from uncultured Collinsella sp., assembly GCA_958413765.1. Classification (GTDB taxonomy): domain Bacteria; phylum Actinomycetota; class Coriobacteriia; order Coriobacteriales; family Coriobacteriaceae; genus Collinsella. The sequence continues at coordinate 33,160 of CATYVH010000002.1, forward strand.
CAGCGCCTGATTGCCTACAAGCAGTTTAAGGGCGCGGCGGCGGCCCTTGGCGCGCGCATGCAGGCCGAGAGCCGCATGCATCCACGCGTGGCCGGCCCAGACCCCGAGTTTTTGGGCCTCATGCCCGACTACCTGGCCGGCATTACCCTGCGCGGCCTGGCCGTCATCTGCGCCGACCTGGACGGCAAGCGCCAGACCTTCCTGCTGGAGGCCGAGCACGTGGCACCGCATCGAGTGCCGCTCGACCTGACCGTGGCTTCGGTCGACCGCTTTACCATGGCGCACCAAACCTGCACCTTCCGCGAGCTGCTGGACGGCGACGCCACCACCGAGCAGCTCGTCGTCACCTTCCTGGCCATGTTGGAGCTCGCCAAGCGTGGCTCGCTCACCCTGAGCCAGGACGAGATCTTTGGAACCATCCGCATCAACCGCGTCGAGGGCGCCGAGGCCTACGTACCCGGCGAGGGCCCCGAGCTCACCGAATAGGAGCGGCAACCATGTCAACCCTTTCCACGCTGGAGACAAACAGTCTCAAAGGCGCCTTGGAGGCGCTCCTGCTGGTGTCGAGCGATCCCGTAAGCGCACCCGTGCTGGCAGGTGCGCTGGATATCGCCCCCGGCGAGTGCGCATCGCTGCTCGCCGAGCTCAAGGTTGAGTACGAGGAGGCCAACCGTGGCTTTCAGCTGCGCGAGGTCGCCGGCGGCTGGCGCCTGTTTACGCATCCCGCCTACCACGACGTGGTCGAGGCCTATGTGCTGAGCTGGGACACGCAAAAGCTGTCGCAGGCGGCGCTCGAAACACTGGCCGTCATCGCATACCACCAGCCCGTGACGCGCGAGGTGGTCAAGGGCATCCGCGGCGTCAATTCTGACGGCGTCATCGCGTCGCTCGTGGACAAGGGCCTGGTGCGCGAGCTCGGTCGTGACCCCCAGCGCGGTCAGGCCATCATCTACGGCACGACCAACGCTTTCTTGGAAAAGTTCGGCCTGCGCTCCACCCGCGACCTGCCCGACCTGGAGCAGTTTGCCCCCGACGAGCAGTCGCGTCAGTTTATCCGCGAGCGCCTGAGCGGCCGCAGTATTCAGTCCACGCTCGAGGAGCAGGCCGAGGACCTGGACGAAGAGCGCGAACTGCTCGATACCGATGTTGAAGATGTTGATGCAGTCGAGGGCTTGGAAACCCTGGACGTCGACGAGACCTCGGAGGATTTGCATGACGAGGACTAACGAAGTGGGGGAGACGCGCGCCATGGGCAACGCAGTACCCGCAGCCGACGCCCAGCCCGTCTATCCGCACACCATGCGCCTGCAGCGCTTTTTGGCACGAGCGGGCGTGGCGAGCCGCCGCGGCTCAGAGGACCTGATGACCGCCGGCCGCGTGACCGTTAACGGCGAGGTCGCGACCGAGCTGGGCACCAAAGTCGACGTCGACCGCGATCACATCGAGGTCGACGGCATGCCCGTCAAGCTCAACCAGGGCGCCGTATACCTGATGCTCTACAAGCCGACCGGCTACCTCACCACCATGAGCGACCCGCAGGAGCGCCCTTGCGTGGCCGACCTGGTCCCCCGCGACCGCTTTCCGGGACTTTTCCCGGTGGGCCGCCTGGACCGCGACACCACAGGCCTTTTGCTCTTTACCACCGACGGCGACCTGTCGCAGGACCTGCTGCACCCCAGCAAGCATGTCTATAAGACCTACCAGGCACTCGTTGACGGCCAGCTGTCCGACCGCGATCTAGACCCGCTCCGCCGTGGCATCGAGCTCGACGACGGCCTGTGCCAGCCGGCAATCTGCCGCGTCATCAACGCGCGCGAGGCAGAGGCCGTGGCACCACAAGGCGTAAAGCCCGGCACCACCGCCGTGGAGGTCATCATCCGCGAGGGCCGCAAGAACCAGGTCAAGCGCATGCTGAGCAAGATTCACCATCCGGTAATCCGCCTGCATCGCTGCAACTTTGCCGGCCTGGAGCTCAAGGACGTGGCCAAGGGCTCGTGGCGCGAGCTCACCGACCGCGAGGTACAGATCCTCAAGGCCGGCGGCATCCCGCCCAAGCAGGCGAGCGCCAAGCGCAACGGCGGTAAGCCCCAAGACGCGCCCGCCAGCCGCATGCGTCACCACGGCAGCCACGGCTCCGCACCCAAGCGCAACACCTACCGCGAGCGCTACACGGGCTAGGCAACCCGCCGCGCCCCAGCGCCCGCGAACCATACCAGCACGTCAACCATCGAAAGGAAGCATTGCATGATCGTCGCCATCGACGGCCCCGCCGGTTCCGGCAAGTCCACCATCGCCAAGGAGATCGCCCGCCAGCTGGGCTTTAACAAGCTCGACACGGGCGCCATGTATCGCGCCGTCACCTTCGCCGCGCTCGACCGCGGCATCGATCTGGACGACGAGGCGGCCATCGACGCCCTCGCTGAGCAGATCGAGATTCGCTTTACCAACGGCACCGGCGAGGATACGCGCCTGACCATTGACGGCCAGGACGCTTCGGCCGCCATTCGTACCCCGCAGGTCGACGCCAACGTGTCCAAGGTCTCGGCCTACCCGGGCGTGCGCGCCGCCATGCTCATTCACCAGCGCCGCGCCGCCGAGGACCGCGATATCGTGGCCGAGGGTCGCGACATCGGAACCGTCGTGTTCCCTAACGCGCAGGTCAAGGTCTTCCTGACCGCCGACCCGCGCGAGCGCGCCCGCCGCCGCGTGCTGCAGCGCCACCAAAACGACGCTCAGCCGCTCACGCCCGCGCAACTCGAGGCCGAGGTCGACGAGACTCTCGACGCCCTTAAGCAGCGCGACAAGCTCGACAGCAGCCGCGAGGTCGCCCCGCTCATCCCCGCCGAGGACGCCGTGCACGTCGACTCCACCGCCCATACCATCGACGAGGTCGTCCGCATTATCGAGGGCCTCATCAACCAAAGGAGGTAGCCCATGCGCCTGTTTAAGCAGACGCCCGAGGATTACTACAACGCCCCCTACGCCGAGTTCCCGGCGCTCATCCGCGGCACCGTCGCCGTGGTCATGGGCATCCTGTGGGTCTTCTCCAAGCTCATGTGGCGTTGGAAGGTCGAGGACAGCGACCTGCTGTTTGAGCGCCAGGAAGGCCGCGGCAGCGTGGTCATCTGCAACCACACATCGATGGCCGAGCTCCTGGCTGTGGAGACGGCGCTGTTCTTTGGCGGCCGCCGCATTCGCCCCATTTTTAAGTCCGAGTTTGCGAAGAGCAAGATCGTGCGCTGGGCCTTTAGCCGCGTGGGCGGCATTCCCGTCGAGCGCGGCACCGCCGACATGAAGTGCCTGCGTGCCGCCCAGCATGCGCTGCAGCGCGGTGAGGACGTCCTGATCTTCCCCGAGGGTACGCGCATCCGCTCGCGCGAGATCAAGCCCGAGGTCCACGGCGGCTTTGCGCTCATCGCCCAGATGGGTAAGGCGCCCGTCAACCCGCTCGCCATCTGCGGCTGGTCCGATATTACGCCTGCGGGCAAAAAGATCATGCGCCCCAAAAAGTGCTGGATCCGCGCCGGCAAGTCAATTTCGCTTTCCGACGCGCCTGCCGAGCTCAAGCGCAAGGAGCGCCTAGCCTGGTTTGAGTCCGAAGCCATGAGTCGCGTCTACGCCATGCGTGATGACCTGTGCGCCGAGCACCCGGGCAGGTTCTAGCCATGGACGAGGAAGTCATGAACACCGCCGAGGCTGTGCCCGGCAAGGCAGACGCCCCCACTATCGAAATCGCTGCCCACGCCGGCACCTGCTACGGCGTACAGCGTGCGCTCGATATGGCGCTGGCCGCTGCGCCGCAGGCAGGGGAGAGCGCACAGGTCCACACCCTAGGGCCGCTCATCCATAACCCGATCGTGGTACGCGAGCTCGCCGAGGCAGGCGTCGGTCTGGCCGACACCTTGGACGACGCCACGTCGGGCACTGTGATCATCCGCGCCCACGGCGTGGTGCCGCAGGTCATTGATGCCGCTCGCGAGCGTGGCCTTAACGTCGTCGACGCCACCTGCCCCTACGTGAAGAAGGTCCACGTGGCGGCCGAGCGCCTGGTGCGCGAGGGCTACCGCGTGATCGTCGTGGGCGAGCCGGGCCACCCCGAAGTCGAGGGCATCCTGGGCCACGCCGGCGATGACGCGCAGGTCGTGAGCTGCGCTGCCGATGCGGACGCGCTGTCGCTCAAGGGTAAAGTGGGCTTGGTTGTGCAGACCACCCAGACTGCGCAGAACTTGGCCGAGGTCGTGGCTGCTATCACCCCGCGCGTGCAGGAGCTGCGCGTGATCAACACCATCTGCGCCGCCACGAGTGAGCGTCAACAGGCAGCAGCCACACTTGCCAACCGCTGCGACTGCATGGTCATCGTGGGCGGCAAGAACTCGGGCAACACCCGCCGCCTGGCGCAGATTTGCGCAGACGCCTGCGAGCGCACGTATCACATCGAGGAAGCTTCTGAGCTCCAAGCCGCGTGGTTTACCGACGCTCACCACATCGGCATCACCGCCGGAGCCTCCACCCCGCAAGAACACATCGAGCGCGCCGTCGAGTGCATCAAGGAGCTTTGCCGCTAACCATGGACCAGACCGTACCCGCATACGCCGCCGAGGTGGCCGATTACGGGCGCAGCCGCGACCCCGAGCCGGGTGAGGGCGCGCTCGTAAAGAACGTGCGTCCCGAATCGCCCGCGTGGGATGTGGGTATCGAGCCGGGCATGCGCGTACTCACGGTCAACGGCGAGGCGCTCACCGACATGATCGTGTGGCTCTGGGAGGCCGACGATGATACCGTCGACCTCGAGGTTTTCGACCCGCGCGACGGCACCGTCACCCCCGTCGAGCTCGACCGCTTTCCCGGCGAGGATTGGGGTTTAGAGTTCGATGGCCCCATCTTCGACGGCATGCGTACCTGCGTCAACGCCTGCGTGTTCTGCTTTATGACCATGCTCCCCAAGGGCGGCCGCTCCACGCTCTATATTCGCGACGACGACTATCGCCTAAGCTTTTTGCAAGGCAACTTTGTCACGCTTACGAACCTCACCGACGAGGACGTGCAAAACGTCATCCAGCGCAACATGAGTCCCATGAACGTGTCGGTCCACGCTGTGAGCCCCGACGTCCGCCGTCGTATGATGGGCCGTAACGCCCAGCGAGGCATGGACGTACTCGAGACTATCATGGCCGCCGGCATCGAGATTCACGCGCAGATTGTGCTGTGCCCCGGCATGAACGACGGCGAGGAGCTGGAAAAGACCCTGCGCTTTTGCGAGGAGCATGAGCAAATCACAAGCCTGGGCATTGTGCCGCTCGGTTTTACCAAACACCAAAACCGCTTTAGCTGGTCATACAGCGACAAGCCCGAACTGGCGCGCGAGACCATTGCCATGATCCGTCCCTACCAGGATCGTGCCTACGAACGCTTTGGCCGCCACACCTTCCAGATGAGCGACGAGTTCTATCTGGACGCCGGCATCGATCCTCCCGAGGCAGACTTTTACGACGGCTATCCGCAGTACTACGACGGCATCGGCATGATCCGCTCGTATCTGGACGAGACCGACGACGTGTTGACTACCGATGCTGAGCGACTGGCCCGCGTCCGCGAGGCCATCGCCGCCCGCAGCCAGCACCTGCTGTGCCTCTCGGGCGCCAGCGCACGCGACACGGTGGCCCGCTTTGTGGAGTCGCCCAAGGGACTCGCCGGCACTGTCACGGCCATCAAGAACCGCTACTTTGGCGGCAACGTGGACGTGACCGGCCTCATCGTCGCGTGTGACATTCTGGAGCAGCTGCCGCAAGACCTGTCGGGGGTTATGCTCTTTGTGCCTAAGCTCATGTTCAACGCTGACGGCATGACGCTTGACGAGTATCATCGTGACGATTTACTCGCAAGCCTTACCTGTCGCGGCGCCGAGGTTCATGTGGTATCGACCATGCCGCATGAGTTGCTCGATACCCTGGAGCACATCCTTGGCATTGCGCCTGCCGACTCTACTAATTCCGCTGACCCTACCCATTAAAGGAGAGCAGATGAAACCTATCGTCGCCGTCGTCGGACGCCCCAACGTGGGCAAGTCCACGCTCGTTAACCGCCTGGCCCAGACCTCGGACGCCATCGTCCACGAGTCCCGCGGCGTTACTCGCGACCGCTCGTATCACACGGCCGATTGGAACGGCCGCGAGTTCACCATCGTCGACACGGGCGGTATCGAGCCGCTCAAGAGCGACGACGTCTTTGCCACGTCCATCCGCGACCAGGCCCTCGCCGCCGCCGAGGAAGCCGCCGTCATCCTGTTTGTGGTCGACGGCCGCACCGGCGTCACCGAGGAGGACGAGTCGGTCGCCCGCATGCTCAAGCGCTGCGACAAGCCGGTCTTTCTACTGGTGAACAAGCTCGACAACCCCGATCGCGAAAACGACAGCATCTGGGAGTTCTATTCGCTCGGCATCGGCGAGCCCACGCCGCTCTCGGCCCTGCATGGTCATGGCACGGGCGACCTGCTCGACGATATCGTGGCCCTGCTTCCCGAGGAAGAAGACGAGGTCGCCGATGAGTTCCCCGACGCGCTGAACGTGGCCATCATCGGCCGCCCCAACGCCGGCAAGTCGTCGCTGTTCAACCGCATCCTGGGCGCCGACCGTTCTATCGTGTCCAACATTGCCGGCACGACGCGCGACGCCATCGACACCGTCGTGGAGCGCAACGGCAAGCACTACCGCATGGTCGACACCGCGGGCATTCGCAAGAAGAGCACCGTGTACGAGAACATCGAGTACTACTCGATGGTTCGCGGCCTGCGCGCCATCGACCGCGCCGACGTGGCGCTGCTCGTCGTCGACGCCTCCGTGGGCGTCACCGAGCAGGACCAGAAGGTCATGGGTCTTGCCATCGAGCGCGGCTGCGCCATCGTTGTGCTGCTCAACAAGTGGGATCTGCTCGACGACGACCGCAAGCGCGAGGCCTGCATGGAGACCATCGACCGCCGTCTGGGCGTCATGGCTCCCTGGGCCCAGTACCTGCGCATCTCTGCTCTCACCGGCCGCAGCGTGGAGAAGATCTGGGCGATGGTAGACGCCGCCGAAAAGACGCGCTCGCAGAAGATTAGCACCTCGCGCCTCAACACGTTCCTCACCGACCTGCGGGAGTTCGGTCATACCGTGGTGGACGGCAAACGCCGCCTGCGCATGCACTACGTGACCCAGACGGGCGTCAACCCGCCGACGTTCACGTTCTTCGTCAACCACAGCGACCTGGTCAACGACACCTACCAGCGCTACGTGGAGAACCGCATGCGCTCGACCTTCGACTTTGCCGGCACGCCCATTCGACTCTTCTTTAGGAAGAAGGAGCAAAAGGATGCATAATCCGATTCTGCTGACCGCCATCTGCGCCGTGGTCTCGTTCTTTATCGGAGCGATTCCGTTTGGCCTGATCCTGGGCCGCGTGTTTAATCACACCGACATTCGCAAGGCGGGCTCCGGCAACATCGGCACCACCAATGCGCTGCGCGTGGCCGGCCCCAAGGTCGCGGCACTCACGCTGCTGCTCGACTGCCTGAAGGGCGCCATCTGTGTCCTCATCGCCCGCCCGCTCATCGCCGATCTGGGCTATGGTTTTCCGCCGAACATCATGGCGCCTGGAGCCCCCGGCGATTGGATGCTCGGCGTCATCTGCCTGGCGGCCGTATGGGGCCACATCTTCTCGCCGTACCTCAACTTCCACGGCGGCAAGGGCATCGCGGTCGGTCTGGGCGTTATCCTTGCCTGGTACTGGCCCATTGGCCTGTCGCTGCTGGGCATGTTTATCGTAGCCGTCGCCATTACCAAGTACGTGTCGGTGGGCTCGCTTGCCGCCGCCGTCGGTCTTCCCATCGCCGCTTGTACGGTCTTTCCGTACAGCAGCCTAGGTCTCAAGTTTTGCATGGCGATGATCGGCATCACCGTAGTGTGGGCCCATCGCGCGAACATCAAAAAGCTCATGACGGGTAAGGAGTCCAAGCTCTCGTTTACCAAGCGCGTCACCGAGCCCGACGATAAGTAGGAGAGAGTCATGAATGTTGCGCTGATTGGCTCTGGCTCCTGGGGAACTGCCGTCGCCGGCCTTGCCGCCGCGCGAGCCGAGCGCGTGACCATGTGGGCCCATAGTGAGCAGACGGCCGCCGGCATCAATGCCGAGCATCGCAATCCCCGGTATCTGGTGGACTACGAGCTGCCCGGCAACGTTGTCGCCGCCACGGACCTGTCGCAGGCGCTTGACGGCGCCGAGGCCATCATCTTTGCCGTGCCCTCCACGCACCTGCGCGACGTGTGCCATCAGGCAGCACCCTTCATCGCCGCCGACACCCCGGCACTCTGCCTCACCAAGGGTATTGAGCCCGAATCCGGCCTGCTCATGAGCGAGGTCATCGCCAGTGAGATCGGCAACGAGTCGCGTGTCGCGGCGCTCTCGGGCCCCAACCATGCCGAGGAGATCTGCCGCGGCGGGCTTTCTGCCGCCGTCATCGCCAGCAAAGATCCGCAGGTAGGGGAGACCTTTAAGGACCTGCTCCTATCCACGGCCTTCCGCATCTACCTGTCGCAGGACATGACCGGCGTCGAGGTTTGCGGCGCCATGAAAAACGTCATCGCCATCGTGTGCGGCATTTCCGCCGGTTCTGGTGCGGGCGACAACACGCTTGCCCTTATCATGACGCGCGGCCTGGCCGAGATCAGCCGTCTGGTGCACGCCCGCGGCGGTCAAGCCATGACCTGCATGGGTCTTGCCGGCATGGGTGACCTCATTGCCACCTGCACCTCCGAGCATTCGCGCAACCGCACCTTTGGCTACGAGTTTGCCCACGGCGTGTCGCTCGACGAGTACCAGGCGCGCACGCATATGGTGGTCGAGGGCGCCGTCGCGGCCCGCAGCGTCAGCGAGCTCGCCCGTTCACTGGGCGTAGACATTCCGCTCACCTTTGCCGTGGAGCAAACGCTCTACAACGGTGTTACTTTGGATAGGGCGCTCGAGATTCTTACCGATCGCGTCCCTTCTCAAGAGTTCTACGGACTCACCGACTAGCGCAGAAAGGCTTCTACCATGGGTTCCATCAAAATCGCTCCGTCCGTCCTTTCGGCCGACATGGCCAACCTCAAGGGCGAGCTCGACAAGATCGCCGGCGCCGACTACGTGCACTTCGACGTTATGGACGGTCACTTTACCGGCAACCTCACCTTTGGCGTTGACATCCTTAAGGCCGTCAAGCGTTCCACCGATGTACCGGTCGACGCGCACCTGATGGTGTCGAACCCCGACGAGACGGTCGATTGGTACGCCGACGCTGGTGCCGACATGATCACCGTACACTACGAGGCCTCCACGCACCTGCACCGCACGCTCACCCATCTGCAGCAGCGCGGCGTTAAAGCCGGCGTGGTGCTCAACCCCGCCACCCCCGTGTGCGTGCTCGAGAGCATCATCGACGTCGTCGATATGGTGCTGCTCATGAGCGTGAACCCCGGCTTTGGCGGCCAGAGCTTTATTCCCGGTACAATTGCCAAACTGCACGAGCTCAAGGCCATGTGCGAGCGTCACGGCGTTTCACCCCTCATCGAGGTCGACGGCGGTATTTCTTCCAAGAACATCGCCGAGGTCGTCAAAGCTGGCGCCAACGTGCTCGTGGCCGGCTCCGCCGTATTTAAGTCCGAAGATCCCGCTGCCGAGGTTGCGCTGCTGCAGAAGCTGGGCAATGAGGCCGCACAGGAGGCATAAACCCTTATGACCGCAGGTCAAAACCGCATACCCGTGAATCTTGACTATGCCGCCTCGACGCCCATGCGCGCCGAGGCGCTCCTTGCGCAGCGCGAGTACGACGACAGCGAGCTTGCCGGCGTCAACCCCAACTCGCTGCATTCGCTCGGCCGCAAGGCTGCCGCGCGTCTGGAGGTTGCACGTCGCGAGATCGCCCGCAGCTTTGGCGCGCGCGTCCGCCCGTCCGAGATTGTACTGACCAACGGCGGCACCGAAGCCAACCAGCTGGCGCTGCTCGGTCTTGCCGAGGGCGCTCGTCAGCGCGATCGCAAGCGTGGTCGTGTCATCGTTTCGGCCATCGAGCACGATTCGATTCTGGACAACCTGCCGCTGCTGCGTGCCGCCGGCTTTACCGTCGACCTGGTGCAGCCCTGCCGCTTGGGCTACATTGAGCCTGCCACGCTTGTCGAGCTGCTAGGCGACGACGTGGCGCTCGTGAGCATCATGGTTGCCAACAACGAGACCGGCGTTGTGCAGCCCATCCGCGAGCTTGCCGCGGCCGCGCATACCGTTGGCGCCCTGTTCCACACCGATGCCATCCAGGGGTATCTGCATATTCCGCTCGATGTCACCGAGCTGGGAGTTGACGCCATGACCGTTGCCGCGCACAAGATCGGTGGCCCCGTGGCATCCGGCGCGCTCTACCTTAAGAACCGCACGCCGCTGCGCCCGCGCATCTTTGGCGGCGGACAGGAGGGCGGTCGTCGTGCCGGCACGCAGGACCTGCGCACGCAGCTGGCCTTTGCCGCTGCCGCCTCCGTGTTGCTGCCGAATGTGGACCGGGAGCGCGCGACGCTGCAAGCCCTTTCCGACAAGCTCTACGCCACGCTTACGGCTCATCCGCGTATTCATGCCACCATGGGCGACTACACACAGGCCGATCGCCTGCCGGGCATGGTGTCGATCTACGTTGACGGCATGGATTCCGAGGAGCTCATCGTCAAGCTCGATGCCGCCGGCTTTGAGGTTTCGGCCGGCTCGGCGTGCTCGAGCGGCAGCATGGACCCCAGCCACGTTTTGAGCGCGATGGGCATCGGTCGCGAGCAGGCTCTGGGCGCACTGCGCATCTCGTTCGATGACCGCGTGAATCCGAGCGACCTGGACGAGTTTGCAAGTGCGCTGCTCTCGATCGTAGGCGCCGCATGATCGTAGCCGAGCTTGAGCGCGCGCTGCTGGCGCGCTATCCCAAGACCGATGCCGAGAGTTGGGACCATGTAGGACTCTCCGTCGGCGACCCTGCCGCGGAGATTACCGGTGTTGCCTGCGCACTCGATGCGACCGAAGCCAATGTGCACCGCGCCCAGGAGGCCGGCGCCAACGTGCTGCTAACGCATCATCCCATCTATATCAAGGCGCCCGAGGCGTTTTGTCCGTCGGATTCCGCACGCCCCCAATGCAGCGCGGCGCTCTACGAGGCAGCGCGTTGCGGCGTGAGCATCATCTCGCTCCACACCAATCTGGACCGTTCGCACGAAGCGCGCACCTGCCTGAGCGAGCTGCTGGTCGCCGAACCCGTGAGCTCACTGGAGCACGTGGACGACCCCGAGGCCACCGGCCTGGGCGCGCTTGCAACGCTCAACGACCCGTGCACACTGCGCGATCTTGCTACCCGTGCTACCACAGCCTTCGGCAGCGACCCGCGTGTGTGGGGCGAAGCCGAGCACGCATGCCGTACCGTCGCTATTTTGGGCGGCTCCCTGGGAGACTTTGGAGAGCTCGCCATCGCCGCGGGCGCAGATGTCATCGTAACCGGCGAGGCGGGCTACCACGTGGCGCAAGACCTTGCCTTGCGCGGGCTGCCGGTGATCTTGCTCGGCCACGACCGCTCCGAAGAACCGTTCGTTGATATATTGATGAACTCTGCAGTTGACGCCGGGGTCGACCCCCGTCATGCGATTAAAATACTGAACCCTTGCCAATGGTGGACTGTGACAAAAGGAGAGAACTTATGAGCGCCGGCGCTACGCTACTCAAGCTGCAACAGATCGATTTGGAGCTCGCCCGCAACAAGAGCGAACTTGCCAATATGCCGGAGCTCAAGGAGCTCGCTTCCAAGCGCAAGACCTATGTGAAGCTCAAGTCCGAGATGACCAAGCTCTACGCCCAGCGCAAGGATCTGGACATTGAGCTCGACGATCTCAACACCACCGAGATTCAGACCAACAACGCCATCGAGGCTGCCAAGAAGCGCCATGTCGACGGCTCCGACTACCGTGAGGTTCAGGACCTGGAGAATGAACTCTCAACCCTGGCCAAGCGTCTGGACAAGATCGAGCACACCCGCAAGGACGTCGTTGTCGCCCATAAGGAGGCGCTCGACCGCGAGGCCCGCGCGCAGGCCATCATCGCCAAGTTCGAGGAGGGCGTGAAGGCCGATACCAAGGCCGCCCGCGCCAAGGCTGCCGACCTTCAGGCTCAGATTGACACCGCCACTAAAGAGCGCACCGCGCTTGCTGCCACGCTGCCGGCCGGCGTGCTCACCGACTACGAGCGTCTGCTCAAGCAGTTCCGCGGCCTGGCCGTCGAGACCATCAAGGGCAACATCCCCACGGTCTGCCACACCGCGCTGCAGGCATCGTCCATGAGCGACCTCAACCATGACGGTAGCGAGATCACGCATTGCCCGTACTGCCACCGCCTCCTAGTACTCCCGAGCAAGGAAGCCTAGCGATGACGGCGGCATCCAACAATTCAATGCAACTTGAGGGAAAAACGATCCTGCTGGGCATTACCGGCGGGATCGCCGCCTATAAGTCGTGCAATATCGTTCGCCTGCTGCAAAAGCGCGGCGCGCGCGTCAAGGTCGTTATGAGCGAGCATGCCACCGAGTTTGTGGGCCCGCTCACCTTCCGTGCGCTCACCAACGAGCCCGTCGCCGTGGGCCTGTTCGACGACCCCTCCGACCCCATCCACCACATTTCACTGGCCCAGGAGCCCGATCTGGTGGTCGTGGCGCCCGCGACGGCGAATATCATAGCCAAGATGGCTAACGGCATCGCCGACGACCTCATCTCTACCACGCTGCTCGCCACGCCGCGACCCATTGCAATCGCGCCGGCCATGAACAATGGCATGTGGAAGGCGCCGGCAACCCAGGCCAATATGGCCACGCTGCGCGACCGCGGGGTGTACGTGGTTGGCCCCGGTAGTGGCTACCTTGCCTGCGGCGACGTGGACACGGGGCGCATGAGCGAGCCCGAGGACATCGTCGAAGCCATCTGCGAGGTACTCAATCCCGTGCCGCAAGACCTGGCGGGCAAGCGCATCGTGATCACCGCCGGTCCTACGCATGAGCCGATCGATCCGGTGCGCTTTATCGGCAATCGGTCGTCGGGCAAGATGGGCGTCGCCCTGGCGGGGGAGGCCGCTCGCCGCGGTGCCGAGGTCACGCTCGTGCTGGGACCGACATCGCTCGATGTTCCCCGCGGCGTGGAGTGCGTGCGCGTGCAGACTGCCGCAGAGATGCTTCAGGCGGCCCTCAACGCCTTCCAGACGGCCGACGCTGCCATTTGCGCGGCAGCCGTCGCCGACTACACGCCCGCGGCCCCTGCCGACCATAAGCTCAAAAAAGCCAACGAACGCCTCGATAGCATCGAGCTCGTCGAGACTGTTGATATTTTGGCTGAGCTCTCGCGCCAGAAAGGCGAGCGCCGTGTAATCGGATTTGCAGCCGAGACCGATAACGTTGTCGAGTACGCCGAGCGCAAATTGGCACGCAAAGGTTGCGATGCCATTATCGCCAACGATGTCTCGCGCGCCGATTCGGGCTTTGGTACCGACACGAACAAGGCCTGGATTGTGAGCACAACGGGCACGCAAGAACTTCCTGTGCTAACAAAACCCCAGCTCGCAGGTACAATTTTGGACTTGCTCAAAAATAATTAAAAAAGTTCTTGCGCAAGGCCAAAGTTTCGGGTTAATATACTCCCTGTTGCGAGCGAGAGCAGAGCAACAAACAAAAGCTTCGGGACGTGGCGCAGCTTGGTAGCGCACTTGACTGGGGGTCAAGGGGTCGCTGGTTCGAATCCAGTCGTCCCGACCAGAAGTTTGCAGGTCAGGCACCTAGTGCCTGACCTTTTTTGTTTTAGTAATTGCTTAATTTTGATTAATCAACAGGGTGCAAAAAATCTACCTACGCGATAATCGCCTTTTGCGGCTACTTGCGCGTTTTGCACGCACTTGAGCCGATTTATTAACGCGTTATGAATCTACATACGCGTAGCTGGTATATAGCCGAGTACAGGCTGTATTTATCGCGGCGATTTACATAGCTATAGCGATTGTAACGAACAAGCGTGTCGCCGTATTTATTCCAGTAGGTCACTTGATTGGTGGGCAAGTGTGCTGTTGCAATGAAACGCCACGCAGGATGGGCTCTATATGAGAACGCCGCAAAGGTAATGGCGGGGGAGTGCGGCAGGCGCTCTGAGAGCCGCTGTGTGACCCCATGTCTCCTTAACTCGATAATTTGTGTTTCAAGCCACGAATCGGTCGAACAATTGCCAAAAGAAAGGCCCATGCAGGATTGCACGGGCCTTACATCAGATCAAATTTGAGCTAGAAGCACCAAACGGGGCAGACGCAACACCATCTCGTCGCGGCCTCGACGAGCGACATATCGCAGTCAAGGTAGACATCGAGGAAGTCGTCAGATCCCGCACAGGGGGACCGCTATGGTGGCCACCGCGCCGCCCGAGGGGCTGTTGGCGAGCGAGACGGAGCCCCCGTGGGCGCTCGCGGCCTCGGAGGCGACGTGGAGGCCGAGCCCGTAGTGGCGGCCTCCGTCGCGCGAGGAGCGGGAGGAGTCGTCTGTGAAGAGGCGCTCGCAGCCGTGTTCGAGGGCGGCGGGAGAAAAGCCCGGTCCGTCGTCGGCAACCTCGATGACGAGGCAACCGCCCGCGACATCGCAGGAGACAGCCACGCGCGAGCGCGCGTGCTCGGCGGCGTTGGCCACGAGGTTCGCGGCGGCTCGCGCCAGGGTGGTTCGGTCGAGCGGGACCTCGGGCGCGCCCGCGACAGCGGGGCCCGTGGCCGCGTCGAGCGTCACGCCTCGCGCCCGGGCGATCTGGGCGGCCTCGGCGAGGACCTGTTCACAGAGCTCGGCCGGCCGCATGGGGGCCCTCTCCGCCCCGCCGGACCCGCGCGAGGCCTCGATGAGCAGGCGCACGTAGCCGTCGAGCCTTTCGACACCGCCGGCTATGTCGCGCGCGGCGGCCGAGAGGTCGCTGTCATTCTCGTCTTCCAGCTCCTCCGCCACGAAGTCGGCGTTGGCGCGCAGCACGGTGAGCGGCGTCTTGAGGTCGTGGGCGAGCGACGCCATCTGCTCGCGCTGCCCCCGCTCCGCGGCCCAGCGGGCCTCGAGCGACTCGGCGAGGGAGGCCCGCATGGCGTCCATCGCGGCGAGGACGTCGTTCACCTCACGCACGTTGGTGCTGCCGACCGCGAAGTCGAGCTCCCCCGCGCCGACGCGCCCCGCCGCCTCCGCGAGCGGCGCCATCTTGCGCGAGATCACGCGGCTCGCACGGCGCGCCACGAGCGCAAGCGCGAGCGCGCTTCCCACAGCGGCGCCGACGAGCATGAGGTTCTGCGGGTTGGGAAGCAGGCTGGCGAGATCGCGCGAGACCCACTGCGGCAGGTACTCGCTGACGAGTGCGCAGGCCCCGCCGCCCTTGAGCGGGAACGCAGCGTAGGTGAGGCCCGAGCCCCCGCCCTCGATCTCCACTGTGCCCGGATCCGCGGCGAGTGCCGTACTGGCCATTTCCGTCGCATCCTCGAGCCGCGTGCCCTCGAGGTCTGTCATTATCACGTTTCCGTCCTTGTTCAGGATGAGGTAGCGGTAGGCCGTCGGCACGTCCTGCTGCCCGCAAACGCCGTCGCGTGCCAGGCCCTCCGCGACCTCGCGCGCATTGGCCGGCCCCCAGCTAGCCTCGTAGACGAAGCCCGCGTTGATCGCCACGGAGAGCACCATGAACGAGGCGAGCCACGCCGTGGCGACCGCCGCGAACGCGTAGGCGAAGTAGCGCGCGATGACGAAGGAGAGCGGCATGCCCCCGCGACCTCGCGCCCCGATCCTCAGAGCTGCCACTTGTACCCCATCCCCCAGACGGTCGCGATCGGATCGGCGCCGGCCTCGGAGAGCTTCCTCCGGGCGCGGCTGACCTGCATGGATATGGCCGCGTCGTCGGCGTCGCTCTCCCAGCCGAGCACCGCCTCGCGTATCTGCGCGCGGCTCATGACCTGCCCGGGGTGGCGCGCGAGGTACTCGCAGATGGCGTACTCGGTGGGCGTGAGCGGCACGGTCTCGCCGCCCACGGTGAGGTCGCGCGCCCCGAGGTCGATCCGCACCTCCCCGAAGGAGAGAGCGTGCGAGCGCGGCCGGCGCTCACGGCGTAGATGGGCCGCGACCTTGGCGCGCAGTTCCGCGGCACCGAAGGGCTTGCGGACGTAGTCGTCGGCGCCCAGGCCGTAGCCGGCCACGGCATCCTCCTCGGCCACGCGCGCGGTCAGGAAGACGATGGGCCCGTCGAAGTCCGGGCGGATCTGCCGCACGAGCTCGAAGCCGTCGAGCCCCGGCATCATGACGTCGCAGAGCACGAGGTCGAAGCGCGAGAGGTCCATCCCCGGGACCGCCGTCGGGTCCGTCGCCCTGACGACCTCATGGCCGTCGCGGCCGAGGACGCGCGCGAGCGCGTCGAGGATAGCCCGTTCATCATCCACTGCCAGTATCCTCGCCATGTTCGACCTCCTGAAACTCTCGTCGGAATTGTACTAGCGCCGCACTCAGCGGTCCAGAGCCCTGCGCGCAGCTGCGGGCGCCTCAGCCGCTTCGCACGCGCGGTAGCGCACGCCCGAGCCGCCGCGCGCCTCGATCCCGAGCCAGCCCTCGCCGTCCGACTCCCGCCCGAAGAAGATGAGCTGGAGCTCTCGGACATTGCCCCTGTCGTCCGCAGCGTCCACCAGGTAGACATAGTTTGTCCCCGCCCCGGTGGCGTCGGCGCAGGAGCTCGCGTGGCTGCCGGGCTCGAGCGCGGGCGCCCACATAGCGATCTCAGGGTTGGGCAGCACGCGGTCGGCAATCGAGCGCAGTGCCGACCCCCAGCCGGCGTCGAGCAGGGCATCCCGGCCAGGACGAGCGCTGCGGAGAGGAGGACGAGCATGGAGGCGAGCGGCCTCCTACGCATCTGCCCTCCCGTCCTCGAAGCGACAGAACCAGGCGAGAAGGACGGCGTCGGCTGCCAGGGTGAGCACGAGGCCAGCGAGCGCAGTCGTGAGGAGTGGGCCCGCCGCGCGTGCGGCGTCGATGAAGGCCTCCACCCCGAGCGACCCCAGGCGCGCGGGCCAGGCGAGCGGCACCCAGCTCAGGGGCGTCGCCAGGGCACCGGTGAGCTCGCCGGTCATGAGACCGTGCGCGAGTCCGCCCACTGAGAAGAACGCGAGGAGCATCCCCGCCGCGCCGGCGCCGATGGTGGCGTTGCGGCCGAGGCGCAGGGCCACGCCGAGCCCCAGCGCGTAGAGGGGCAGGCTGCCCAGCACGATGCCCGCCCAGGCGGCCGCAAGCGGAGCGGGCCCGAGCGGCAGGCGCCCGGCGACGGCGAGCACGGCCCCGAAAACGCCGAGCGCCACGGCCAGCGCGCCCGCGCCGAGCGCCGCAATGGCGAGCAGCTTCGCCGCGACGGCGCGCCCGCGCGAGGGGACCGCCGTGAGGTTGGCGAGGCGCCCGGCAGCGCGCTCCTCGTCCACGGCGAGCCCGCAGACGATGGCGGACATGAGCGGCATGAGGGCGCCGAGGAACTGGGCATAGGCGTCCGCGCCCAGCGCCGGGTCCCATCGGGTTACGGAGAAGTACTCGCCGCAGGCAAGACCGGCTGCCAAGCCGCAGACGAGATGCACCGCCGTGAGCGGGGAGCGCGCCAGGCGCAGGGCCTCGGAGAGCAGGGCCCGCGGGAGAGTCATGCGCGGCATCGGGTCGGAGAGTCGTGTCATGGCCATCACCTCTCCTCGGAGCGCGCGAACCAGGCCGCGCCCGCCGCCGTGAGCGCGGCGAACGCGAGTGCGCAGACCGCAAGGCCCGCCAGCGTGAGCATGCCGTCTGACGCGAGCGCCCCGCCAAGCGCCATGTCCGCCGCGAGTGGCTCGCCGCTCGGCAGCACGGGGATGAAGCTCGTGGGGATGACCATGCTCGCCGACGGCGGAAAGAGCTGCGGCAGCGGCATCAGCGACCAGGCGAAACCACCCACGAGCTGCGCGGCGAGCGGGCAGAAGATGCCCGCGAGCATGCCGAGCCGAGCCGTGAGGAAGAGCCCTGCGGGGATCATCCACGCCGCGGTCACCGTGTTGGCGAGCGCGCAGAGGAGCATTGTGAGCGTGCCCGCGGCCGTGAGGCCCTGCGAGGAGAACGCCGATCCCGCGAGGTAGATGCCGAAGACCACGAGGTTCGAGAGCGTGCAGAGCGCGAGGCACCAGAGCGCCTTGGCCCACCAGGCGCGCCCGAGCGGGAAGCCCAGGCCCAGAAGCCCCCGCATCCGCGTGCGAGCGTCCGCCCGCGCGACGCACGCCACCACGAGCGAGAGACACACGGGCAGGAAGAGCGCGTACCAGTAGTTCCACGCGCTAAAGATCTGTACGCCCCGGTAGGGCATCGCGCCGAGCAGCGGCATCGGCAGCGCCATGAGCACGGCCAGGCGAACCGGTGCCGCGTGGCGCGACTTCAGGGCCTCGGCGCGCAGGGCCGCGAGCAGGCCGCCTTTCTCGCCCGTCATGCCGCCACCTCCCCGCGTGCTCGTCGCCCTTCCCGACAGAAGCTCATGAAGAGTTCCTCGAGGTCCTGCCCGGGCCGAAGCGCATCCTCGTAGGCGAGGCGCCCCTCGCAGATGATGCCGATGGTGTCCGCCATCTGCTGCACCTCGGAGAGGATGTGGCTCGAAACGATCACCGTCGTACCCGCCGCCGCGAAGCCGCGGATCTGGTCGCGCAGCTCCTCGATGCCGATGGGGTCGAGGCCGTTGGTGGGCTCGTCGAGCACGAGCAGGCGTGGCCGGGCGATCAGCGCCAGTGCGAGCCCCAGGCGCTGCCGCATGCCCATCGAGAAGCGCCCGGCGCGCTTCTTCCCGGTGTCCGCGAGGTCCACGGCGGCGAGCACCTCATCTATGCGGCTCTCGGGAAGGCCCAGCAGCGTGGTGCGCACGCGCAGGTTCTCGCGCGCTGTGAGGTTGGGGTAGAGCGACGCCTCCTCGATGAGGCTGCCGATTGCGTAGAGGTCCTCGCGGCACCAGGCGTGCCCGGCAAAGAGGATCTCCCCGGCCGTCGGCCGCAGCATCCCGCAGATCATCTTGAGCGTTGTCGACTTTCCGGCGCCGTTGGGACCGAGCAGCCCGTACACCTCGCCCTCGCGGATATGAAGGCTCACGTCGGCCACGGCGTCCTGCGCCTTGTCGCCGCGGCCGAAGCGCTTGGTGAGCCCACGCGTCTCGAGCATGTAACCCATGGGTTTATCCTTTCTCTTCCGGGCGCGCGGGCCAAGCCACCGTGCCCGCGCGCCTTACCTTTCGGGTTCACCATCCATGGTGGGGCGCGTTTCTAACGAAGCCGTAACGGCCGTTGGGTTCTTTTAGCGCCAACCCTTCTCGACCCGCACATCATGATTAATTTGCTTAAGGCAACAACTTTCCCGATCGATGTAATCACCGAATCAAAACGTGTACATCAGCCATCAAAGATGCCGAAAAATGTCATATTTGAAGGCTGATGTACACAAATGCAGAATCCCGCATAACCCAGTAGCATCCTCCATATGTCTGGACTCTCTATGCTTACGCTGGATAGACATCGCCGGAACGGGTATAGTATCGAAAGTTTTGTCGTTAACCAGCGGGGGAGTCCTGTGGGCATCAAAAAGAAGATCAAAAAGGAGCTTATCGGCACTTCCGATTACCCGTCGAATAAGATCTTTACGATCTCCAATTTCATCACCTTTACGCGCCTGATCCTCACCCTGGTATTTCTTTACCTGTTTGTGACGGATAACAACCGCGTCATCGCCATCGTTATCTACGCCGTTGCCGCCTCTACCGACTGGATGGACGGTCAGATCGCCCGCATGACCAAGACGGTCTCGTGGCTCGGCAAGGTCATGGATCCCATCTGCGACCGTGCGCTGCTGTTCACCGGCGTCTTGGGACTGGTGGTCCGCGGAGAGCTACCCATCTGGGTCTGCGTGCTCATTATTGGCCGCGACATCTATCTGGGCATCGGAACGCTTATCGTGCGTCATTATCACCGTCGCCCCATCGATGTCGTCTTTCCCGGAAAAATTGCCACTGCGCTGCTCATGACCGGCTTCTCACTCATGCTGCTCGGGTTCCCCGTTGTTGACGGCCTGCACCTTCTACCTTCGACCCTCGCGGCATTCCCGGGTCTCAACGGAAGCTCGGTGCCCCTCGGCATCTTCTTTGTGTATGGCGGCGTGATCTTCTCTATGCTCACTGCTGTCATCTACTCCATTAAGGGCGGAGCAGCCATTAAACAGGCTCTCGCGCATCCCGAGGACGAGGACATCGACTTTCTGAACCCCGAAATCGAAGACTGATTCGTTGGGGTATGATTACGTACGGTTCATTATTTGCGGCTCGTCCGCGATAAGTTAGGGGTTGTCATGGACAACATGGTTAACAATATACCTCAGAATGATAAGACTGCTGACGCTACCTGCGTATTCCGCGTGCCTTCAAGCGACGTCACCGTTCCCGACCTCATGGCCAACGTGCGCATCACCGCCCCCGTTCTGTCCATCGTCAAGGGTCCGCAGACTGGTGCCGCCTTTGAGCTCGAGGACGACGTGACCACCATCGGCCGCGATCCTGCGAACGGCATCTTCCTCAATGACATGACCGTATCGCGCAGCCACGCGCGCATTATCCGCGAGGGCCTCGGCGCTCGCATCGAGGACTTGGGCTCGCTCAATGGCACCTGGGTCGACGGTGCCATCGTCAATGCAGCCCCGCTGCACGACGGCTCTTCCGTCCAGATCGGTACGTTTACGCTCATCTACCACGAGAGCACGCCGGAGCGCATCGAAACCGGTGAGTAGGGCATGGCCGAACGCAACTATCTGAGTATCGGCCAAGTCGTCAACCTACTTCGAGGCGCATACCCCGATCTTTCGAACTCAAAAATTAGATTTCTAGAAGATGAGGGGCTCATTACCCCTCATCGTACGCCTAAGGGATACCGTCAGTACTCTAAGGAGGACGTTGATCGCCTGGAGGTCATTCTGCATTTGCAGAAGACCCGCTACATGCCGCTCAACGTGATTAAGCAGCGCTTGGAAAACGCCACGGACCTGTCAACGCTCGCTTACGAGGTGGGCTTGCTGTCCGATGTTCCGCTCAAGACGGAGCCCAAGGAGACTAAGCAAAAGCTGCATCCCATTGAGACCATTCCCGATATGCTGGGCGTCGAGATTTCGTTTATCCGCTCGCTCGCCGAGAACGACCTCATTCGCATCATCAAGAGTCCGCAGAATCGTGAGCTCGTCGATGGTCGCGATTTTCCGATCATCCGCTACTGCTCCGAGCTGTCACGCTTCCATATCGAGCCGCGCAACCTGCGTCAGTACGTGTCTTCCGCCAACCGCGAGTCCTCGATGTTTGAGCAGGTGCTCGTGAGCATGCTCGGCATGGATACCTCCGATGACGAGCGCGACGCCAAGCTCGAGCGTGCGTTTAAGAAGCTTCACGACCTGACGGAGGGTGTGCACACTGCGCTGCTCAAGAACCGCGTTTTTGAGTCGCTCAACGCCGTGGTCGAGGACGCCGACATCGATGCACTCGATGAGGAAATCGCTCGCTCCGAATCCACCAAGGCCAAAAACGAAGAAACTGCCGCACCGGCTTCGCACGAGGATTCTCTCGTAAAGCCGCTCAAGGTCGTCGCCCCTTCGCAATCCGGCACCGTCACCGCGGGCAAATAACCGCTGTTGATATTTCGGCAACCCATTGAAAGGTCATGCAATGTACGACTTCGAATCTCAAATCGTCGACATCCCCGACTATCCCGAGCCCGGAGTCATCTTCAAAGACATCACGCCGCTCTTTGGCAATCCCGAGGCGCTCAAAGCCATGACCGATGCCCTCGCCGAGCACTTTGCCGGCATGGGAATCACCAAGGTCGTGGGCCCAGAGGCTCGAGGCTTTATGGTTGGCGTACCGGTGGCTGTAGCCCTTGGCGCCGGCTTTGTTCCCGCACGTAAACCGGGCAAGCTGCCGCGCGAGACCGTGAGCCAGAGCTATGAGCTCGAATACGGAACGGATTCCATTGAGATCCATGCCGACGCTATCAGCTCTAAAGATACCGTGTTGATTCTGGATGACTTGGTCGCGACGGGCGGAACCGTCGAGGCAACAGGTAAACTGGTGCGAGATATGGGCGCAAAGCTTGTCGGTTACGGTTGTATCCTTGAGCTTGCGTTTCTCAACCCGCGCGAGAAGCTCACGCCGTCTGATGGCGATGTGGAGCTCTTTAGCCTGGTGACGGTGGACTAGCCGTTACCCTTAGTTACTGGAAAGGAAGCTACATGCGCACAGCAAACACGCACAGAAACATGGCACGCTGCGCTGCTACGGCAACCCTCGCTTGTGTTTTGGGCCTGGGCCTCGTGGCTCCGGCCTACGCCGATACCGCATCCGACCTTGCCGCTGCCCGTACCAAGCTCGAGCAGATCGGCACGCAAACCCAGCAAATTCACGATGAACTCTCCGCACAGACGCAGGAGCTTGATCAGACTGCAGGCGAGATCACGCAAAAGCAGCAGGAGATCGCCGAAGGCCAGGCCAAGCTCTCGACCTATGTCGCCGGCGAGTACAAAACCGGCGGTCTGAGCCTGCTTCAGGTTTTGACGGGCGTCGATGACCTGAGCGATATGCTCAACCGTCTCTTCTACTACGGCAAGGTGTCCGACAAGCAGGTCCAAACCATTCAGGAGGTCAAGGACCTTAAGCAGCAGCTCACCGATAAGCAGGCCGAGCAGGAGAAGAACGTCGCCGCCACGCAAAAGAAGGTCGATGAGCTTAACGCCCAGCAGGCTGAGGCCCAGAGCGTCGTGAACTCCCTGGATTCACAGCTGCAGGCCGAGCTTGCTGCCGAGGCCGAGGCCAACGCCGCGCTGCAGGCTGGTATAAACGCCAGCACCGCCGAAAAGGCCACGGTGAGTAACGACACCGCCGGTACGACCGAGAACACCAACAAGGGTGGCGGTACGACCAACGACGGCGGAAATACGCCCGCGCCCGCTCCGCAGCCCCCGACGCCCGCTCCGGCTCCGGCTCCGACGCCTTCCGCACCGAGCCAGTCCGTTGACGGCGGTTCCGTTGTTTCGCGTGCCTATAGCAAACTCGGATACGCTTACTCTTGGGGTGGCATTGGGCCGAACAGCTTTGACTGCTCCGGTTTTGTAAGCTATTGCCTCACGGGACGCTACTGCCGTCTGGGCACCACGGTCGACTTCATGGGTTGGACCCGTGTGTCCGATCCGCAACCCGGCGATGTTGTGGTTAACTCCTACCATACCGGCATCTATATCGGTAATGGTCAGATGATCCATGCTTCCGACTACAAAACGGGCGTCATCATCAGCTCCGTCGCAGCCGGTATGAACAACAACTACATCTTCGTACGCTACTAATTTATTACTACAGCGAACGAACATGGGCCTCGCGATCTTGAGTCACGAGGCCCATTCTTTTTACCCCTACCGTTTGCCATAAAATCAGGATGGCTATCTAGTATTCAAAACTAGATAGCCATCCAATCAATCAAAAAGATGGCTATAATTGTTGGGGAACAATTAGAAAGGACCCCCAATGAGCTGGGCACTTATCTCCGATTCGAGCTGCAATCTTCGCGATTGGCAACCAACCGCACCTCATACCACCTTTGCATTTGCACCCCTTAAGATCCGAGTGGGGGAGCGTGAATTCGTCGATGACCTTTCGCTCGATGTACATGAGCTCAACTGCGCTGTTCAGGCGGAGACGAACGCTTCTTCGAGCGCTTGTCCCAGCGTAGGGGAGTGGGCCGAGCTCTTCAAATTGGCAGACAAGACCATCTGCATGCCGATCTCTGAGGGCGTGTCGGGCAGCTATAACGCGGCAGCCACGGCTCGCGATATGGTTCTTGCCGAGGAGCCCGACCGGCAGATTCATCTAGTCAATTCACGCGCAGCTGGCGGCAAAATGGACCTCATTTTCTTGCTGTTCGACCGCTATCTTGCAAGCAACCCGGATGTCTCATTCGAGGACGCTTGCGCATACTTCGATAGCCTTGAACAGAACAGCAAAATCCTCTTCAGTTTGTGCAATTACGAAAACCTCGCCAAAGCCGGACGTATCCCTAAGGCAGCCGGCGTCATTGCCAACAAGCTCAATATCCGCATTTTGGGCACGGCGAGCGAGGCCGGTAAAATCGAACTCGTCGGGCACACGCGTGGCGAAAAGAAGATGCTCAACAAGATCATCGACACCATGGAAGCCGAGGGTTTTACGGGCGGCGAGGTCATCATCGATCACGTTGAGAACGAAGCTGGAGCCCAGGCGCTTACTGACCGCATAGTCGAGCATTGGCCCGGCTCCAAGACCATCATCATGCCGTGCAACGGCCTGGATTCCTATTACGCCGAGATGCACGGCCTCATCATCGGCTACGGCATGGGCGTAGCTTCGGGCAAATAACGTCCAACCAAGCAAAAATATGGGCGGGACAAAGCGACAGATGGCTCTTTGTCCCGCCCGTTTTATACGTCGGCTAGCTATTAAATCCGTTGAACTTGAGATAGCTCATCAAGTACGCCTTCGAAACAAAGGATGAAACCGCGCTGCGCACAAGCAGCGACTCACGCGTTACCTGATGAGCCGTATCGGGAACCGGCGTCTGCTCGACGGAAAACGCCGAACGAATCGATGCCTCGAGCTGATCAACCACATAGTCGAAGGCCGTCGGGGCATCGTAGCTCAATCGCTGAATGTTAAAGAGTGCCTGCACCGCAGCAATAGGTAGCACCTGCTTAAAGATGCAGATAGCGATCAGACGGGCAATCTGCTCGCGGCCATATTGCTTTTTGACCGGAGCAGGCACCAGGCCGACCTTCACGTAGTTATTGATCATCGATGGCGTAATGACGGGCTGCTCAACGCAAATGGACAGTGGCTCCATCCACAGCGCAACATACTCAATGACCTGGTCGCGGTAGAGCGTCACATTGGGCAACTGGTTATAGCGCGGCAGACTCAACGTATTGAGTTTGCGCACGATTTCGGACTGAATAAATGCATCGGGCAGCACCGTGGGCTGAATATCCTCAGGCTTAATGCTGACCGACGAATCGGACATCGGAATAACGTGTTTAACGTGGTTCATAAGAGGCCTCCGTTCGTTTTCTATATTGTATTCTAGGTTATCTAGTTTTGCATACCACATAACCGCCAAGAAAATTGGCGGGACAGTGCACTGATGCTTCGTCCCGCCATTTAGTAAATTGATAACAACCTTACATAAGATATATTATCGTACTTATGCGCGTAGGAAAGCGTATGCGCTGGTTGCCGCTATGGCTCCGTCCGAAACGGCGGTCACAACCTGGCGTAAACGCTTGGAACGGATGTCGCCAGCAGCAAATAGACCTGGCGTGCGGGTCGCCATGGATTCATCAGTCAGAATGCCGCCATCAGGCGCCAGATCAACTAGATGCTCAACAAGCTCGGTATGGGGTTGCGTCCCGGTAAAGACAAAGATGCCAAACGAGCCGGGCTCAAATGACTCGGTATGAGTCTCGCCGGATGCATTGTCCTTAAAGGTAATCGTCGTTGGCATGGCTTCGCCCGATAGCTCCACAATACTAGTTTGGTACCTAACTGTAATATTGTCCTTTGCGAGTACTTTCTGAACAACACCATCGGGCGCACGGAACTGGTCGCGGCGCAGTACGATGGTCACACTGCTGGCAATGTCGGACAGGAACAGCGCCTCTTCGCATGCCGAATTGCCACCACCGATTACAAAAACCTGCTTGCCGCGGAAAAACATGCCGTCACATGTTGCGCAATATGAAACGCCACGACCGCGATACGTATCCTCGCCTGCGAAACCTGCCGGACGCGGCGTGGCACCCATGCAAGCGATAACGCTCGAGGCCAGCGTATCGCCCATATCGTGATGCACCGTAAACAACGCTGCATCGGCATCGTAATCGATACCCGTAACCATGCTCCATGTAACCTGTGCTCCCAGGCCCTCTGCATGCTGCTGAAAACGCTCGCCAAGTTCGGCGCCACTCAGGAGCGGGAAACCCGGATAGTTCTCGACCTCATTGGTTGTGGCGATCTGCCCTCCCGACATGCCCTGCTCAATCACGGTCGTCGTCAGGTTGGCACGCGCAGCATAAATGGCGGCAGCATAGCCCGCGGGGCCGCCACCGATAATCGCAACATCGATCGGCTTATCGGTAGTCATGAAGCGTCCTTTCGTCGAAACGTTGTCGTTCTTTGCGCTCGTACCCAAATTTACGTGAACGTGACACTCATGCACTACAATGATAAATCCGTATTACAAAGCTGAAGGGGAGTTATCGATGGACCAGGCGCAGACGAGTGACGACGCTCCCCTGCTCACGCACAGCACTCCCCAATCGGAGCAAACCACGCTCCTGGCTCAACAAAAACCTCTCGTGACCATCGTGCACGCCTCCGTTGGCTCGGGCCACAAGGCCGCCGCAAATGCGATAGCGCAGGCATTCGACCTCATCCGCGGCACCAATGGCATCCCCGAGGATATTGAGATTGAAGTGCTCGATATCCTTGATTTTGGACGTATTAAATTCGACGGCAATAAGACCGCGGCTTCTTTTACGGGAGCCACGCGCCCCATTTACGACCTGACCTGGCGATATACGCTTACGGGACATCTTCTCTGGGGTGGCGGAACGGCATGGTCGCGAATTATGTTCCCCGCCTTCAACGAATATATTCGTAGCCGCAGGCCCATAGCCGTGGTTGCAACGCACATCACAGCAGCCAATGTTGCCGTGGGCGCCCGCGTAATTACGGGTATCGATTATCCGGTCATCTGCGTACCGACCGACTACGAAGTCGAGGGATGGTGGCCCCACAAGGACACCGATTTATTCTGTGTTGCCAACGAATTTATGGCCGAAACGCTGCGTCCGCGCAAGGTGCTCGAGACAAAGATTCGCATTACCGGCATTCCTATTCGCGCCGGATTCGACACGGATTACGATCGCGAGGAAGAGCTAGCTAAGTTCAACCTCCCCACCGACAAGACCGTCGTGCTGGTTATGGCCGGCGCCAGTTTACCTCAACCGTACGTCCGCTTTCGCGCGGCGATGGACCAGACCCTCCCCTTCCTACGCAGCTTTGAGGACATGCATTTTGTCTTTTTGCCGGGCAAGGATGAGGAATACGCCGACCGCCTCAAGACGCTCTTCGACGCCATGAAGCTCGAAAACGTTACGGTTCTGGACTACGTGGACGACATGGCGGCCCTCATGCACGGCTGCGACCTGGCAATTCTCAAATCGGGCGGACTCACCGTCACCGAGTGCCTGTGCGCGCATCTGCCGATGATCCTGCTGGGCAAGTCCTATGGCCAGGAAAAGGCCAACACCACGATGCTCACCGGCATGGGCGCCAGTATGCATGTCACCACCGCACGAGAACTCATCGTAACCCTGCGCCACCTGCACGACCATCCCGAATCACTCAAAGCGCTACTCATCAACGGCGAAGTTCTACGCCGCCCCCACGCAGCCGAAGACATAGCCATCGCAACCATGGAGCTCGTAGGCAAACCCCAAAAGCGCAAAAGAGCCTTTTGCCGCTTCTACTGGGGCGGAAAACCCGCGCATATCAGGTAGTGATTTACTGTCCGCTGACCGGCCCGACCCGCCTATATATCATCCCATGCTCAAACATTCTCGCTGCGCTGCGAAACTGCGCGTGGGACGATATATAGGCGGGTCGGGCCGGTCAGCTGCGTTTACGCACCACCAGCTGCGCCGGATCCCCCTATTAGAAGCTGCAAAGGCAAACCAAAGTAACCAAATGCAGTTAGCCGGTGCGACAAAGGGACTGTTCCTTTGTCGCACCGGCATATCAAAAAGATTGATTATTGCTTTCAAGCGAGTAGCCGCCCGCCTGCCTCTCACACATATCGTTCCACGCGCAGTTTCGCAGCGAGCGAAGCGAAGCGAGAATGTTTGAGCATGGAATGATATGTGTGAGAGGCGGGCGGGAGGGATACGAGCGCCCCTAGGCGACGCCGCT
Organism: uncultured Collinsella sp.; assembly: GCA_958413765.1. GTDB lineage: Bacteria > Actinomycetota > Coriobacteriia > Coriobacteriales > Coriobacteriaceae > Collinsella. Next base: position 61,266 of record CATYVH010000002.1, read on the forward strand.
GGAGCCGAAGCCTCCTTTGCCTCGGTCGGTTTCGTCTAGTTCTTCTACTTCTATGAGGTTGACCGTGGGGACTTCTTGGATGACGAGTTGGGCTATGCGGTCGCCTTTGTTGATTTGGATGTCGTTGGTGGGATCCAGGTTGATGAGGATAACCTTGAGTTCCCCTCGGTAGTGGGCGTCGATGAGGCCCGGCGTATTGACTATAGACAGGCCCTGCTTGATGGCCAAGCCGCTGCGGGGCTGGACGAAGCCGGCGTAGCCATCGGGCAGGGCGATGGCCAGCCCCGTAGAGACCAGACGGCGTTCGAAGGGCTTCAGGACGCAGTCCTCGTTGGAGCGCAAATCCAAGCCGGCATCAGTGGGATGGGCGTATTTGGGAAGCTCGACGGTGGGATCGAGACGCTTTATGTTGACGGTAATGTTGGACATGGAATCACCTTAGCTTGTCGAGCTCTTGCAGAAACTCATCGACGTCTTTGAAATCACGGTAGACCGAGGCAAAACGGATGTACGCAACCTTGTCGATCTTAGCCAAGCGCTTGAGCACCATGTCACCCAACTCATGGGACGTGACGGCCGTCAGCGTGCGAGAGCGAAGCTCGACCTCGATGTCATCGATAATCTCATTGAGCTTCTTAGTGTCGATATCGCGCTTGATGGTGGCGCGCATCAAGCCGACAAGAAGCTTATTGCGATCGAACCGCTGCTTAGTTCCATCTGACTTAATGACCTCGATAGGGTCCTCGCATCGCTCAAACGTTGTAAAGCGGTAGTTACACGAGCAACATTCGCGACGGCGCTTAATGGTGTTATTTGACTCCTGCATACGGGAATCAACGACGCGGGTATGTGCCTTGCCGCATTTGGGACAGCGCATGGTACCTCCTCTTAAACGATAACAAGGGTACCATGCGCAGCGCGATAATGATTACGAACGAGCAGGAACCTTAAGATGCGCACCGGCGGCGAGCGAACCATGCTCCAGATGATTGACGCTACGGATCATGTCGGAAGTCTCTTGCGTGGAAAGGCCTTCGATTGGATATTCTTCGGCAATCGACCAAAGAGAATCGCCAGGCTGAACGCGAATGGTCTCGTAGGTAATGTTGGAAACGGACTCGGCATACGCGGCGTGACGAGTGCTAAAGACCGACATAGCGAGGACAAAGAAGAGCGTAAGCGCAACGGCGACGGCGACAATCGTCGGAACCTTCAGGGCAACGCGGGCCGGCGCGACTACAGCCTGCTGATTGCGCGCAGGCTTTACGGTCAAAGGCTGAAAGCCGGAGCGGCCACCCTGAACAACCGTAAAAGTGGGTTCTGCAGGCGTCTCGAGCTTAAGGGCGAGGTTTCCCTGGACCATATTCGTTACGTTCATCATGTTCTCCTCTCGCGTGTTTTGCTGAGAACAGTTTTATCAAGCCGCGCGGACAAAAATGTCTAGCGCGAGAACGAATGTTCGGTTATTATTATCTTCGAACAGTTGTTCCTGTCAAGCAAAATTCGAACATTTGTTTGACATGGGTAGAGAGGATGCCCTGATGGCTCGCAAAATTACCAAGCGTCAGCAGCAAATTTACGACTTCATCAAGGAATATCAGCAGGAGAAGGGTTATCCGCCCAGCGTGCGCGAGATGGCTTCTGCCGTGGGCCTTTCCTCCCCCAGCACCGTGCACGCCCATCTCTCTGCCCTGGAGGCGCGCGGGCTGCTCAAGCGCGATGCCACCAAGCCGCGTGCCCTGGAACTCTTTAACGAGGACGGTTCCTCTGTCTCAATTTCTAAATCTGACGAGCCCACCGCACCTCGCGGAACGGTCTCGCTACCGCTCGTTGGTCGCGTCGCGGCTGGGATCCCCATTCTGGCCGAGCAGAATATCGAAGACACGTTTACTATCCCGACCGAAATCGCCACTGATCAGGGTTCCTTTATCCTTGAGGTGCATGGGAGCTCAATGATCAATGTCGGCATCTTCAATGGCGATTACATCATCGTCCGTGAACAAAAGAGTGCCATGAACGGCGAAATTGTCGTGGCCATGATTGATGGTTCGGCGACCGTCAAGACGTTCTACAAGGAGCAGGGGCGTGTGCGCTTGCAGCCCGAGAACGACACCATGGAACCTATCTATGCAACGAATCCCGTTATCCTGGGCAAAGTCGTCGGCTTGATGCGCCGGTTCTCGTAATGCAAAAACGCATAACCATATTTGATACCGTCCGCGGGTTTACGATGATTTCTATGGCAGGTTTTCACGCTTGCTATGATCTCGCCTACCTGTACGGCTGGGATATGCCCTGGTTTACCCAGTCAGTCTTTCAAGACATCTGGCGCGCCAGCATCAGCTGGGTATTTTTGTTTATCGCCGGTTGGATGTGCACCCTTTCGCGCAACAATATCAAACGTGCCGCCAAATACGCCTTAGCAGCACTCGTTGTCTGGTTGGCAACAACACTTGTCTCAGTCGACGATTCGGTTAATTTTGGCATCATCTACTGCATGGCCGCATGCACCGGCATCGTAGCGTTGACCGATCCCGTCCTTAAGAAGATAACGACGAGATGGGGCATGCCCCTATGCCTTATGTTGTTCGCAATCACCTGGAGCATCCCCAAAACGATCTACCCTGTCCCCTACCTGGCGTGGCTGGGATTTCCGAGCCCTGGGTTTATCTCAGGTGATTACTACCCCATCATCCCGTTTATCTTTATGTATCTTGCAGGATACTTCGCCGCACACATAGCGCAGGGAATCGATAAGACCGTCCCTAGCTGGGCCTACGCCAACCCCCTGCCGGCGCTCGCCAGCCTTGGACGTCACGCTCTCCCCTTTTATCTGCTGCATCAGCCCATCATTCTGGGCATTTTGGAGCTCGTCTACTCGGTGCGATAACGCTCGAGCCGCGGTGCAATACGAGCCGGCAACTTCGCCACAATGCGAACGCCGTCCTCGAGATATTCCTCATGCAGAAGGGTTCCCTGCTCATGCACCAGCGTGATGAGAGCGCCCTCACGATACGGGATATCAGCGGAGAGCAACACATCGGTGGCAGCTGCCTCGCGAGCAATCCGGTCGACGAGATCGTCGAGCCCCTCGCCCGTTTGGGCCGAGAACAGAACGGCCTCCGGATAGCGACGACGGAAACTCAATCGATCGACGCTATCGAGAAGATCAATTTTATTGAATACGGTCAGCGTTAAACGCTCTCCGGCGCCGATCTCATCAAGCACGCGGTCGACAGCCTCCAGCTGCCGCTCATAGTCCTCGTCAGACGCATCTACGACTTTGAGAATTAGATCGGCACCCAAAACCTCGGACAGCGTCGATTTAAAGGCATCGACCAGACCATGGGGCAGCTTTTGAATAAAGCCGACGGTATCGGTAATCGTCATGCCGCGACCGCCGGGCAGACGATACGAACGCGTCGTCGGGTCGAGCGTAGCAAACAGCTTGTCCTGCGAAAGTACCGTAGAGCCGGTCAGACGATTGAGTAACGTCGATTTACCGGCATTGGTATAACCGGCTAACGCGACGCGAAACGCCGGTGACTCAATGCGGCTCTTGGATTGAACATCGCGACGCTGTTCAACCTGCTTGAGCTCACGACGAAGCGCAGCGATCTTATTACGAATGAGGCGACGGTCGACCTCGAGCTGACTTTCGCCCTGACCAAAACGTGAGCCGATGCCGCCGCGCGTCTGCTCCTTGGCGAGATGGCTCCACATGCCACGCAGGCGAGGCAACAAATATTGAAGCTGTGCCAGCTGTACCTGCAGGCGTCCCTCACGCGTCTGAGCATGCAGGCCAAAGATATCCAGGATCAGTGCTGTACGATCGATTATCTTTACCGGCTCGCCCACGGCTTTCTCCAAATAGGATTGCTGCGAGGGGGTCAGGTCGTCGTCAAAAATAACGACATCGGCATCCATGCGATGCACCAGGCCGCACAGCTCTTCAACCTTACCAGAACCGATAAACGATTTAGGATACGGCTTTACCAAACGCTGCGACAAGCGTGCCACGCACCGGGCACCAGCTGTGTGGGCAAGACGCTCCAGCTCATCAAGCGAGCGATCGAGCGGCCATGCATTGTCGCGCCACTCAACACCAACTAAAATGGCACGCTCGGGCTCGGGTGCCGTGGGAACAAGGGGGAAACGGGCCATTAGGCGGCCTCAATACGATGCAGGATATCCTCAACGACCTCATCGATCGTACATTCATCCATATCAAACCACACGATACGGTCATCGCGCTTAAACCACGAAAGCTGACGCTTGGCATAACGACGCGAACGCATCTTAATGAGTTCGCGGGCCTCATCCATGCTCATCACGCCATTGAAAGCATCAATGATCTCTTTATAGCCAATTGCCTGCATCGACGTCAGGGCATCTCCCAGACTCTGGGCCATAAGACCGCGGACCTCATCGACAAGACCCTGCTCAAACATCAGATCGACGCGCAGATTAATGCGCTCGTAGAGCACCTCGCGATTACGCGTCAGACCAAACCATAGGGCATGATAATGCTCGCGCGGAACACTAAACTGACTTTTTTGCTGTGCATAGGAGATACCATCATCATGCATCTCGAGCGCACGAATCACACGGCGCACGTTATGGGGATGAATAACAGCAGCCGATTCTGGATCGCGCTCGGCAAGCAGGGCATGCAGTTCTTCCTCGCCAATACGCTCGGCAAGCTCCTGATAGCCCGCACGGCGATCGTCCTCAAGTTCACCCGAGGGAAAGTCCATCTCATCGAGGGCTGCCTTGAGATATAGCCCCGTACCTCCGCAAAAAACCGGCAGGCAACCCGAACCAAGGAGACGTTCAACATGCGCGCGAGCGTCAGCCTGATAAAGCGCAGCAGAATATGCCACACCCGGCTCTACAATGTCGACGAGACGCAGCGGCGCCGTGCACTCATCGGGCGCCATCTTTGCGGTACCGATGTCCATGCCGCGATAGATTTGCATCGCATCGCACGACAGCACTTCGGACGAAAGACGAGCTGCCAAACGGTCGGCAACATCACTCTTACCAACCGCCGTCGGACCGACGATCGCAACGGCGGAAAGACCTGCCCCGGAAGAAACCATTAGCGCGGCTCGCCCACAACGGAACCGGATAAATACCAGGTCTTGGCAACGTCAACGTCAACATCAACGATCTTGCCAACAAGCTGATCGATGCTGTAACCCTCGGGGATAGGCGCATGCACGGTCTGATTCTTGGGACTCTTGCCCAGCAGGACCGCATCGTTCTTTTTACTCGTTCCCTCAATGAGCGCGGGAACCACAGTATGAAGCTCGCCCTGGTTATACTCGTGTGCCGTGGTCTCGATAACCTTAACCAGGCGGTTGAAACGCTCGAGAATAACCTCATGCGGCGTAGGATCGTCAATCTCGGCGGCCGGGGTACCGGCACGCTTGGAATAGATGAAGGTATAGGCCTGAGCATAGCGGACCGTCTCAGCAAGCGAGAGCGTCTGCTCAAAGTCTTCTTCAGTCTCGCCCGGGAAGCCAACGATAATGTCGGTCGAGAGCGCGATATCGGGTATGCGGTTGCGAATGCGATCGACCAGGCCCAGATAGTCCTCGCGTGTATAACGGCGATTCATCTCTTTGAGGATCCGCGTCGAACCTGACTGGACGGCCAGGTGCAGTTGCGGCATTACGGCAGGTGTCTCGGCCATGGCGTCGATGGTCTCGGGCAGCAGGTCCTTAGGATGCGAAGACGTAAAGAAGATACGCTCCACACCCGTATCGCCCACGGCACGCAGCAAATCGGCAAAACGCGGCTTGCCAAACAGATCGCGACCATATGAGTTAACGTTTTGGCCCAGCAGCGTAATCTCACGCACGCCCTGGCGCACCAGACCGGTCACCTCGTCGACAATCTCCTCGAAGGGGCGGCTCTTTTCGCGACCGCGTACGTACGGCACGATGCAATAGGTGCAGAAATTATTGCAGCCTGTCATGATGGGCACCCAGGCGTGATACTGGGTCTCGCGATGCCACGGCATGCTCATGGCGTCCGTATCCTCATGCTCATTGGTGCGGATATGACGCTTACCATCAAGGAACGCCTCGGCAATGAGCTCGGCCACATGTGCAATGGAATGCGTGCCAAAGATGACATTGACGTTATCGACGTTGGTGAGCAGGCCCTCGCCATCGCGCTGCGCGATGCAACCGCCAACGGCAACCACGCGCTTGCCCGAAGGCGAAGGCGGCAGGCTTTTGCAGGAATTGCACTGACCGTACAGGCGAGTATCGGCGGCCTCGCGCACGCAGCACGTCATGAAGACAACGATATCGGCATGCGCGGGATCGAGCGCCATGAGGCAGCCATACGAATCAAGCAGACCGCTCACACGCTCGGAGTCGTGCTGATTCATCTGGCAGCCAAAGGTGCGGATAAAGTAGGTTTTACCGGCAAGAATATCGCGTACGGAACGCTGGTCCATGTGCATAAGTCCTAACGATGGGGAGCGAAACAAGGCAAGCAGAAGCTATGCCACAGGCTTAACATCATCCATGACGACGTTATCCATAGCAGCTCGATTGATCTGGTGAACGTAGATAGAAAGGCGGATGGCCGTGCGCGACTCCCCGTTAATGAGGATGTCGGAGAACACGGGCGCGCAGGAAATATCAAAACCGGTTGGAATCAAAAAACCGCGCGCGATAGCAACGGCCTTAATAGCCTGGTTGACGGCACCGGCGCCGACACACTGGATGTTGACGGGTACACCATCCTTGACCATGCCGGCGATGGCGCCGGCAACGGACGCGGGCGATGATTTGCTTGATACCTTCAGGCAATCCATGAAGAAACTCCTGCATTTAAAAGTACGTTTTAACTGCAATAACTGTATCGTACCGAGTGGACTCGGTAAAGGCACTATTCCTCTTTGGCAAGATCAAAGGTCACGGTGATTCGATCACGCGAAACACGGATCTTTGGGTCGCCGCAAAGGTTGAGATAGTACCGGGTGGCAAGGTCATTAAAGTCGCGTTCCACAGCGCGCGAAAACTGTGCCATGTCATCCTTAGCAATACGTAGCCCGCGACGATCCTTCGCGAGATCGACAGGAGCCGGCGCATGCGAGGACGAATCACGCTCGCGCAGCAGACGCGCGGTCACACCGCGAACGGGCTTAATCTGCCCTGCCAAAATGCGATGGGCCGTGCGCTCGGACATCTCAAGACCCAAACCCGAACAAATACGGATAAAGTCCTCGGCATCAGAAGCAAGGCCTAAACGATCGACAACCGGAAGCTCGCTCTCGTCATCAATGAACAGGAGACGAGACGTATCGAGCCGACTTGACGCTTGAGCATAAAGGGTCGCGGCAATCTCAGACGGAGAACCGAGATAGACATCGCAACCACGCAACTCCTCGAGCGCAAACTCACAAGCAGCGCGAATAATATTATGTGGACCGCGAGCGCAGACATAACGTCCGTCCTCATCCTTGACGGCCTGGGGCCAGCTGGACTGATCGGCACGCTCACTGAGGCGGTCGACCGCAACGCTCACCTTGAAGGCTGAACCAAGATCGACGCCGGACGTGACCACACGGGCCTCGTCGGTGTTCTGCTTAATCGAAAACAATGCCATGCCACGACCGTGAACGCCCCAACGGTCCATCTTCATGCTCTCGAGCTTGGAGGTAACGCGGGCATCAAAGATTCGCTCTTGCATATCCTGCGGAACGCCAGAACCGTTATCAAGAAAGACAAGCGTGCGGACGCCATCTTCCTTGGTCGTGGCGAGATAGACCTTGTCGGCGCCGGCATCGCGAGCATTACGGAGCATTTCGATGACGATGTCCTCGACATGCTGAATGTCGTGCTTAGCCTGGCGCCGCTCGGCCTCCGAAACGCGGAGGCGGACATACCCCTCGCCAAGGTTCTCCTCGACGCGAAGGTTGCCCTCCCCCGACATCGACGCGATAAATGAGATGAGCTCGTTCGCGTCGCTCATGTTATTTAGCGATATCGACAGCGCGGCTCTCGCGAATCACGACGACGCGCACCTGACCGGGATACTCCATCTCTTCCTCGATCTGATGGGCGATATCGTGAGCCAGAACCGTGGACTGGGCATCGGAAATCTTGTCCGGCTGGACCATGACGTGGACCTCGCGACCGGCCTGCATGGCATAGGTACGTTCGACGCCGTCATGGGAGTTGGCGATCTCCTCGAGCTTCTCAAGACGCTTGATGTAGTTCTCGGCAGACTCGCGACGGGCACCGGGGCGAGAGGCAGAGACAGCATCGGCGGCCTGCACCAGGACATCGAGCACCGTGTTGGGGTCGACATCGGCATGGTGAGCCTCAATAGCGTGGACGATAACGGGCTTCTCGCCATAACGGCGGGCCAGCTCGGCGCCGATGACGGCATGCGGGCCCTCGACGTCATGGTCGATTGCCTTGCCCAGGTCGTGCAGCAGGCCGGCGCGCTTCGCAGTCACAACGTCCAGGCCAAGCTCGGAAGCCATCACGCCGCACAGATCAGAGACCTCGAGGGAGTGCTGAAGCACGTTCTGACCAAACGAGGTACGGTAGCGCAGGGCACCAAGGGTCTTGACGATCTCGGGGTGCAGGTCGTGAATGCCGGTATCGAAGGCAGCCTGCTCGCCAGCCTCGCGCACGCGCTGCTGAACCAGGTCGGCGGCCTTGTGATACATCTCCTCGATACGGGCAGGGTGAATGCGGCCGTCGGCGATGAGGTTCTCAAGGGCGACACGGGCGGTCTCACGACGGACCGGGTCGAAGCTCGAAAGAACGACGGTCTCGGGCGTGTCGTCGATCACGAGGTTGACGCCGGAAACCTGCTCGAAGGTCCGGATGTTGCGACCCTCGCGACCAATGATACGGCCCTTGAGGTCATCAGAGGGAATGTGCACGGAGGTAACGGTGACCTCGGCAGTGTGATCGGCAGCGCAGCGCTGAATCGCCAGAGACAGAATCTCCTGGGCGGTCTTGTGGCACTCGGCGCGAACCTGCTGCTCGGACTCGCGAATGATCGTGGCGGCCTCGTGGGTGACCTCGCCGCGAACCTTATCAAGGAGCTCCTTGTGCGCGTCCTCGCGGGTAAGGTCGGCGATACGCTCAAGCTCGGAGGTCTGCTTTGCGCAGAGCTCCTCGAGCTCACGGGAACGCTTCTCGACCTGACCGGCCTGGCTGGACAGCTGATGCTCGCGCTTGTCGAGAGCGTCGTTGCGGCGATCGAGAGATTCCTCGCGCTGCATCACGCGGTTCTCGAGCGTACGAATCTCGTTCTTACGCTGCTTGTCCTCGGCCTCAGCGGCCTGCTTGTTCTTGATGATCTCCTCTTTAGCCTCGAGCAGAGCCTCTTTTTTGAGGGTCTCGGCCTGACGCTTAGCATCACCGATCAGGGACTCAGCCTGTGCGTGTGCCGACTGGATTTTTTCGTCGGCCTCGTGAAGACTACCCTGCTTGGCGGTGCGCATGTAGGCAATGGCGGCGATGGCACCCAAAACGATGCCAACGAGCGCTGCGATGATAGGCATGCTCACTCCTTTTTATGGATTCGTTACACAACAAAGCGAACCGTCCTTACGAACGGCTCGCGACATTTGAGTAATATGGGCGCAGCTTATGCGGGTCGGATACAGATAAACATATAAACAAACTCATCACAGATGAGCACATATCACAAAGCAAATGACAGTGTTTATCGTACGTTGAACCACAACAACTGTCAAATAAATGGCCCCAGCACGGCGGCTAAAACGCGGTGAACGGCAGGGCCACAAAACGCATACGCCTAAACCGCACATTCCTCACGTTCGGCATCGAGACGTGCCTTAACGGCATCGGCGGCGATGTGATACGAGAAGCCCTTGCCCATCAAAAACCGAACCAGTTTTTCGAATCCGCGCGTCTCTGGAACACGCCGCTTGGCGAGCAGGGCTGACGCACGCGCCAAATCGTCTTCGACGGCAAAATAATCCTCGGGATAACCGGGAATGTCATCGAGTACGACATGACGGCGCTTAAGCTCGGTCTCAATCTTGCGCTGTCCCCAGCCGCGTCGTTTGCGTTCCTCGATAAAGTACGAGCAAAAGCGGTTCTCGTCTAAAAAGCGATACTCGGTGGCGCGCTCGACGGCGAAATCGATCGCGGGCTGGTGAAAGCCGTAGCGAGCCAGCTTGTCACGGACCTCACCCGTCGCATGGTCGCGGCGCGATAACATCTCGGTCACCATGGTAAGTGCACATTTACGCTCGATGAGCTGCACCGCTTCACGAAAGTTATCCCAATCACAGGGAAGATCGGGGCGATTTTTGACATACAGGCGCGCGACCCGCACGGGAATCCAAATGGACCGCTCAAAACCGCCCTCAAGCTCACAATCGATATGTGCGCAAGGCTTTTTGGACGCATACCCGCTCGAGAACGAGGAGGCCGCCTTCTTATCGGGAAGGACAACCGTGGCCTCGGTCACCGTATACGACATGAGCGTAACCGCTACTCGTCGTCATCATCGAGCATGGCGGAACCATCGATGGCGTAAAGCTCGTCAAACTCCTCAGGCGCAGGCTGATCGGTCAGCTCGACCTCGGACGGAGCATCGTCATCAAACTCAAGCCCGCAGGCAAGGCGGACCTTATGCTCAATCTCGTCGGCGCAATCGGGGTGTTCGCGCAGGAACGCCTTGGCGGCCTCGCGACCGTTGCCGAGCTTGTCCTCGCCATAGGCAAACCAGGAACCCATCTTCTTGCAAATGCCGCACTCGACAGCCATGTCCAGAATCGAGCCCTCCTTAGAGATGCCCGTACCGTACATGATGTCGAACTCAGCAGAACGGAACGGAGCTGCCACCTTGTTCTTAACGACCTTGGCGCGCACGCGGTTACCGATAACCTCATCCTTAAGCTTAATGCTGTCGATGCGGCGAATGTCGATACGCACCGAAGAGAAGAACTTAAGGGCGCGGCCGCCCGTCGTGGTCTCAGGGTTGCCGAACATGACGCCGATCTTCTCTCGCAGCTGGTTAATGAAGATGCATGTCGTGTTGGACTTGGACAGCGAGCCGGCGAGCTTGCGGAGCGCCTGACTCATCAGACGAGCTTGCAATCCGACCGTGGTATCGCCGATCTCTCCCTCGATCTCGGCACGCGGGGTCAGCGCGGCGACGGAGTCGACGACGATGGCATCGATGGCGCCGGAACGCACGAGCATGTCAACAATCTCGAGCGCCTGCTCACCCGTATCAGGCTGGGAAATCAGTACCTCGTCGATATCCACGCCAATGCGCGCGGCATACGTGGGATCGAGCGCGTGCTCGGCATCGATAAATGCCACCACGCCACCCATTGCCTGGGCTTCGGCCAGGATCTCGAGCGAAAGCGTCGTCTTACCGGAGGACTCAGGACCGTAAATCTCGACGATACGGCCGCGCGGCACACCGCCGATACCCAGAGCGGCATCGAGTGCCAGAGCGCCCGTGGGGATGGCCTCAACCTCAAGCTCGGGGCCGCCGTCACCATACCTCATGATGGAGCCTTGACCGAACTTCTTCTCGATCTCGGCCTTGGTGGTGGCGATCATCTCATCGCGCTCTTTACCCGTCGTGCGAGCATGAACGGTACGTACGGGACCTGAATTCTTGGCCATGAATAGCCCTCCTCTTAACAACCTGCATCGATAATAAACGAACGGCTGTTCGTGGTCAACCGTTCAGGCCAATCATATGCAGGCAGTCTTTCCAAAACCCAACCAAACGCCGACCAAACACTGACCAAATGCTTGACCACAAAGGGGCAAATAAGAACAAGAAAGGCAAAAATACACCTATGACCAGCGCAAACGCTAAATTCGTCAGGGGTCCCTATCTCCACAATTAAGGGGCCCGAAGGCCCCTTAAAACACGTCTATTCCATAGAGTTGAGCACAAGGGCAATGCGTCCCAATGCCTCCGCGACCGCATGGGCACGAACACACGAACGGTCGCCCTCATAGTGGCAGCGCACAGAGTCCACGACCGGCACTTCCCCATCAGCCGCGCGATACGCCCAGCCAATATAGAAAGTGCCAGCCGGATCGTCCTCAGTGCCGCCGCCGGGGCCGGCATAACCCGTTGCGCTCACTGCAATATCGCTCTGGTACAGCTCCAACGAACCCGCCGCCATCTCGCGCGCGGTCTGATGCGACACCGCGGTATAGCGGTCGAGCGTCTCCTGATCAACACCCAAAACGCGATGCTTGATCTCATCGCAGTAGGTCACCGCACCGCCACGCAGCACCACCGAGGCGCCCGGGATATCGGCAATCGTCGAGGCGATCATACCTGCTGTCAGCGACTCAGCCGTCGAAACCGTCACGCCCCGAGCGCTCGCGCGCTCGACAATATGACGCGCCAGCTCCTCGTTATGTGCGGAAATCTGATCAAAAGAGTCCGTCATACCCACCAGGACCTAGATCGAAAAGACGATCTTGCGGCAGTTCCAGAAGTATTGGGCGCCCGAGATAACGGTCAGGACAACGGCAACGGCGTACAGGAAGCGCGACACCGAGTAGATGCCGAGCGTCAGCGCCAGCGGGCCAAGGTGCAAGCCGGCCATCGCAAAGACGCACAGGTAACCGCAGATGGAGACCATCGTGGTCGCCGTCTTGTACTTGCCAAGCTTATCGGCGGCAACGACCACGCCGGCGGCACTCGCAACCATGCGCAGGGCGCTTACCAACAGCTCGCGGAACAAGATGATGAACACGGACCAAACCGTCACGGTGCCAAAGTCCAAGAACAGCAGCAAGGCCGAGAACACGAGCAGCTTGTCGGCGATGGGGTCCAAGAACTTACCGAAATCGGTAATCTCGTTGCGCGAGCGCGCCAGGTAGCCGTCGACCTTATCGGTGCACGACAGGATCACATACAGAATGAAGGCAGCGGCGGCGAGCGGGCCGTCGAATGTGCTCCAGTCTGTACCGGCAACACTCGTGTGAGAAAGCGCCGACACGATCATGAACACCGGGATAAAGACGATGCGAACGCACGTCACGATGTTGGCGGGCGTCCAAACACTCGTCAGTTCCTTATTGCTCTCGTTTGCCACGACGCTCTCCTACTCCACAACATGTCCGATAAGCTCATAGCAGAAGCTATCGGTAAACTCGACGGTCAGAATATCACCCACGGACGCCTCGCTGGCGTCCAGATGCACCGCGCCATCGGAATCGGGCGCCTGGAACCAGGCATGGCCGATCAGCTCGGCGCCGTCCTCGGTTTCTTCGATACCGTCGACGATCACCTGGGCGCGCTCGCCCACATGTGCGGCGGTGGCGGCAAAACCGAGCGACTCAGCCAGGTCCATGGCCTCCTGGGCGCGCTCGAGCTTGACCTCTTCGTCGACCTGACCCTCCATCTTGGCGGCCAGGCTGCCCTCCTCCTGCGAGTAGGCAAAGACGCTCGTGTAGTCAAAGCCGACGGTGTCCATAAAGTCGATAAGGTCGCGGAACTCGTCGTCGGTCTCGGTCGGGAAGCCGACCATGGCCGTGGAACGGATCACGATGCCGGGGATACGCTCACGCAGATCGCGGAACAGGTCCTCGAGCTCCTGGCGCGAACCAGAACGGCGCATAGCCTTGAGAATGCGCGCGTCGCTGTGCTGCACGGGGATATCGATATAGGGAAGCACCTCGGGCGTATCGCGAATCGTCTCGATGAGCTCATCGGTCATGCCCTCGGGCTGCAGGTAGAGCACGCGGACCCAGACGTTCTGCGGGCGCACGGCCTCGGCGACGGCACGCAGCAGCTGCGCCAAATTGCGCGGCGAGCCCTCGGCGACGTCCTCATCCGCAAAGTCGGTGCCCCAGATGCCCGTGTCCTGGCCGATCAGCACGATCTCGCGCACGCCACCGGCAACCAGGTCGCGCACCTCGGAGATAATGCTCTCGGCATTGCGCGAGTGATAACGACCGCGAATATAGGGGATCATGCAGAAGCTGCAAAAACGATTGCAGCCATCGGAAATCTTGACGTAGGCAACGGCACCCTCGACGGTACGCTTGACCTGAGGGATATAGGCCGCGATCTCACGCTCGACACCCAGCACGCCATCGATGACTGCCACGATGCCGTCTTCCTCGTCGGCCTTCACAAAGGCAGCGACCTCGGGCAGCTCGTCAGGCAGGTCGTCGCCATAGCGCGACGGCACACAGCCGCACATGACGATGGGGCAAGAACGAACGCCGTCCTGCACCTCGTTGGCGAGCTCGAGCGTGGTCTCGATGCTCTCGGACGTTGCGGAGGCGAGGAACGAGCACGTATTGACGATGGCGATATCGGCCTCCTGCGGGTCGAATGCCTCCTCGTAGCCTGCGGCGGTCAAAAGAGAACGCATGCGGTCGGTATCGACCTCGTTCTTGGCGCACCCGAGGGTGATGTAGAGCACGGAGCCCAACGGTGTATCCATGTTGGAGAGCGGTCCTTTCGAATGATATTAGCGGTAGTTGGTGAACTGCAGCGGCTGGCCGTAGTCCTGGTCGCGCAGGAACTGAATCACGGTCTGCAACGCGTCCTTCGAAGCAGAGGAAACACGCAGCTTGTCAGCTTCGATGGTCACCTTGACCTTGAGCTTTTGGTCCTTGATGTCCTTGTTGATCTTCTTGGCGGTCGCCTGGTCGATACCCTCGACGATATGGCCGAGCACGCGCACGGTGCCGCCCGATGCCGCCTGCGGAGCATCCCACGAAACAGCCTTGAGGTCGATGCCGCGCTTGATGAGCTTGGAGCTCAGGACATCGATGATCTGCTTGGAGACAAAGTCGGCCGGGGCGTTGATCGTAAAGAGCTTGTCGCCCTTCGAAAGCTCAATCGTGGCGCCGGAATCCTTCAGGTCATAGCGCTGGGAAATCTCGCGCGTGGTCTGCTGGAAGGCGTTGTCGACCTCTTGCATATTGACCTCGGACACGACGTCGAAGCTGGAATCTTTAGCCATGATGTTTCCTTTCGCGTACGAGCGGCTTAATAGCTATCGTACGAATAGTCGGTAGAATCGGTGGGCGTCTGACCGTCAGTTGCGGCATCGGCGCCATCCGTGGACTGGGCATCGGTGCCGTCGGTGGTATCGGTACCGTCGGTGGTGTCGGCACCATCAGAACTTTCACCATTCTCGGAATCGGTCGTCTCCTTCTTGGGAACGGTGATCGTCACACGCGCCACGCCCGAAGTCTTGGTATCGTAACGGACCTTTTCGCCATTCTTGGTAACGGTGACATCGGAAGGCTTGGACGTGGTGATCTCGATCGAGGACTCGGGCGTGTACTCCTGCTCAAAGGGGCCAGTCGCCTGGGCGCCATAGACCGACTTTCCGTCGACCTTGACCTCAATCCACGCGGTCTTTCCCTTGGCAACGGAGACCTTGACCTTCGTCGCCTCGTTCTCTTCCTTTTTAGCCGTCGTCTTGGTGGCGTCCGAACCGGTCGACTCATCCGTCGCCTCATCGGTGTCTTCGTCCTCGTCGACCGTTTCGGTCTTCTTAGAAGACTTCTTGGTCGTCGTCTTGGTAGCAGCAGGCGTCTCGGGCGTGGTTTCGGGCGTCGAAGATGCGCAGCCGCGCAGAAGTACCACGATGAGCACGATCAGCAGCAACGCCACGGCACCGATGCCAGCGTAGACGATACGCGGATCGAGCCCGTTGTTTTGAGGAGTACGAGATCCGCCGCGTCCACGACTGGAACTGCTGCGGCCACCTCCCTGAGGCATACGACCACGATTGCTATCGGAACGGCCACGATAGCCACCCTGGCCCTGAAGGCCGCGCTGACCCGAGCGGGGCGCAAGTTCACCGCGGCCTTGATAGCCACGCTGGCCCGAACGCGGAGCCGAAGGGCGCTGGCCACACGGCTGAGATTGAGAGCGAAGACGCGGCGTCACCTGCGTGGTATCGGCATCCGCATAGCCACCGCGAGAGCGTCCCGTAGAGGCACAACGGTAACCGCGATCGGAATAGCCGCCGTCGCCGTAGCCGGCACGAGGGTCACGCGCCACGCCGCGGGCAGCGGGAAGTGCACGGTCCTCGGGCATCGGCGTACTGCGGAACCGGTCACGCTGCGAGCGAATCTCCTCGCCCGAACCCGTCTCGGTAATATAACCGGCCTGCTGAGGACGCTGTCCATAGCGAGTCGAACGACCGCCCTGAACCATCAGGAAGCGCCCGTTATCGACCGAGGAACGCGAATTGACGTAGCCGGCGGCGTCCTGGAAACGACCGCCCTGCTGCGACGTCTCGCGTTCGTATGCCATCAGTTCGTCAAAGTAGGCATTGACGACCTCGCGCGGATTGAGGCCCAAAAAACGAGCATAGCTCGAAATCATGCCCTGCGCATAGCCGCGCGGCGGCATCGAAGCAAAGTTACCGGTCTCGAAAAACTCGATGATCTGCGGCCTGATTTTGATGGTGTTGGCGACCTGCTGAATGGAAAGGCCCATTCGGCGACGCTGCTCGAGCAGCATGTCACCAAAGCGTGCAGCCATCAGAATCCTCCAAACTCACGATCTTCACGTGCCATCTCGGCGTCGACAGATTCCAGCGCGGCAAGCCCCTCCTCGTCCAACAGGACCTCGCGCGGCTTGGAACCGTCGGGCGGGCCGACGACACCCTTTTCTTCCAGCATGTCCATAATACGCCCGGCACGCGCATAGCCAACCTTCAGGCGGCGTTGCAGGCCAGATGTGGAGCCCAGCTGCGATTCCACCACAATATGGGCGGCTTCCCAAATGAGCGGATCATCGTCTTGCGGCTCGGCGACTCCGGTGCGGACAATGCCGCCACCAGCCATGGACATGGAAGCGGGCGCCACGGCGGACAGAATCTCCTCGTGGTAGTCGGGCTCGCTCTGCGACTTAACGAACTCGACAATCTCGTTGATTTCGTCGTCCGAGACAAAGCAGCCCTGGATACGGCGGGGCTTGCCCCAGTCGACCTTGGAGAACAACATGTCACCCAAACCGGTGAGCTTCTCGGCACCCATCTGGTCGATGATGACGCGCGAGTCGATGCCCGTGGCGACGTTAAAGGCGATGCGGTTGGTGATGTTGGCCTTGATAAGGCCCGTCACCACGTTGGAGCTGGGGCGCTGCGTGGCAACGATCAGGTGAATACCGGCGGCGCGGCCCAGCTGTGCAATACGCACGATCGAGGCCTCGACATCCTTACCGGCAACCATCATCAGGTCAGAGAGCTCGTCAATGATAATGACCAGGTAGGGCATCTTTTGCGGCGGGTTGTCGTAATGCTCAAACTCGCCGGCGGCCTGCTTTTCGTTATAGGTCGAAATCTTACGGACGTTGAGGCGTTCGAATACCTTCAGGCGGCGCTCCATTTCGGACACGGCCCACTGCAGGGCGCTCGCGGCCTGCTTGGGCTCGGTCACCACGGGCACATAGAGATGCGGCAGACCGTTATAGCCCGCAAGCTCGACGCGCTTGGGGTCGACCATGATCAGGCGAACGTCCTCGGGAAGGGCGCGCATGAGCAAGGTCGTGATGATGGAATTGATCATCACCGACTTACCAGAACCGGTCGTACCGGCGATCAACAGGTGAGGCATCTTGGCGAGGTCGGCGACGACCGGCGTGCCCTCGGCGTCGCGGCCGATGGCAAGCTCGAGCGGACCGCCCTTCACATAGGGCAGTACGTCGCCCAGATTGACGTTCTGGCGCTTGCGGTTGGGAATCTCGATGCCCACGAGCGAGGTGCCGGGGATCGGGGCAAAGATACGAACCGACTGGGCGGCGAGCGAAAGCGCAATATCGTCCTCGAGGCTCGAAATCTTGCTCACGCGCTCGCCCTCGCCAGGTTGCAGCTTAAAGGTCGTCACCGTGGGGCCGGCGATCCAGCCGACCACGCGGGCACTGCGGCCAAACTCAAGCAAGGTGGATTGCAGTGACTCAGCGGTCTGCTCCAGCTCCTTATCCGAAGACGCGGCAGAAGCCGACTGCGGGTTGGCATGTAGGATTTCGAGCGGCGGAAGCTTGAGGCCGTCCTCTTCTTCGCCCTCGTTATCTGCGGCGCCGTCGTCCACTCCCCCATCACGAGCCGCAGCCGATTCGACAGCACTCGTGGCAGGCGCATCGGCAACCTTGGGATGCTTCAGGAAGTCGGGAATCTGAGGTGCGGCCGAGACGGGATTCACGGCAAACGGCGGCTCGGACTCGTCGATCTTGTCCGGATCGTCCTCCATCGAAAGCTGTCCAGTGACCTGCCCGCGCTTGGCGTGGCGACGCGGCAGCAAGGTTGTCTTGGCGGTCTCGAGCGGAGCCTCGTCGTCCTCGTCGTCACCCTCGGTGAGCTCAATCTCGCTATCGGACCAAGAAGGGTCGGGCTCGCTTGTGTTGAGCTTGGGCGCAGCCTTGCCCTTCTTGGCATGGCGGCGCGGCAGCAGCGTGGTCTTGGCGCGCTCGGCTTCAACCGACTCGGATACGTCGACAAATGGGTCATCGTCCTCGTCGTCATCGTCCAAAACCGGGTCCACATCGTTGCCCATGACCGTGGTCACGGCAGCATCGGAGCCCTTTTGACGAAGAATGCTCAGGTGCGGACGGGCAACGCCGGGCACCGACAGGGCTTCGTCGTCACCCCACGGGCTGGCGTTGACATCGGCACGACGGCGTTCGGCAAAATCTGCCGCACGATCGCGGGCAGAGCGCAGCACACCGCCCACCGAAAAGCCAATGATGACAAAACCAACGACGGCCAGACCCAACAGGACCACCATCGCGACAGGCTTACCCAGGGCATTCTGCAGCGCACTCGCAATAAACGCACCAATGTAGCCACCCGACACGGAAAGGTTCTGCGGCGTAAACATAAGGTCGCACGAATCGCTCGTGCCCGGCACCATCAGCGAAAGAATGGAGACGACGGCGATAAAGACCACGGCACCGCCCGCAACAGAGCGCACGTTGAGCGGCGAGTCCTCACCCAAAAAGAGCGTGGCGGCAAACAGCAAGATGACGATCGGCAGCACGTAGGCGCCCAGGCCAAAGCCCAGGTGATAGAACCCGGCAACAGCAGCCGTCACGGGCGCTGTTGCCGGTGAGATCACGGCAATGAAGGAAGCGATCGCCAAAACGGCAATGACCACGCCGGCGATATCGCGATTGGCCGAAGGCTCGACCAAGGGCTCAAAATCGTCGAAGTCTGCCTCATGGCCCTTATTGGCACGCAGATGGGAACCGGCACCCTTAGCAGATGCCGGTTGGTTATTGGCCTTATTGCCTTTGGCGTTTTGTGCAGATCCGCGCGCCAAACTAAACCTCCATGACGACCGGGATGATCATCGGACGGGTGCGCGTACGGCTCCAGATAAAGTTAGAGAGCGAATCGCGCACGGCCTTGCGAATGGCATCGGAACCGCTGCTGGTAAAGCTAAACTTACCCTTCTCGATCGTCTTCATAATGGACGCGGAGGCATCCTCGGAGAACTGGTCGTCGATGGCAAACGAGACGCCGCGGCCCGAGAACTCGATGGCCTCGATCTTCTTGTGTTTGAGGGAGACGATGGCAACGGCCGTGACCATACCGTCGTTGGCGAGCTTCTGGCGATCGCGCAGGACGATGGGGTCGGTATCGCCGATACGCAGGCCGTCGACGTAAACGACACCGGACTCGACGGGCGTACCGCGCTTGACGATACCACCGCGCATCTCGAGCGTGTCGCCGTTATCGAGGATAAAGATATGATCGTCCTTGATGCCCATCTTGCGGGCCAGCTGGGCATGGGCGCGCAGATGCACGGCCTCACCGTGAACCGGCATAAAGTACGTGGGCTTGGCCATGGCCATCAGGAGCTTGAGCTCCTCCTGGCTACCGTGACCCGAGACGTGGACGAGAGCGCGGTTCTTATCCCACACGTCGCAGCCGAGCTTGGCCAGGCTGTTGACGACCTGCTGGACGGCCTTCTCGTTGCCAGGAACGGGAGTTGCCGAAAGGATAACGGTATCGCCCTCGTGGATGGAGAGCGTCTTGTGCTCGCCATTGGCCATGCGGGACAGGGCCGACAGCGGCTCGCCCTGCGAACCAGTGCACATGACGACGATCTTGTCGTCAGGCAGGTTATCAATATCGAAGGCATCGATGATATCGGCATCATCGATGTTGAGATAACCGAGCTCGCGCGCCACGCGGGTGTTCGTGAGCATGGAGCGACCGGTCACAACGACCTTACGGCCGCACTTGCGGGCGGCATCGCAGATCTGCTGCAAACGATGGATGTGGCTCGAGAACGATGCGACGAACACGCGACCCGGGGCGTTCTTGATGGCGTGCAGCAGGTTGGGACCAACCTCGGCCTCGGACTTGGTAAAGCCGGGAACCGTGGCATTAGTGGAGTCGGAAAGCAGCAGGTCGATGCCCTGCTTGGCAAAGCGGCTGATAGCGGCATAGTCGGGCGTGACGCCATCGATGGGCGTCTGGTCGAGCTTAAAGTCGCCGGTGTGCATAACGGTGCCCTGATTGGTGCGGATGAACACGCCCAGAGCGCCGGGGATGGAGTGCGTCATCGAGAAGAAGTCGAGCGAGATGCCGCCGAGGTTGACATGGCTGCCGCCCTTGACCTCGCGGAACTTGGGTGCGCGGATGCGGAACTCAGAAAGCTTGCCCTCGATAAAACCGAGCGTCAGCTTGCTCGAGAAGATGGGCACCTTGTTGTTGAGGTCCTGCAGCAGGTACGGAAGCGAACCGGTGTGGTCCTCGTGGCCGTGAGTAACGATGATACCGCGGAGCTTCTCCTCGTTCTCCAGAACATAGGTGTAGTCGGGAAGCACCAGGTCGATACCGGGCTGGGAGTCATCCGGGAACATAAGACCGGCGTCGACGAGCACCATGTCGTCGCCGCACTCGAAGACCGTCATGTTCTTGCCGATGCCATCAAGGCCGCCGAGCGGGATGATCTTCAAGGGAGATGATTTTTTAGCTGCCATAGGTTAGTGTGGTTTCCTTTCTTCGAAACGGGTCTGGAACAACCGACGGGGCGCTTCTGGCAAACCGACCGTCGGGAACGTACAAACATGCATCGCAGAGTCGATGCAATAACTACAGTATGATACCCATTTGCACAACAACAGACCACCCATGCATCAAAGCCCCATCTGAACTGGTCTATCCCGCCGGTTTCCCGTGGGGCGGGCACTGATGAAGTTTCCTGCTCTACAGTCCTGCTCACGACGGAGGCCACATTAAGTGGCCTCCTGTTCGTGCGGAACTCGCGATAAACTTCATCAGTGCCCGCCCCACGGGAAACCGGCCAATAAGGGACAGGTTAATTTTGGTCGATTTTATCTGGGGAAATGCTGCAGCGTCTATCTACAAATCCGAAATCTGACTACTGAATAGACTGTCTAACTAAATTGCGAGCGGCACTAACCAGTCCTTTTGCTTGCGCCCGGGAGGGCCGCATATGAAGTTTATCGCGAGTTCCGCACGCAAAGGAAAGCACTTAATGTGCTTTCCGTCTTGCGCAGGACTGTAGAGCAGGAAATTTCATATGCGGCCCTCCCGGGCGCAAGCAAAAGGGCGACCCCTGTCCGGAGTCGCCCTTGCGGTGCTGCTTATGTACGGCTGTTACTCGGCGTCGTGGTGACGGCGGGGCTTGCGGCCTCCGTTGTCGCCGGGACGGCGCGGACGGTCGCTGCGCTCGGAGCGCTCGCGACGCGGACGCTCACGACGCTGGAAGTGCTCGCCGTCGCCCTCGGAGGTACCCTCGGCGCGAGCCGGAGCCTCGGGCTTGTCAAGACGATCGAGCGAGATCTTGCCGCGATCGTCGACCTCAATGACGACGACCTTGACCTCGTCGCCCACGTTAAGGACATCCTCGACCTTCTCCACGCGGCCCTTGGCGACGCGGGAGATGTGCAGCAGGCCGTCCTTGCCGGGCAGCAGGTTGACGAAGGCGCCGAAGGGCTGGATGGAGACCACACGACCGGTGTACTCCTCGCCCGGCTCGGGAACCTTGATGATGAGCTTGATACGCTCGACAGCCTGATCGACGGACTCGCCGGTGCCGCCGACAAAGACGGTGCCGTCCTCCTGGATGTCGACCGAAGCGCCGGTCTCGTCCTGGATGCCGCGGATGACCTTACCGCCGGAACCGATGACGTCGCGAATCTTGTCAGTCGGAACCTGGATGGAGACGATACGCGGAGCGGTGCTGCGCGTGGTGTGGCGCGGCTCGGGGATCACATCGAGCATCTTCTGCAGGATGAAGGCGCGACCCTCCTTGGCCTGCTGCAGGGCGCGGGCCAAGATGTCAAAGGTAAGACCAGTGGCCTTGTTGTCCATCTGCAGAGCGGTAATGCCCTCGGTGGTGCCGGTGACCTTAAAGTCCATGTCGCCAAGGAAGTCCTCGAGACCCTGGATGTCGGACAGGACCACGGTCTTGCCCTCCTCCTGGATCAGGCCCATGGCGATACCGGAGACCGGGCGCTTAATGGGCACGCCGCCGTCCATAAGGGCGAGCGTGGAGCCGCAGGTCGAAGCCATCGAAGAGGAGCCGTTGGACTCCATGACCTCGGAGACGACGCGGATGGCGTAGGGGAACTCGTTCTCGTCGGGGAGCACCGGAAGCAAAGCGCGCTCAGCCAGGTTGCCGTGGCCGATCTCGCGGCGCTTGGGGCTGCCCATGCGGCCGGTCTCGCCGGTGCAGAACGGCGGGAAGTTGTAGTGGTGCATGTAGCGCTTGCCCTCGGTGGGCTCGATGGTATCCAGACGCTGGCCCTCGTTGAGCATACCGAGCGACAGGACGGAAAGCACCT
This sequence comes from uncultured Collinsella sp., assembly GCA_958413765.1. Classification (GTDB taxonomy): domain Bacteria; phylum Actinomycetota; class Coriobacteriia; order Coriobacteriales; family Coriobacteriaceae; genus Collinsella. The sequence continues at coordinate 84,063 of CATYVH010000002.1, forward strand.
GGGTCTGGCCACGCTGGAACAGACCGGAGCCGTGAACGAGCGGCAGGTAGTTATCCTTCACCATGATGGGGCGAATCTCATCGGCGGCACGGCCGTCGACGCGCTCGCCGGTCTCGACGACCATGGTACGCATAGCCTTCTTCTCGAGCTTCTTGAGCGCCACGGGAATCTCGCGCTCCCAAGCGGACTGCTCCTCCTCGGTGAACTCGGCACGGATGGACTCCTTCAGAGCCTCGACCTTACCGATACGGGAGAGCTTGTCGGCGTCGCGAAGGGCGGCTGCCATCTCGTCGTAGTGGGCGAAGATGCGCTCCTGGACCTCCTCGACGGGCTGGTCGAGCGGGTACTCCTTCTTGACGATGGCGCCGTTGACCTGCTCCCACTCGGCGACAAACTCGTCCTGAGCCTGGCAGAAGGCAGCAAGGGCCTCCTGGCCAAACTTCATGGCGGCGAGCATGTCGTCCTCGGAGATCTCCTCGGCGCCGGCCTCGACCATCGAGATGAAGTCGGCGGAGCCACCCAGCTCCAGGTCCAGATCGGAGTTCTCGCGCTCCTCATAGGTGGGGTTGACGATAAACTCTCCGGTCTCCACGTTGCGGCCGATGCGCACGCAGGCAAGCGGGCCCTCGAAGGGCACGCCGCCGAGCGTCATGGCCAGGGAGGCACCCATGACGTTGATGACGTCGAAGGGGTTGACCTGGTCGGCGACGAGCGAGGTGGCGACAATGTGCACCTCGTTGCGGAAGCCGTCCGGGAAGCTCGGGCGAATCGGACGGTCAATCATGCGCGCGGTGAGCGTGGCCTTCTCGCTGGGACGGCCCTCACGCTTGAGGTAACCACCCGGGATGCGGCCGGCTGCGTACATCTTCTCGTTGAAGTCGACGGTCAGCGGGAAGAAGTCGTAGTTCTTGCGCTCCTTGGAGACAACCACGGTGTCGAGCATCGTGGTGTCGCCCTGCTTGACCAGGCAGGCGCCGGTGGCCTGCTTGGCAAGCTCGCCGGACTCAAAGGTGTAGGTCTTGCCGTACAGCTCAAAGGTCTTGGATACGAGTGTCATTGTTCTCCTTTACCCCACAGGCCCGTTGCCTGTGGGCTTCTCATGTGACGCGGGCCCCCTGCCCCCGCCACGCTTCAGAGCGTGATTGTTCGCGCCCTTACACAAAAAGAGCGCCCCGCTGCGCAGGACGCTCTTAGCATGTACAAATCCTTACTGGATGTTGTCGCGGATGCCCAGAGCCTTGATGAGCTCACGGTACTCGACGATGTCGTTCTTCTTGATGTAGGAGAGAAGACGACGACGACGGCCGACGAGCATGAGCAGGCCACGACGGGTGTGGAAGTCCTTCTGGTGGGACTTCATGTGCTCGGTCAGCTCCTTGATGCGCTCGGACAGGATGGCGACCTGAACCTTGGGGTTGCCGGTGTCGACCGGGGTGTTACCGAACTGGGCAGTCAGCTCAGCCTTGCGCTCTTTGGAAACAGTCATTGTTTCACCTTTCGTTTCTTGTCGCCCGCGGGCGACACTATTCGCCTCGGACTGGGAAGCCGTCGGTGGAGCGAGCATCCAAGGTCGAGGTACCAACAGGTCGGTATGTTACCACAAGCAGACCGCCCATGCGCATCATCACCGACCCAACATGAATTCCATCGCACGGAGGCGCTGGTCGGTGTGCGTCGCAGCCCACACATGCGAAAGCCCGAGCAAGAACGCCGCCGTATGCGGGTCGATTCGCTCGACCATGAGTGCATCGAAGGTCATGGACATGAGGGCGCGCAGCCACTCGACCTCACCGGTCGAAACCAGCTCGGCACCCGGAACGCTCGACGCGCACGAACCGCACATGAGCCCGCCCGCCTGGGGCGAAAAGTACGACAGCATGGGGTCTCCGCACAGCACGCAGGCCGAAAAATCGGGTCGATAGCCCACGTGCGACAGAAGTTTAAAGACAAAGGCCGCCACGAGCAGGTCCATATGTGCCGAGTCGAGCCCACAGCCGACAAGCGTGAGCGCCCGCTGCGTGATGGCAAAGGTAAACGGGTCCTCGGCGTCCTCGAATGAGCACACGCGCGCGACCTCGGCAATCGCGCTTGCGGCGCAGGTCGTCTCGTAATCGGGCGCGGCGCCAACCGGCGCTTCCAAAAGCTCGGCCTGAGAAACAACGTCGAGCGAGCGTCCATGTGCGAGCAGCATATCGACGGTACAGAATAATTCGCAGCGCGCCGCCAAGCGCCCACCGGGTTTGCGGGCCCCCTTTGCCACGGCACGAACCTGACGACCCCGCTCGTCAAGCATCGTCAGAATCAGATCGGTCTCTTTGAGCTTGGTCTTGTCGAGCACGAGCACCTTCGTGCGATATGTCCGGGAGCCTGCCATGCGCGCTGCGCGTCCTTAGTCCTCGGCGTTGTAGCCAAAGCGGCGAATCTGGGCCTCGTCGTCACGCCAGCCGGCCTTGACCTTCACGTCGAGCTCCAAAAAGACCTGCGTGCCAAAGATACGCTCAAGGTCGCGACGGGCATCGATGCCGATATGCTTAATCATCTCGCCCCCCTTGCCGATGATGATGCCCTTCTGCCCCTCGCGCTCGACGTAAATCGTGGCGTGCACGCGCAGAACCTTCTTAGTCTGCTCGAGCGCGTCACAGATGACGCCCACGGAGTGAGGGATCTCGTCGCGGGTGCGACGCAGAACCTTCTCGCGTACAAACTCGGCCACGAGGGTCTCGTCGGACGCGTCGGTGCCCATGTCCTCGGGGAACCAGCGCGGGCCCTCGGGCAAAAAGTGAGCGACGGTCTCGATAAACGCATCGACGTTGAAGTTCTTGACCGACGACGTCACGATCTCGTCGTCATATTCCATGAGGTCGTGAGCGGCCTTGAGCTGTTCCATAACCTGGGCGGGATCAGCCTCGTCGGCCTTCGTGAGCACCAGGACCTTTTTGGAACGGGCGCTCTTGACACGCTCGGCAACCCAGGCGTCTCCCCTGCCGATGGGTTTGGTGGCATCGATCAGAAACGCGACGACGTCTACGTCATTGAGCTCAAACAGGGCGCTCTTGTTGAGCTCGGATCCCAGACCGTCCTTGGGCTTGTGGATACCCGGAGTGTCAACGAAGACCAGCTGGTAACCGGGGCGGTTGACCACGGCGCGCATACGGCGGCGGGTCGTCTGGGCCACCGGAGAGGTGATGGCGACCTTCTTGCCGTAACAGGCATTGAGCAGCGTGGACTTGCCGGCGTTGGGGCGACCGACCAGGGCCACAAAGCCGCTGCGGAAACCGGGTTCCACGTCGCCAAAGCCCGCGAGGCTCTCATCCTCATCGCACAGGGCATCGAGTTCCTCGTCGCTCATACCCTCAAACGGATCGAACTCCTCGACCTCGTCAAACGAATCGGCACCTTCAGCCTCGTCCAGGACCTCGTCATCCAAAACTCCATCGGTAGGCTGCATATTGTCGGACATGGGAATCCCTTTCTAAATAAAGTCGAGTGCGTGGGCAAAGACAAGCAAGCCCACGATCGCGGCGGTAATGGAAAGAACGTATACAGAGGCAGCGGCGATATCCTTCGCGCGCTTGGCCAGCGGATGCAGCTCCTGGGTCGCCAGGTCCACAATCGCCTCCATGGCGGTATTGCACAACTCGCCGTGAATCACCAGGCCGCAGCAGATGATGACCGTAGCCCACTCGGCAATATCGAGCCCCACGATGCAGCCGGCAATGACGGTGCACACGCCCGCCACGAGCATGACCTTGATATTGCGCTCGGTCTTGACGGCAGTGACGAAGCCCTCCATCGCGTATGAGAACGACTTTAAAAAGGACGGATGGTCCTTGTTCGATCCGGGAATCATAGACGGCTCCTAGTCGTGGGCATGATTGGTTATGGGGCCGACGTGGACGAGTTTGGGGTCCTCGCCGCGCTCAAGCGCCAGGTCGCGCAGGATGGCATCCTCGCGTGCCTCCATGACCTCGGCCTCATCGTCCTCGATGTGGTCGTAACCCAGCAGGTGCAGCATTCCGTGCACGAGCATCAGTCGGCACTCATCGGCGGGGCTGTTGCCAAAGCCGGGGGCCTGGCGGGCAATAACCTGCGGGGCCAGGATAATATCGCCGAGCTCGAGCGTCTCGTCGGCGGGAATGTCCTCGTCAAAGGCCGAGTCGCATTCAAACGAGAGCACGTCGGTCGTGCGATCGATGCCGCGCCACTCGTGGTTGAGCTCGTGCATCTCGTCCTCATCGACATACGAAAGGGAAATCTCGACCTCACGCTCAACACCCTCGGCGGCAAGCGCAACCTCGCAGATATGCTCTACCTCCTGCGAGTCGAGCAGCGTATCGAGCTCGGCATCGTTGCTGATCAATACACTCAACGGGACTCCTTTCGATCGTGTGCGCGCTGCTCACGCGCATCGTCGTATGCATCATAGGCCTCAACAATACGGCCCACCAGCGCATGGCGCACCACATCGGCGCGCTCCAGGTGAGAAAACGCCACATCGTCGACGCGACCCAGAATCCTTTCGGCATCGGCAAGACCGCCGCGACGACCCACCAGGTCACGCTGGCTCAGGTCGCCGGTAATCACAAACTTGGAATTAAAACCTAGACGCGTCAGGAACATCTTCATCTGCTCGGGCGTCGTGTTTTGCGCCTCATCGAGCACCACAAAGGCATCACTCAGCGTTCGACCGCGCATGTAGGCGAGCGGGGCGATCTCGATCACGCCGCGCTCCATAAGCTCATCGGTGCGTTCACGATCCATCATGTCAAAGAGAGCGTCGTAGAGCGGGCGCATATACGGGTCGATCTTTTCCTCGAGGGTACCGGGCAAAAAGCCCAGGTTCTCCCCCGCCTCGACAACCGGGCGCGTCAGGATCAGGCGACCTACCTCATGGCGCTTGAGCGCGGCGACGGCGAGCGCCATGGCCAGATAGGTTTTACCGGTACCGGCGGGACCGAGGCCAAACGTGATGGTAGAAGAGCGGATGGCATCCACATAGCGCTTTTGACCGAGCGTCTTGGGGCGGATAACGCGACCGCGGTACGATAGCAGCACGTCATCGCGCAACGACGAGGCATCATGCTCGCCGTCGCGCAGAACGGCAAGACAGCGCGAGACATCATCGGCAGAAAGCGTGCGCCCGGCAGCAGCCTCACGAAAGGCATGTTCGAAAAAACGCGCGACGAGCTCGACTTCGTCCGGATCGCCGCTCACGGCAACGCTGTCACCGCGGGCAACCACATGGGCGCGCACCAAATTCTCGAGCGCACGAAGGACGCCGTCGCCGGCGCCCAAAACGCGCGAGGGGTCGATACCCTCAGGAACGGTAAGTCTAATCTTCGAGGCTTCCATGAACCTCCCTGCGTGCATGGACCAAGCCGGAATCATCGACTCCGATGATAGCAACATCGAGCAGGCACGGGGCTGTGAGTCCACAGGTATCATCGAGACGGGCATGATGGAACGATCCGAGCGTCAAATTGTCACCGTACTCAAGCACGGCACGCTCGACGGTACCCACGCGACGGCGGGCATCGGCAACCGCGAGCTCCTGAGCCGCCGCGCGCATGCGACGGCTGCGCTCGACCATAACCTCGGGGGGTACCTGGTCGGGCATGTCGGCGGCGAGGGTGCCGGGACGCTTGCTATAGCGGAACACGTGCATGCGCGAAAAGCCCACGCGACGGCACAGCGCCAGCGACTCCTCGAACTCCTCGTCCGTCTCGCCAGGAAAACCGACGATAACGTCGCACGAAAGAGACGCCTGGGGCAAGTTGGTGCGAATCATGCGTACCGTATCCTCAAAGGCATCGGCACTATAAGGACGACCCATGCGATGCAGCGTCGCCGTGCAGCCAGACTGCACGGGCAGGTGCAAAAACGGCGCGATACGCTTCGGATATCGAGCCATCACCTTGAGCAAGCGCTCGGAAATATCCATGGGCTCAACCGAGGAGATACGCACGTGGGCGATCTCGGTGCGCTCCATGATGGCCTGGAGCAGCTCATCGATCTCGACATGCTCGTCGGTCGCGCTCTTGCCGTCATAGGCACCCAGGTTCACGCCGGTCAGCACGACCTCGGGCACGCCGGCCTCCTGGGCTTCACGCACCTGTTCGAGCACGGACTCGACGGGCACGGAACGCTCGGGGCCGCGGGCCTTCCACACGATGCAATAGGTGCAGCGGTGGTTGCAGCCGTCCTGGATCTTCACGCCCAGCCTCGAACGACCGAGCGCATCGACCACGTCGCCATCGCTGCAGGCGGGCATGCTATCGGATTCGACACCCAGCACCTCGCAGACGCGCTCGGCGACATCAATCTTGGACGGTTCGGCGATCACGCGATCGGAGAGCTCCAGAAGCTCCTCGGGATGCAGGTTGACGACGCAGCCAGTTACGACCACGTAAGGCTCGCCCGGATAGGCCAGGGCGTGACGAACGGCCTTGCGGGTCTTGGCCTCGGCCTCCCCCGTCACGGCACAGGTATTGATAACGATCAGGTCGGCGTCCCGGGGCTCCACCATTGCAAAACCCAAGCGCATAAGATCGGCAGTGATACGGTCGGACTCAACCCGGTTGACACGACAACCGAGGTTGACAACAGAGATATGAGGTGCGAGCACACGGGCTCCTTAATCGAGGATGTCGTCGAGGGCACTCTTGATGCGGTCGGTTACCGACTTCTTGCCGGAAGCAACGTCATCGCCCATCTCGTCGGCAAAGGCGCGAAGCAGCTCGCGCTGCTTGTTGGAGAGATTGGTGGGAACGACCACGCGCAGCTGCACGATCAGACGACCGCGCGAACCGCCACCGCCGATACGCGGCATGCCGTAATTATTGACGCTCACGGTGTCACCGTACTGTGTGCCGGAGGGGACGCACAGCTTGACGACCTCGTCAGGCATAATGCCCTCGACCTCAATCTCGCAACCGAGCGCGGCCTGCGCAATCGAGATATCGCTCACCAGATACAGGTCATCGCCATTACGCTTAAAACGCTCGTGGTCGGCGACACGCACGTTGACGATCAGGTCGCCCGACGGCTCGCCACGAAGACCGGCTTCACCAAAACCACTCACACGCAGCTGGCGACCGGTCGAAACACCGGCGGGAATATCGATGTCAATCTTTTCGTGAGAAGGCGTGCGGCCCTGGCCATCACAGGTCTCGCAGGGATGATCGATGACCGTGCCTTCGCCGTGGCAGTCGGGACAGGGCGAAGAGGACTGAACCTGGCCCAGGAAAGAACGCTGGACCGTCGTCACATAGCCTGTGCCGTGACAGCGGCTGCACTGCTTTTCGGTCGCGCCCTCGGCCTTGCCGGTACCATTGCAGTCATCGCAAGGGGCAAGACGGTCGTAGCTGATCGTCTTTTTGCAGCCGAGCGCTGCCTCCTCGAGCGTCACCGAAAGGGAGATGGCCATATCGCGACCGCGACGGCGCTCGCGACGGCTGCGAGCGCCACCACCGGCGCCACCGCCAAAGAACGACGAGAACAGGTCGTCCATGCCCATGCCGCCAAAGATATCGTTGATGTCGACATAGCCAGAGCCACCGGGGCCGTCCGCGGTGCCGTAACGGTCGTAGTTAGCACGCTTCTGCTCGTCGGAAAGAACGGAATAGGCCTCGTTGAGCTCTTTGAACTTGGCCTCGGCCTCGGGGTCGTCCGAAACATCTGGGTGTACCGTACGGGCTTTCTTTAGAAACGCGCGCTTAATCGTCCGCGCGTCGGCATCCTTGTCAACGCCAAGTACCTCGTAGTAATCCCTATTTTCCGACACGACCGAATCCTTCCAACTTTCATTATTGTCACAGTGCGTCCTATACCCAAGCTGGGCCGGGCGCAAACAGAGGGTTTGATGTTATTGAATTCCGTACGGCGAAAGCACGGCCCGCTGCGAGCAGCTCGCGAACCAAACCGAAACGAGCGCGAACATAAAACCGTTGGCAAATCCATTGGCAAACTGCATCGCACCGCGCTTCCACCACAGCAGACTGCGATGAAGCACGCCGTCCGACAGCACCATGAACAAGCCCATGGCAAACGGAATGAAGCACATCATGGCAAAGGCGGAGAACACGCCCGAGATGGCCGACAGTACCAAAAACGGCGCGATGATACCCATGAGGTAGAAGCCGGTGCGAGCCTTACCCTCCAGGCGCTCGGCCTCAACGTGCGCGCGACCGACCAGGTCACCGCCCGAAGCGCCGTTCGTGCCGGCGTGACCCATGTTGGGGATGCGTACCTCGTCGCCATCATGCGTGCCGGCGGGAAACTCAATCGTCTGCTCGGAGGTCACGCGGATACGGCCGCTGCCGCCGCAATCGGGACACGGGTCGGCAACGACCTTGCCGGAACCGCCGCACTCAGGACAAACCGTCTGGAACGTGCCCGCACCAAACAGGAAGGACAGGTCGACATCGATATGGCCGCGACCACCGCAACTCGGACAGGTGTGGGCATGCTCAGACGAAACGGAGCCCGATCCGCCACAATGCCCGCAGGTGTCAAAGCGGGTGTATCGAACGGTCTTATGGGCACCGCTCTTGGCCTCCTTGGCGTCGAGCTTGATATCGACGACCACGTTGGCGCCACTCTCGGGGTTGTAGGCCGCCTGGCCGCGACGGGGCTGGCCCCAGGCGCCCCCGAAGGGGAAACCGCCGTCAAAGGGATTGCCGTAACCGGCGCTGCCGGCATAGCCGCCGCCATAGGGCGAAGCCGTCGGTGCACCGGCAAAGGGATTGCCCGACCGCATGGCGTCGTAACGCGCACGCTTCTGCTCGTCCGAGAGCACGGCGTAGGCCTCGGAAACCTCTTTAAACTTCTCCTCGGCATCCGGCTCTTTATTGACATCCGGATGGAGCTTGCGGGCCTTTTGTTGGAAAGCCTTTTGGATATCACGCGAGGTGGCGTCCTTGGAGACGCCCAAAATCTCGTAGTAATCTTTTTCGTTCATCGTCGCCATGCGCGGCAACCTCCTGCTCACAGCAGCGTATATATTTCGGTAATTCTACCCGAGCGGCCTAAGCTAGACCCCAAAACAGCTCGAACAGAACATTTCCATCGAGCCAGCCCAGATGGGTCGGCGCCAGTCGAGCTCGAACATGGCCCGCGACGACATCTGCCGAAGTGAAGGGTCCCTCATGACCCCAGAGCGTCTCGGGCACCCAAGTGGCAAGACCCAATTCGAGCGCGCGATCGCAGGCAGCTGCCAGCTCGCCCGTTGGGATGACGCAAGCTGCACGAGCCAACAGGTCGGACGCAACACCGCGCGTCATGCGACAAGCGAGCACCAAGTCTTCGGCAACAGCCTCGCGCTGCGACAGATATTCGGCCTCGAACGCCGTCGCGTCATCGTCACGTTGCACCAGACGCACGCGGTACGCATCGCCTCGAGAAGACACGCCGGGGAACAAACCTGCAAGACAGTCGAAATCCTCGGCGTCGAGCATGCCCGCGGCAGAACGGCCCAGGCCCAGATAGCCCTGTCCGGTCCAATAGGCAATGTTGTGGGCACACTCATGGCCGTCGAGCGCGTAGCTCGCCACCTCATACGGGTGATAGCCGGCCGCAGTCAGACAATCACGCGCCACGTCCATGCATGCGGCCTGGAAATCCTCATCGGGCTCAAGCGACTCATCACGGCACGCCATGCGATAAAGGGGCGTCCCCTCCTCAAGCGTGAGCGGGTAGACCGACACATGGTGCGGGGCCGCCGCAAGCACGCCATTAAGCGAATACTGCCAGCTCGCCATAGTCTGTCCGGGAAGCCCACACATAAGGTCGCACGACACATCGAGCCCAACATCCTTCACCGTCGCGATAGCCTCAAGCGCCCGTTCGGCATTATGGATGCGGCCGATGACAGTCAACTCGTTATTGTCGAGGGTTTGCACGCCCAGAGAAACGCGTGTGACACCAGCCTTGGCAAGCGCAATGGCAAGCTCGGCGGTCAGCGACTCGGGATTGGCCTCGCAGGTAAACTCAACAGGAGCGCACCACGTACGAATACGCCGCGCCAGCTCCACCAGGCGCTCCCCCGCCAGCGACGGCGTGCCGCCGCCAACATAGACGGTGCGGATCTGGTCAAGGGCCCCAGCGTTGCCAAAAGCATCGAGCCGCGCATACAGTTGCTCAAAATAGGCATCGAGCGCAGCTTCCAGGTCACACGGCGCCACGCTGCGCGAGTCAAAGTCGCAATAGCGACATTTCTGAGCGCAAAACGGCACGTGCACATACAGCGCGGTAACGGCCACCCTTAAGCCTCCAGCGGATGGGCGGGCACCGGCTCGCCGGCGGCAAGCGCGGCCTCGCAGACCACCACATCGCGCTCGATATCATCGACCAGCGCCATAAACTCCTCGTACGTGGAGCAGCGCACCACCCGAGCGCGCCAGGCGGCGGCATGGGGCATGCCCTTTAAGTACCAGCTTGCATATGTACGGGCTCGCGACATAAGCGGCAGAAGCTCGTGCGTCAACGTCAGGTGCTCACGCAGAGCCTCCAGGCGCTCGACCGAGGAGCGAGAAGGAACCGGCGTGCCATCGAGCGCAAGGGCTCGGGCATCGCCGAACACCCACGGATTGCCGTAGATGCCGCGCGCGATAAACACAGCGCTGGCACCCGAGCCGCTCAGATGCTCGGCAGCGTCCTCGGCCGAAAACACATCGCCCGAACCAATCACGGGGATCTCGACAGCGTCGGCAACCTCATCGACGACCGACCAATCGGCCTGGCCCGTATAGAGCTGAGTGGCACAACGACCGTGCACGGCAACTGCGGAGGCGCCAGCCCCTTCGAGCATCTGGGCAAACGTTGCGGCGTTGCGATCCTCGGCATAAAAACCCTTGCGGATCTTCACGGTCACGGGAACATGCGCCGCGCCCACCGTCGCCTCAACGATTCTTTCGGCCAGGTCGGGCGTGCGCATAAGCGCCGAGCCCTCGCCCTTGGTAACGACCTTGCGAGCCGGACAGGCCATGTTGATATCAATCAATGACAGGCGATCGCCCACGCGTTCCTCGACGGCAGCGACGGCACTCGCAAACTGCTCGGGCTTGGAGCCAAAGAGCTGCACGCAAATCTGCTGCTCCTCGTCGGCCGGCAGCACCAGGCGCCACGTCTTGTTGCTGGCATAGGCAAGGCCTGCAACGCTCACCATCTCGCTATAGGCAAGGTTGGCACCGCGGCGGCGACACATGATGCGATAGGCGGGGTCGGTTACGCCCGCCATGGGAGCCATAAGGAACGGCTGCTCGGCATAGGCGCCCAGCAACCGCTGACTATTTTCGGAAAGCGCCATAGACCTACTCGTCCACCTTGAGGATCGCCATAAACGCCTCCTGAGGAACCTCGACCGAGCCGATGGCCTTCATGCGCTTCTTGCCCTCTTTCTGCTTCTCGAGCAGTTTGCGCTTACGCGAAATATCGCCGCCGTAGCACTTGGCAAGCACGTCCTTGCGACGCGCCTTGACGGTGGAGCGAGCAATGATCTTGTTGCCGATAGCACCCTGGATGGGCACCTCGAACAGCTGACGCGGGATGATCTCCTTGAGCTTGTCGCACAGGCCGCGGGCCAGGCCATAGGCCTTGTCCTTGTGCACGATAAACGACAGCGCGTCCACCTCGTCGCCCGAAAGCAGGATATCGAGCTTGACGAGCTCGGAGGGACGATACTCGTTGAACTCATAGTCGAGCGAGGCATAGCCCTTGGTGCGGCTCTTGAGCTGATCGAAGAAGTCCAAGATAAGCTCGGCGAGCGGCATATCAAAGCGCATCTCGACCGATTTGCTCGTCAGGTGGATCATATCGGTCGTGACGCCACGGTGCTCAATGGCGAGCTGCATGACAGCACCCGTATACTCGGGCGGGCAGATGATCTTTGCCTTGAGGTAGGGCTCTTCGATACGCTCGATGCGCGTGGCCTCGGGCAGGTCCTGCGGGCTGCGGACATCGATAATCTCGCCGTCAGTCTTGTACACGTGGTAGTCGACCGAGGGGCTCGTGGCGATCAGGTCCAGATTGAACTCGCGCTCCAGGCGCTCCTTGACGACCTCCATGTGCAGCAGGCCCAGGAAGCCCACGCGGAAGCCAAAGCCCAGCGCCACTGACGTCTCGGGCTCCCACACCAACGACGGATCGTTGACGTGCAGCTTATCGAGCGCGTCGCGCAGGTTCTCGTAGTCCTTGTTGTCGATGGGAAACAGGCCCGTGTAGACCATGGGCTTAGCCTCGCGGTAGCCCGGCAGCGGCTCGGGGCAGGGGTTCGAAGCCCAGGTAAGGGTATCGCCCACGCGCACAGCCTCGGGGTCCTTCAGACCCGTGACCACATAGCCAACCTCGCCGACGGTCAGAGCATCGACCGGCGTCTCGGCAGGACGCTTGACGCCCACGCCGTCGACCAAGAAGTCGCCCTTGGCCTGCATCATGCGCAGGGTATCGCCCTTTTTGATGGAACCATCAAAGACGCGCACCGTGGCGACGACGCCGCGGTACTCGTCGAAGTACGAATCCAGAATAAGTGCCTTGAGAGGGGCATTTGCATCGCCCTTGGGAGGCGAGATCAAAAAGACGATGGACTCCAGCAGATCGTGGATGCCCTCGCCGGTCTTGCCCGACACGCACACGGCATCGTCGGCGGGAATGGCCAGATCGTCTTCGATCTCGGTCTTAACCTCGTCGGGATGCGCCGACGGCAGGTCGATCTTATTGATGGCCGGAACAATGTCCAAGTTGGCGTTCATGGCGAGCGTCGCATTGGAAACGGTCTGCGCCTCGACGCCCTGAGTGGCGTCCACGACGAGCACCGCGCCCTCGCAAGCTGCCAGCGAACGCGAGACCTCGTAGGTGAAGTCCACGTGGCCCGGCGTATCGATCAGGTTGAACTGATACGTCTCGCCGTCGTCGGCGTCATAGGACACGCGGACGGCATTGGACTTGATCGTGATGCCGCGCTCGCGCTCGATATCCATAGTGTCGAGCAGCTGCGACTCCATGTCGCGCTCGTCAACGGTATGGGTGAGCTCGAGGATGCGGTCACTGATCGTGGACTTGCCATGGTCGATGTGCGCAACAATTGAGAAGTTGCGGATGTGGGAAATGTCAATTGAAGTATTCATGCGGACTATCTTACCCGAGCGATACAAAAAATGGAGCCTGCTCCATAAAACAGGCTCCATTTATGCGCGTAATCTGTGTGGTGTGAAATTTACAACTTAGGCGTTGATGCTGTTCACGAGCTTAGCAAGACCGGACTTGCGGTTGGAAGCCTGGTTCTTGTGGATAACATGCTTGGCGGCAGCCATGTCGAGACGCTTGGTGACGGTCTTGAGGGCAGCCTGGGCCTTCTCGGCGTCGCCCTCGGCGACGGCGGACTGGACGTGCTTGGTCAGCGTCTTGAGCTCGGACTTGACAGCCTTGTTACGCATGCGAGCTGCCTCATTGGTGCGGATACGCTTCTTCTGAGACTTGATGTTTGCCACTTCTGGAGTTCCTTTCGAGTTCCTTGCAAAAAATGTATGACACCTCTGAGACACGGTGAGGTCATGCAAGCGCCTACTATAGCACGCTCCCCCTCAAAGGGATAGAACGAATTTGCCAAATAGGCAGGTATCATCACGATTTTCTCAAGATGTTCGTAATCCAGAGCAAAAGCGCGGTCTGAGAATCGGCCGAACCCTTCAGCGCGAGCTCCACATCGACCGCGCCCTCGAGCGCGGCAACGAGCTCTGCCATCGAAAAGCGACGTGCCCAGGTCAGGTGATTCTTGACCTGCCAGGACTGGAGCTTAAGTGTTGCGGCCAGCTCACGACCCTGTCCGCGCGCATCGAGCGCCTTGGCAACGATAAGCTCGCGGATGCGGCCGCACAGCAATGTGTAAGTCCACACGTAGCTCTTGGCGGGCAGTAGATTGAAGAGCTCGAGCGAGCGTCGCATGTCACGGGCCGAGACCGCATTGAGAAAGTCCCAGGGTTGAACCTCGGCCGTACGTACAATCCAGCGCTCAACGTCGGCAAGCTCAATCTGGGGCGCCTCGACCATCTGGGCAAGCTTAGCCAAGTCGTTATCGAGCATGCGAGTGTTTTCACCCGAACGCGAGACGAGCTCTTCGGCGGCCGCCGTCGAGATCGACTTGCCGTGCTGCGTCGCCATCTGCTGCACACGGCGCGGTAGCTCCCAGCGCTTGGTGCCGGAGCAATCGATCACGGCCTTCTTGTCGATCTTGGCGATCGCCTTATACAGGCGCGTGTTCTTGGCAAGCGAGTCGGCGATGATGAGGCAGACCGTTGTGGGGCTGGGACTCGCCAGATACTCGACGAGCGGCTCCGAAACCGCTTTGGCGAGCTTTGAGCAGCCATCAAGGATTACCAATCGAAACTCGCTGCCCATGGGAAAGGTGTTAAGCGATCCGATAATAGACTCGATATCGGGGTCCTTGGTCATGTCTCGCTCGTCGAGGTTGAACTCGACCATACCCGATTTTTCCAGACGCGCTTTCATACGCGAGACGGCGTGGTCGCGCTTAACTCCGTCGGTACCGACGATCAGATATGCCGGCAGCAAACCGGTTTCGGACATTGCGCCCCCCTCCCGCAGGCCTTCGTATTCGTTCCGTGCCATTTTAGCCCAGGGGCCCACCACGCGCCAACGACGTCGTCACGGTCGCTGGCATCGCATCGCAAAGCCGTTCGCAGTCGGTGTGACGGTAATGTCGCCGTGTTCGATGGTACACGCGAACACACCACCCGCTTCCTTAACGGCATCGATGCAGGCATCGGACGGATGGCCGTATCGATTCCCCTCACCGGCGCTTGCGAGGGAAAGCTCGGGCTTCAGGACGTCCAGCAACTCACCATCGACTGAAACCTTGGAGCCGTGATGCCCAAGTTTAAGTACATCGATATCCCCCACCTCCTGCACGAATTCCCGTTCTTGGTCGAGCTCGGCATCACCGGTGAGAAGTATTCGCAGGCCCTTACCTTCCTGAACATAAGAGAGCAGCAGGACAAGCGAGTCCTCATTTCCCTCGCCATCCACGGACTCGAATGGCCACATCACGCGGGCGCAAAATGAGCCGATGTCGACCGTATCCCCACGGCGCACCTGCCGATACTCCACGCCAGGTCGGTTCAATACCTCGGCAGGAGCATCCTCCAGCGCATCCGCCGCCACGGCAATCGTTCCGACCGAAAACTGTTCGAGCACGGCAGGCAAACCACCCCAGTGGTCCTCATCCCAATGCGTCACAAAGACGGCATCGATATGGTGCACGTTATTGCGAACCAACGCCGCCACCACGCGCTCGTCGAGCCCGCAGTCGACGAGAGCTACTGCGCCGCCTTGGCGGATAAGAATCGCATCGGCCTGGCCCACATCGAGCACCGTCACCGAAGGCGGAGCGAATCGATCCCAATAGACGTACGGAATCGCAGCCAAGAGTATCAGGCTTGCAAGCCCCGCCGCCATAGGACGTGCACGGGGACGCGGCCACCAGACCAGCAGAACCGCCAGAAAACACGGCAATAGGTAAATCCACATGCTATCGGGCGGCACGCTCACGTATGCACCCGGCACGGCGGCAAACAGCTGCTCGAAGAACAGCGCGCAACGGGCGGCAATCATGGGCACAACGAGCGCCCAAGTCCGCAACGGTCCCACGAGCGAAAAGGGAGCCAGCACGATCGACACAGCGAGCAGAACGCTCACCACCGGACCGATGACCGCATTTGACAACGGAGCAATGAGCGAGAATGTACCGAAGGCAGGAATGGTAATGGGAAGTGTCGCCAGTTGCGAGCACAGCGTGACGGAAAACACGCTGGTAACGCCCGATGGCACACCCAGCTCACCCAAAGCATAGGTCGCATAGGGGCAAAAGCACAGAATGGCTAAGACGCTGGCACATGATAGCTGAAAGCCCATCTCGAACAGCACCGTCGGCCGCAGTAGCACAAAGATGGACATGGTTACGAAGAGTGCCGAAAGGCCGTGCCGACGACGCCCCGCGTCGTTTACGACAAGCGTCACGAACACCATGCAGCACGCGCGCGCGGCCGAGGGAGACGCGCCCGTAAATGCAGCGTAGCCCACAAGCGTTATCGCCAATATCGCCCGCTGAAGACCACGTGAGCACCGAGTCTTTTGCAATACGCCCTCGATTACAAACCCCACGATAGCCAAATGGCTGCCCGAGACGGCGATAAGATGTGCCGTTCCCGTCACAGAAAACCAGTCGCCCGCCGGCTGGGCGCGCAGCTCGGCCGAACGACCGCAGACGACACCGGCTATGAGCGCACGCGCCGGGTCGGTCGCAGGCGCGATGGACGCAAGCAGCCCATTTCGCAGCCGAAGCAGCGGCCCCGGAGAACCCTCATCGACCGACACAATCCGAACGGCTTTAACCTTACGCACCTCGCCTCGGAGCACGCGCGATCGTCCATATGCCTCGTTCTCAAAACGCGAAACGCGACCGATAACACGCACGTGCGCCCCGACCTTGAGCTCACGATCACACGATAGGCGAACCGTTGCCAAGTTCTTACCGTCCGCGCGTGCCTCGCAGGTATAGGAATACACGTCGTCGTTTATGGATGGATCACCCTGCACGACAAACTCGAGGCCGCTTGCCGCTCGACCGTCGAGCGCCTTCGAGGCGCTGAGCACACCCACAGCCCACCACGCCGAGACGACCGCTCCCGCCACGAGACCGGCGGACGCGGCATACAGCCACCGCTTCAAAGGGGCAAGCCGCGCACAAGAGTGAGCCAGCACAACGAAAACCGCTGCCGCAACGGGAATGGCCCATAGCGGCCCGACCGCCGTCGCCCGCTCCCTCAGCAGCGCATCAGCGGCTATGCTGAGCACCAAGGCGCAGCTCACGCACATGCCGGCACACAGGGCCATCGTCCACGGAATCAGGGGTCGCGGAGGCATCACGTGCTCGCGCTCGGTCGCGCTCATACGCAGATGCAATCTTTGATTTTGGCAAGCTTCTTCTCGCCGATTCCCGACACACGCATCAGATCGTCAACCGAGGCGAAAGCACCGTTCTTTGTCCGCTCATCGATAATCGACTGGGCCATGGAGGGGCCGATGCCCGAAAGCGTCTGCAGCTCTTCTGCGCTTGCCGTATTGATGTTTACTAGGCCTGTTGCGCCACTAACGCCCGACGATGCGGAAGTCCCACCATCAACACCGGCTTCCGCAATGGACGCCTGCTGCTCCCCTACCGTTGGAACGTGAATTTTTTGTCCATCAGTGACCTTGGATGCACGATTAAGCCCCGTAACGTCTGCTTCGGGCGCCAGTCCGCCGGCGGCATCAATCGCCTGAGCCACCCGCGCCCCATCTTTGAGGCGATATACACCGGGTGACACCACGGCGCCATCAACATCGACATAAACCTCTGCCGCGGCAGACGCCTTAGGCGAAGAGCCTTCGGATGTCTTTCCGCTCGAAGCATCGCCGGATCCCGGCTCCACTAACGTGCCCGAACCATCAGTGCGCTCAAACGACACACCGCCGGCACCGCCGCCAAGGTTCGCCATCGCCAGCCCACTCGCCATCGCAATGACGACCAGTATCGCCATCACCACTGCCTTATGACCGAGCAGTTTGCCCGCCCAGCGGTCCATCTTTTTGACTCGTTCGTGTTGTTCGCGCTGCGCCATAGCAAAACCTCCCAACACCATCGTGTCAGGAAAGGAGCTCCACAACAGCCACGCCCCAAAACCGGTTTTTGCGGTCAAACCAAAAACCGACCAAAACCTTGCACAAATCTGTCCATTTATTCAGGCACACGTCAGCAAATGAACGCTTAGCCGCAAAATGCCCAGATAGCAAAAGACCGACGATGCAGGCGCATCGTCGGTCTATGCACAAATTTACTCGTAATCTTGGTAAATCTCACGCGGAGCAAGCTCCGAATGTTTGCGTTTTAAGGTCTTAGGGGCCTTATACGTGTTGCTCTCGAAGTCGATGTACTCGGTCTGCTTGAGCAGGCGCTCGATCATCTCCTCATGATCGAACAACTCCCAGGCCTCATGCACGGCATCGAGTTTAGCGTGCGTCTCGGGTCGGCGCGGCATAAACAGCGTGCAGCAGTCGGGAGCGGCCTCAGTCGAGATATCGAACGTACCGATCTCCTCAGCACGCGCGATGATCTCCTGCTTGTCCGAACCGATGAGAGGACGGAACACGGGGATCTTCACGGCCTCGTTGACGGCCATGATGTTCTCAAGCGTTTGGGAGGCAACCTGCCCAAGCGATTCGCCCGTAACGATGGCCTTGGCGCCCTCGATGCGCGCAATGCGCTCGGCAACCGAATACATAATGCGACGATACATGATCACACGCAGGTTGCTGGGGCAGGTGACCGAAATCTCACGCTGGCAGTCGCCAAACGGCACCACGTACAGGCGGCCGATCTGGACACCCGGCTCAAGCGCACGGATGATGTCCTGCACCAAATACTCGCTCGTATCAGGCGTCTGCGGACGACCGGAGAAATGCACCGGCACGCACACCGCGCCGCGACGCGCGAGCATCCAGGTCGCCACCGGAGAATCGATACCCGACGACAGCAGCGTCACGACCTTGCCGGCAGAACCCACCGGAAGACCGCCCACGCCGCGCTCGGAGCGCGCGTACACATAAACGCTACCCTGGACCACCAGTACGTGCACCATCACATCGGAGTCGTGCATTTGAACCTTTTTATCGGGGAAGGCCTCACACAGTACCTCGCCCACCTGACGATTAATATCGATCGAGGTGAGCTCATAGTCGGTATTGGAGCGCTTGGCGTGCACCTTAAACGAATCGAAGGAACCAAACTCGCGCAGTGCCTTCACGGCGGCGGCGCAGTACTCCTGTGGGTCGCGGTTGGTGTGATACGCCATAGACACACGGGCAACGCCGGGGACGGTGCAAATGACACGCGCCGCCTCGTCGGCCTGATGCTCGTTAAAGGTCACGAGGATATAACCGGAAATTCGAGACACGGCGTTCACGGAAAAGGCGGCCAAGGCCGCCTTGATGTTATCCATGAGGATATGCTCAAAATGTGCGCGGTTCTTGCCCTTCAGTCCAACCTCGTGATAGTGGACCAGGCAGACGCGAGCCGCCATTTAGGCTTCAGCAACCTTGTGGCCGAGCGCCTTCTCGTAACGGGCCTCGTCGTAAGAGATGTCACCGTCGACAATCTCGTCCATAGCCATCGAGATGGTATCGGCACCGGAAAGCCCGATGGTGATGTCATCGACATCCTGGACGGCAAGCACGCGGTTGTGCTGGCCACGCAGCATGCTATTGATGTCGCAGGCGCGCTTGGAGGCAAGCGAAGCGAGCAGGAAGCGGTTGTGATCGGTCTTCTCCAGAAGATCGTCAATGCAAGGCTTTACAACGGACACGGACCTCAGATCCTTTCATGCATATCGAGAACGCGAACGAGTTCATCGGTCGCGCGGTCGAGATCGTCATTCACCACGACGTCGTCGTAGCGGTCGGCAAGGGCAAGCTCATCGGCGGCGTTTGCCATACGCAGCTCAATCGTCTCGGGCGTCTCGGTACCGCGACCGACTAGACGCTCGCGGAGCACCTCAAGCGAAGGCGGCTTGATAAAGATCAGCACGGCCTCGGGGAAACGCTCCTTCACCTGCAGGGCGCCCTGGACATCGATCTCCAAAATCAGAGACGAGCCCGAGGCGAGCTTGGATGTGACCTCGCTCACCAACGTGCCGTAGCAGTTACCGTGGACCTCGGCCCACTCAACAAACTCACCGTTTGCCACGCGGCGGTCGAACTCCTCACGCGTCAGGAAAAAGTAATTGACGCCGTCGACCTCACCTTTGCGTGGTGCTCGCGTGGTAGCCGAAACCGTCAGGCCCAGGTTCGAGCGGAGCTCGCGCACACGAGTGACGAGCGTGCCCTTGCCTGCGCCTGACGGTCCAGAAATCACAAAGAGCTTGGAATCCTGAGCGCCCACTTATTTGGTCAGCTGCTCGAGGAGCTGCTCGCGCTGACGGACGCCGAGGCCCTGGACGCGACGGGTAGCGGAGATACCGAGCTCCTCCATGATCTTGGCGGCCTTGGCCTTGCCATAACCAGGAAGAGACTCGATGAGGGTGGAAACCTTCATGCGGGAAGCGATGGGGTCATCGGAGTTGAGCACAGACTCGAGGGACTTCTCGCCCTTCTTGATCTGCTCGCGAAGCTCAGCGCGGGCGTGACGTGCGGCAGCAGCCTTCTCAAGAGCCTGCTTGCGCTGCTCATCGGTAAGCTGAGGGAGTGCCATTCGTACCTCCAAAAAGTTGGGTTATATCTGATTCAATAATTGGCATTTTAGCACGTAGAACGTACAAAATGCCCAATCGCGGCTCCATAGGTTAGACGATACCCGCAAAAAGTGCAATATACTGCGCCCAAAGTTAAGCCCCTGACCTGCGATTCCACACAAAGGATGGGAAAGTTTACGCAGGCACAGGGGCTATTTTGTGCTAATGAGACCCAAAAGTGGTGACTTAGGGGAATCTTTTAGGCGACGTTTTCGACCAGCTCAGCGACAATAGCGTCAAAGGCGGCAACCGGATCGTCGGCGCCGGTGATGGGACGGCCCACCACAATGTGGCTTGCGCCACGCTCGATAGCCTGGGAAGGCGTCGCCACGCGGGACTGGTCACCAAGGGCGGCACCCACCGGACGCACACCCGGAGTCACGATGAGGGCATCGGGGCCCAGCAGCTCACGCATGTCGTGAGCCTCCATCGGCGAGCACACGATACCGTCGATGCCGTTGGCCTGAGCGAGCTTTGCCAGGCGGGCGGCCTCCTCGGCCACGGGCGACTCGACGCCGATCTCGCTCAAGGCATCCTGGTTCATGCTCGTGAGCACGGTGATGGCGACGAGCTTGGCGCGGTCCTCGCGCGCCTCCTCGGCGCCCTCGCGGCAGGCAGCGAGCATGGCGCCCGAACCCAAGCCGTGGACCGAAAGCAGATCGGCACCGGCAAGCGAGGCCGAGCGGGCGGCACCGCGAACCTGATGCGGAATATCATGGAACTTAAGGTCAAGGAAGACCTTAAAGCCCAGGTCCTTAAAGGTCTTGACGATCTCGGGGCCCTCAGCGTAATAGAGCGTCATGCCGACCTTGAGCCAAGCGGCATGACCAGAAAGCTCGTGGGCGAGCTCGAGCGCACGCTCACGATCGCAGTCGAGGGCGACGATCACGCGGTCGCGGGCATCGGTCTCTAGCATTCGAAAGCACCTACCAGTTCATTGATGTCCTTCACGCCCTGAGACTCGGCCCAGGCCTCGAGCTCGCGCGCGATCTTGAGCGAAGCACACGGATCGACGAAGTTGGCCATGCCGACCGACACGCAGGTAGCGCCAGCCAGGATAAACTCGGCCGCATCCTCGCCCGTCATGACGCCGCCGACACCGTTGATGGGGATATCGACGGCCTGAGCGACCTCCCAGACCATGCGAACGGCGATGTGGTGGCACAGCGGGCCCGAAAGGCCGCCCTTGGGCTTGGCCACGCGGGACTTGCGGGTATGGACGTCGATGGCCATGCCCTGGATGGAGTTGATGACTGAAAGGCCGTCGGCACCGGCAGCCTCGAGGGCCTTGGCGATCTCGGCGACGTTGACCGGAGCCATCTTTACGAACAGCGGCTTATCGGTCACCTTGCGGCAGGCAGCCATAACGGAAGAGGCGCCCTCGGGCGTGGAGCCCATGGCGGCACCGCCGGCGGCGATATTAGGGCAGCTCACGTTGATCTCGTAGCCGGCAGCCCAGGGGCACAGCTCGACATACATCTCGAGCGCGCGGACAAACTCGTCAACGGAGTGGCCGGCAACCTGACAGATGACCTGGCAGCCGTCCTTGGACAGCTGTTCGAGCCACGGACCGGACTCGCGGGCAAAGGCGGCCACGCCGGGGTTCTGAAGGCCCACGGAGTTGATCATACCGCCGGGAATTTCGGCCATGCGGGGCGCGGGGTTGCCGGGCCAGGGCTCGGCAGCGCAACCCTTGGTGGTGATGGCGCCCAGCTGCGAAACATCGAAGAAGTTCTGGAACTGCCAACCGTAGCCAAAGGTACCGGCTGCGGTGTTGATGGGGTTCTGCATCTTGACGCCGCCGAAATCGACGGCCATGTTCACGGTACCCACTAGAAGACCACCACCTTGGAAGCATCGAACACGGGGCCGCACATGCAGGCGCCCTTCATACCGTCGACCGTCTCTACGTTGCAGGTGTTGCAGGCGCCAAAGCCACAGCTCATCATGCGCTCAAGCGACACCTCGCAGTACACACCGGCCTCGGCGGCAGCGGCGGCGACTTTTTTCATCATGACGGCGGGGCCGCAGCTGGCGACGTAGTCGTAGCCGCCCTCGCCGAGCAGCTCGGCTGCCGGGTCGGTGCAAAAACCGTGCGTGCCCAGCGTGCCATCGTCGGTGCACACGTTAACCGTGGCGCCCAGCGCGCGGAACTCATCGACACCCACGGCCTTGGAAGCGGTGCCAAAGCCCAGGCACACGTCGACATCCACGCCCTGCTCGACAAGCTTGCCGGCAAGGCACAGCACGGGCGGAACGCCGATGCCGCCCGCCACGAGCAGCGCCTTCCTGGTGCCCTCGGGAACAAGCCAGCCGCGGCCGCCAGGGCCCAACAGGTTGGACTTGGAGCCGGGGGCCATCTGCGACAGACGACGGGTGTCGTCGCCCACGACGGCGTACCACAGCTCGACGGTACCGGCCTGGGCGTCGGCGCGATAGAAGCTCAGGGGCACGCGAAGCAGCGAGCACGCATCGCCGGGCACGGCGATGTTCACAAACTGACCGGGCTTGAGCGCACTTGCAAGCTTGGGGGCCGAGATGACGAGCGAGAAGATGCCGTCGGCGATCTCCTGGTTCGAGACGACCTCGAAGTCGTGCATGCGTGCAGTGGAAGGTGTGGGCATAGACGCTCCAATCCCCCATGCGATTGCATGGTCAAAACGAACAGAAAGCGCGGCACCGCAAGGGCACCGCGCACAAAAGCGATAAGGCTATGCTAGCAGATGCAGCCGTCGGCGAGCGTCTGCTTACCGCCGACAAACACATCGGTGGCACGACCGGTAAGCGTGCGGCCGGCAAAACCGGAGTTCTCGGCGCGCGACTCGTAACCGTCCTCGCCGACCGTCCAGGTGGCAGAGGGGTCGAACACGGTCAGGTCGGCAACGGAGCCCGCCTTGACCTGAACCTGGTCGAGGCCCAGAATCTCACGCGGCTTGATAGCCATGAGCTCAACCATGCGGCCCACGCTCATCTTGCCCGTGTTGACCAGCTCGGTGAGTACGAGCGACAGGGAGGTCTCGAGGCCGATCATGCCAAAGGGCGCAAGCTCGAACTCGCGGGCCTTCTCCCACGGGGTGTGGGGAGCGTGATCGGTGACG
The DNA here is from genome assembly GCA_958413765.1 of uncultured Collinsella sp. GTDB lineage: Bacteria > Actinomycetota > Coriobacteriia > Coriobacteriales > Coriobacteriaceae > Collinsella. The sequence continues at coordinate 107,497 of CATYVH010000002.1, forward strand.
ATAGCGTCGACGGTGCCGTCGATGACGCCCTGACGGATGGCCTCAGCATCTTCCTCGGTACGCAGCGGCGGATTGACCTTGAGCGAGGTGTTGTAGGTCTCGTCCAGGTCGTTCTCGGTCAGGAACATGTGGTGCGGGGTAGCCTCGCAGGTAACCTGAACGCCAGCAGCCTTACCGGCACGCACGATCTCCAGACCATGGGCGGTGGAGATGTGCTGGATGTGCAGCTTGGCACCGGTCAGCTTGGCGATCTCGATGTCGCGGGCGATCTGGAGCTCCTCGCCGGCAGCCGGCCAGCCCTCGAGGGCCAGACGGGTCGAGACCTTGCCCTCGTTGATCTGGCCGTGACCGACCAGGTCCTCGTCCTGGCAGTGGCTCATAAAGACCTTGCCGAACATCTTGCCGTAGTCCATGCAGCGACGGAGCATGCCTGCGCCCTGCACGCCGCGGCCGTCGTCGGTGAAGGCGACGGCGCCGTGGGCGACCATATCGCCCATCTCGGACATGGCCTCGCCCTTAAGACCGCGGGTCATGGCGCCCGACGGATAGACGCGGCAGTGACCGACCTCGGCAGCGCGGGACTTGACGAACTCCACGACAGTGCCGTTATCGGTGACGGGATCGGTGTTGGGCATGGCGCACACGCCGGTAAAGCCGCCCTTGGCAGCTGCGCGGGTGCCGCTCTCGATGTCCTCTTTGACCTCGTAGCCGGGCTCGCGAAGGTGAACGTGCATATCCACCAGGCCGGGGACGAGGTACTTGCCGGAAAGGTCGCGGACCTCGGCTCCCTCGACGGCGAGATTCTCGCCGACCTCGGCAATCTTGTCGCCGTCAATCAGGACGTCAACGACACCGTCAAGCTCGACGGACGGGTCGACGACGTGGGCATTCTTAAGAAGCAAGGCCATTATCGGCACCTCCAAGCAGCAGATACAGGATAGCCATACGCACGCAGATACCGGCGTAGACCTGCTCCAGGATGACGGAGCGTTGCGGGTGGTCGGCCATATAGGAATCGAACTCGACGCCGCGGTTGATGGGGCCCGGGTGGCAGATGATCGCGTCGGGCTTCATGAGCTTCTCGCGGTCCTTGGTCAGACCGAAGAGCTTGTGGTACTCGCGAATGGTCGGGAACGGGGCACCCTCGAGGCGCTCCTGTTGCACGCGCAGCATGTAGACGACGTCCAGCTCGGGCAGGACGGAATCGAGGTCGCTCGTCACGTGGTCGCAGCCCAGAACCTCGGGCGCCGGCGGCAGCAGCGTGCCGGGGGCGACGGCGTAGGTCTCGCAGCCCATGATCTTAAGGGCGGGGATCAGCGAGCCGCAGACGCGGGAGTGGGCGATATCGCCGACGACGGCGACCTTCAGACCGTGGAAGTCACCCTTGTGCTCCCAGATGGTGTACAGGTCGAGCAGGGCCTGCGTGGGATGGTTGTGCTTGCCGTCACCGGCGCAGATGACGCTTGCGGGCGAGTTCTGCGTGACGATGTAGGGAGCGCCGGCGTGCTTATCGCGCACGACAATGCAGTCGATCTTATAGGCGTTGAGGGTCTCGACGGTGTCGACGAGGCTCTCGCCCTTGACCGTGGAGGTCGAGGAGCCGCCAAAGTTAAGGCTGTCGGCCGAAAGACGCTTCTCGGCGAGCTCGAAGGAGCTGCGGGTGCGCGTCGAGGGCTCGTTGAACATGTTGACGATGGTCTTGCCCTTGAGCGTGGGGACCTTCTTGATCGCACGCTCGTTGACCTCGGAGAACGCCTTGGCGGTCTCGAGGATGAGCTTGATGTCCTCTTCGGAGTACTCGGTAATGTCGATCAGGTGCTTATGGTTGAACGCCACGGTACTACTCACCTCCCAGCGGCGCGGAGCCCACGTGGGAACCCGGCGCGACGTCGTTAATCTCGACGGCGGTGTGGCCGTCGACTTCCTTCATATATAGGTGCACGTTCTCCTCATGCGACGAGGGAACGTTCTTGCCGACAAAGTCCGGCGAGATGGGGAGCTCGCGGTGGCCGCGGTCAACGAGGACTGCCAGCTCAATGCGGCTCGGACGGCCCAGGTCCATAACGGCGTCGAGAGCGGCGCGGATGGTACGGCCCGTATACAGGATGTCGTCCACCAGCACGACGCGCTTGCCGTCGACGCTGAAGGGAATGTTGGTAGCGTGGATCGCGGGAGCGAAATTGGTCGCATAGTCATCGCGGTAGAAGCTAATGTCCAGGCTGCCGAGCGGAACGTCGACGCCCTCGATCTCCTTGATCTCCTCGGCGAGCTTCTTTGCCAGAAGGTCGCCGCGCGTGACGATGCCGACCAGAGCGAGGTCTTCACAGCCCTCGTTGCGCTCGAGAATCTCGTGCGCGATGCGGGTCATCGCTCGGTTGACGGCGGTCTCGTCCATGATGACCGCCTTGGGGGAAGTCGTGCCCATCGATCTCCTTCCTCACATGTCTTGACTGCTGACACAGTCAAAAAAATAGATGCCCGACCGCTCAAAGCGGACCAGACACCCACAGGAAGGGCTGCTCTTTGGCAGCAATGTAATTCCATGTGGGTATCTCGTACCCCTTTAATGGTCAAGGGATAGTGTAGCCAACCTCGAGCTTAATTGCGAGCATAAATACAGAGCAATCCGTAAACGGGCGCAGGTGCTCCATAAACCTATATATATTTGTGGGACGAGCTTGAAAACGCGCGCACGAGCTGGCATAATCCCCTCTGCTGCACGCAAATCGGATCTACGTCCAGGGCCGTGGCGTGAGCACTATCGCCAAAAGAGGAATATCTCTGTGTAGATTACGCACAGGGAGCTGCTTCTGTGCTATAGTTCAGGCTTGTTTGTTAACGCGACATGTTCGTTTGTCGCCCAAGGAGGGTCAGTTATGTCCAAAGTTTGCGAAGTTTGCGGTAAGCACCCCGTTGCCGGTCGCTCCATCAGCCACTCTCACCGCGTCACCAACCGTAAGTTCCGCCCCAACATCCAGCGCGTCTACGTCGTCGTCGATGGTCACCGTCGCAAGATGAACGTTTGCTCCACCTGCCTCAAGTCCGGCAAGGTTGCGCGCTCCTAAATAAGGTCTTACCAACAAGTACCTCGGACTCTCCGGGTCAAAGACCTCGCGTTCACATAGAACTTACCAAAGGCGCCCTCCCCTACGGAGGGCGCCTTTTTGCACTCATTGGGGACAGACTTACATGAGTGTTTGCAGATGTCAAAGGAATCATAGCCCAGCTGATATGCCTTGAAGCTTGACCAGCGGTACGCATCGAGCGAGTCGAGCGCGCCTTTCACAGGATTGAGATGGATATAATCGAGCAACTGGACCGCCTGCGTGTCCGACTCGACAGCGACCCGCGAATAGCGATTGTCAAACAGGTGCCCCGTTCTCCCCGTTTTCCCATTGAAATACTCATATAAGTCTGTCCCCAATGAGCGGGGCGATGCATTGGGCTGATGGATTAAGTTGAAACGGTTCATTTGGTTGAAGCGTTTTAGTATGCCTTTTACGGGAATCTTGCCGTTCGCCGAATAATTTCTTGCTATCATGCAAGGCGTAGGGTAAATCTCCGATCGCAAGGAGACACAAATGGTGAAAAAGTCACCGGAAAACACTACTCCCGCAATTGTGGACAACGTAGAGGCGCTTGAGGCTAAGCTCGCTCAGATGCGAGAGGCCCAGGCGCTTTTTGCTACGTACACGCAGGAGCAGGTCGACAAGATCTTCTACGAGGCCGCCATGGCCGCCAACAAGGCTCGTATCCCGTTGGCAAAGATGGCCATCGAGGAGACCGGCCGCGGCGTTCTTGAGGACAAGGTCATCAAGAACCACTACGCCGCAGAGTACATCTACAACGCTTACAAGAACACCAAGACCTGTGGTGTCCTGGAGCGCGACGAGGCCTACGGCATCACCAAGATCGCCGAGCCCATCGGTATCGTGGGCGCCGTCATCCCGACGACCAACCCCACCTCCACCGCGATCTTCAAGACGCTGATCAGCCTGAAGACCCGCAACGGCATCATCATCTCCCCGCACCCGGCAGCCGCCAAGTGCACCATCGCCGCCGCCAAGCTCGTGCTTGACGCCGCCGTCAAGGCCGGCGCCCCCGAGGGCATCATCGGCTGGGTCGATGTCCCCTCCATCGAGCTGACCAACATGGTCATGCGCGACGTCGACATCATCCTCGCCACCGGTGGCCCGGGCATGGTCAAGGCCGCTTACTCCTCGGGCAAGCCCGCCCTGGGCGTTGGCGCCGGTAACACCCCGGTCATCATCGACGACACCGCCGACGTGCTGCTCGCCGTCAACTCCATCATCCACTCCAAGACCTTCGACAACGGCATGATCTGCGCTTCCGAGCAGTCCGTGACCGTCATCGACACCATCTACGACCAGGTCAAGGCCGAGTTCCAGAAGCGCGGCTGCTACTTCGTCAAGCAGGGTGCCGAGATGGAGGCCCTGCGTGCCGCCATGTTCAAGAACGGCGCTCTCGACCACCGCATCCCCGGCATGGCTGCCGCCAAGATCGCCGAGCTCGCCGGCATCGAGGTTCCCGCCAAGACCAAGATCCTGATCGCCGAGGTCACCTCCACCGACCCCGCCAAGGAGGAGTTCTCCCACGAGAAGCTCTCCCCGGTCCTGGCCATGTACCACGCCAAGGACTTCCAGGAGGCCGTCGACAAGGCCGAGCACCTGGTGCTCGCCGGTGGCCCGGGCCACACCGCCTCTCTGTACGTGCACCCCGCCCAGGCCGAGAAGATCAGCCTGTTCGAGCACGTCATGAAGGCCTGCCGTATCGTCATCAATACCCCGTCCTCGCACGGCGGCATCGGTGACCTGTACAACTTTGGCATGAAGCCGTCTCTGACCCTGGGCTGCGGCTCCTGGGGCGGCAACTCCGTCTCCGAGAACGTTGGGGTGAAGCACTTGATCAACGTTAAGACTGTGGCCGAGCGCCGTGAGAACATGCTGTGGTTCCGCGCTCCCGAGAAGGTCTACTTCAAGAAGGGTTCCACGCCCGTCGCCCTCGACGAGCTCGGTACCGTCATGGGCAAGAAGCGCGCCTTCATCGTCACCGACCAGTTCCTCTTCAAGAATGGCAACACCCGCGCCATCGAGGCCAAGCTCGACGAGATGGGCATCGCCCACGACTGCTTCTACGACGTCGAACCCGATCCGTCGCTGCAGTGCGCACGTCGCGGCGCCAAGCAGATGGCTCTCTTTGAGCCGGACGTCATCATCGCCGTCGGCGGTGGCTCAGCTATGGACGCCGGCAAGATCATGTGGATGATGTACGAACACCCCGAGTGCAAGTTTGAGGACATGGCCATGGACTTCATGGACATCCGCAAGCGTATCTTCACTTTCCCCGAGATGGGCAAGAAGGCCTACTTCGTCGCCGTCCCGACCTCTTCGGGTACCGGCTCCGAGTGCACGCCGTTCGCCATCATCACCGACAAGGAGACCGGCATCAAGTGGCCGCTCGCCGACTACGCGCTGCTCCCCAACATGGCTATCGTCGACGCCGACAACTGCATGACCGCCCCGCGCGGCCTGACCGCCGCCTCCGGCATCGACGTCATGACCCACGCCATCGAGTCCTACGTCTCCATCATGGCTTCCGACTACACCAAGGGCCTCTCCGAGCGCGCTGCTAAGCTCGTCTTCGAGAACCTGCCCTCCAGCTTCACGAACGGCGCCAAGGACCCGCATGCCCGCGAGGAGATGCACAACGCCTCTTGCATGGCCGGTATGGCCTTCGCCAACGCCTTCCTGGGCCTCAACCACTCCATGGCTCACAAGCTCGGCGCCTTCCATCACCTGCCCCACGGCCTCGCCAACGCCGTCATCCTGACCCGCGTTATGCGCTACAACGCCGCCGAGGCTCCCGTCAAGATGGGTACCTTCTCCCAGTATCCTTACCCCAACGCGCTGCACAACTACGCCGAGATGGCCAAGTACTGCGGCATCGAGGGCAAGGACGACAAGGAGGTCTTCGAGAACTTCATCACGAAGCTCGAGGAGCTCAAGGACTTCATCGGCGTCAAGAAGACCATCGCCGACTACGGTGTTGACGAGCAGTACTTCCTCGACACCCTCGACGAGATGACCGAGCAGGCATTCAACGACCAGTGCACCGGCGCAAACCCGCGCTACCCGCTCATGAGCGAGATCAAGGAGCTCTACCTGGACGCCTACTACGGCCGCGAGCCTCAGGACTACGCCGTCTGCTAGTTTTAGCACGGTTTTTAACGGCGGGGGTGCACGGGTGTTTCACACACCCCCGCCGTCGCTTCTATCGCATCGTTGAAAGGATGCAACCATGCTGCTACCCGATTCCAAGACCGAGCTCGTCCGCCGTGGCAACAAGGTCGTTTACGACCTGGGCGACAAGATTGTCAAGGTCTTTAACGAGACCAAGCCTGTCTCCGACGTGTTCAACGAGGCTTTGAATCTTGCCCGCATCAATGAGTGCGGCATCCGCAGCCCCAAGGCTCTCGAGGTTTCCCAGCTCGAGAACGCCAACGGCTGGGCGCTCGTGACCGAGAAGGTTCCGGGCACCACCCTTGCCGAGAAGATGACTGCCGAGCCCCAGCGCTTTGGTGAGTACCTCGAGATGTTCGTCGACCTCCAGATCGAGATCCACGGCTACACCTCCCCGCTGCTCAACCGTCAGCGCGACAAGTTCGCCCGCATGATCGACAGCCTTGATCAGCTCAATGCCACCACGCGCTACAACCTTCAGGAGCGTCTGGACGGCATGACCAAGGAGTTCAAGGTCTGCCACGGCGACTTCAACCCCTCCAACGTCATCGTCGGCGACGACGGCCAGCTCTATGTGTGCGACTGGGCACACGCCACCCAGGGCTCCCCTGCTGCCGACGTTGCCACCACCTACCTGCTCTTCGCCCTCAACAGCAAGGACCAGGCTGAGGCCTACTTGGAGCTCTACTGCGACCGCGCCGACATGCCCATGCAGGTCGTGCGTCAGTGGACGAGCATCGTCGCCGCTTCCGAGCTCGCTCGTAAGCGCAACGTGAACGATGAGTTCCTGAAGAACTGGATCGACGTCGTCGATTATCAGTAATATCTGAGCGATTTATTTCGCATCGGAGGCACAAGAAAACCCCGCAGCTCATTAGGGCTGTGGGGTTTTCCTTTTAGATATCGAGCATGCCACAAGATAAAAGGACGACCCCACATGTCCCCGATCTGGAGAAATGCGGGGCCGTCCCGTATTTCGAACTACATGTGAAATCGCCGATTAACGGCGGGCAGCCTTCACGAGCTCGGCGACCTTGGCGACGACCTCATCGATCGCCACGTCCTCGCGCTCGCCCGAGGCACGGTCCTTGAGCTCAACGGTGCCACTCTTAAGGCCGCGCTTGCCGAGCACCACCTGATACGGGAAGCCCATGAGGTCGTTATCGGCAAACTTAAAGCCGGGACGCTCATCGCGGTCGTCGACGACGACCTCGATACCCTCGGCGCACAGACCGTCGACGATCTGTTCACAGACGGTAGCGCACTCCTCCTTCTTGGGGTCGAGCGGAATCACCGCAACCTCATACGGGGCAACGGAGACCGGCCAGACGATACCGTGCTCGTCGTTGTGCTGCTCCACGACGGCAGCGAGCGAGCGGGAAACACCAACGCCGTAGCAACCCATGATGAGCGGCTTCTCCTTGCCGTCCTCGTCCATAAAGGTGGCACCCATGGCCTCGGAATACTTGGTGCCCAGCTGGAACACCTGGGAGACCTCGATACCGCGAGCAGCAGAGAGCGGCTTGCCGCAGTGCGGGCAGGGATCGCCGGCAACGACGGTGACCAGGTCAGCCCACTCATCGACGGTAAAGTCGCGCTCGGGGCAGGCACCGGTAAAGTGGTAGTCGACCTCGTTGGCGCCACAGGCCCACTGTTTGGACTCGCGCAGGCTCTCATCGCAGACCAGACGAATGCCCTCGGGCAGGTTAACCGGTCCGATAAAGCCCTTATGCAGACCGTAGGTCTGGAGCTCCTCGTCGGTCATCATGCGATAGCCCTTGCCAAAGACATGCTCAGCCTTGCAATCGTTGAGCTCGTGGTCTCCCGGGACAATGGCAACGACCGGTTTGCCCTCGGCGTCGATCAACGCCAGGGACTTGCGCGTACCGTTCTCGGGGAACCCAAAGAACTTAGCGACGGCCTCAATGGTGCCCATACCCGGGGTCTCGACCTTGGTGAGCTTACCATCGCCGGGGCCCTCGGCCACAACGACCTTGGTGCTTGCGGCCTCATCGTCGGCAGCGAAGCCGCAATCGTCGCAGTAGACGAGCGAAGCCTCGCCAGCGTCAGCAAGAGCCATGTACTCGACGGAGGTGTCGCCGCCGATCTCGCCGGAGTCGGCGACAACGGGCAGAGCCTTGATGTAGCAGCGCTCGCAGATGTTGGCGTAGGCCTGCTTCATCTTGTCGTACTCCTCCTGCAGACTCTCCTGCGTGGCAGAGAAGCTGTAGGCGTCCTTCATGATAAACTCGCGGCCGCGCATCAGGCCAAAGCGGGGACGGAACTCGTCGCGGAACTTGTCCTGAATGTGGTACAGGTTGACGGGCAGCTGTTTGTAGGAGCGCAGCTCGTTGCGCACCAGGGCCGTGACGGTCTCCTCGTGCGTGGGGCCCAGGACGAACTCGCGACCGTGACGGTCGTCAAAGCGCACAAGCTCCTTGCCATAGGCGTCGATGCGGCCGGACTCACGCCACAACTCGGCGTCGACCATGATAGGCATCATAAGCTCCTGGGCGCCAGCGGCGTCCATCTCGTCTCGCACGATATTCTCGATCTTGCGAATCGAGCGCCAAGCAAGCGGCAGATAGGAATAGAGACCGGCGGCCTCCTTGCGGATCATACCGGCACGAAGCAGCAGACGATGGCTTGCAAGCTCGGCGTCGGCCGGATCCTCTTTGAGCGTCGGCGCATAGAGCTTAGACATATACATTGCTCGGGTCATTTATTTCTCCTCAATTAGTTTGTCGACCTCGGCCATAAGCGCGTCGACAATTTGATCCTCAGCTACTTTACCAGTGATCTTGCCATGCGAAAAGAGCAGGCCCTGACCTCGTCCACAGGCCACGCCTAGGTCGGCGTCGGAAGCCTCGCCGGGGCCATTAACGGCACACCCCATCACGGCGATCGAAAGCGGCGCGGAGTAGTTCTTAAGCCGCTCGGTGACCTCCTCGGCAATGGGAATCAGGTTAACCTGGCAGCGAGCGCACGTAGGGCACGAGACGATCTCCGGACCACGGCGGCGCAGGCCCAGCGACTGCAAAATTCCCCAGGCGACCGGCGGCTCCTCAACCGGATCGGCCGTGAGCGACACACGCATGGTGTCGCCGATGCCTTCGGAAAGCAAGATACCCAAGCCTACAGAGCTCTTGATGGTGCCTTGAAGCTTGGTCCCCGCCTCCGTCACGCCCAGGTGGAGCGGAACATGCGGTATCTCGCGCGACAGGGCGCGATAGGTATCAAGCGTCGTCTGTACGCTATGGGCCTTGGCGGATAGCACGATGTTGGTAAACCCACGGTCCTCAAAGTGCCGCACAAAGCGCTCGCTCGACATCACGAGCTTCTCGGGCTGCGTAAGCTCGTCGCGCTCGGCAATATCCTGCTCGAGTGAGCCGGCGTTGACACCGATACGAATCGCACAGCCCGCAGCGCCGGCGGCGTCGATGACGGCATCGACCTTAGCCCAATCGCCGATATTGCCGGGATTAATGCGCAGCTTGGCGGCGCCAGCCTCGACAGCGCCGATGGCGAGCTTATGGTTAAAGTGAATATCGGCGACGATCGGCACCGGAGACTCGGCACAAACCGTGCGAAAACTCTCGAGCGCAGCCTCGGTGGGCACGCTCACGCGCACGACGTCGCAACCGGCCTGAGCGAGCGCGCGCACCTGCGCAAGCGTTGCCTGAGCATCGGCGGTATCGGTGCAGGTCATAGACTGGACCACGACCGGAGCGCCACCACCGATCTGCACGCCGCCCACATGCACGGGGCGCGTCAACTCGCGAGGCAAAGGATGGGATAAAGACAATCCAAACACTCCCCTACAGAATAAATCGAAGGATGTCGGAACGAAGCATATAGACAAACAGCAGTGCAAAGAGCGCGATGCCGACATAGCTGACGATTGTCTGCACTTTGAGCGGCAGCTCGCGGCCCGCAATCTTTTGAATGATCTCGATGACCAGCTTGCCGCCATCGAGTGGTGGGATGGGCAGCAGGTTCATAAAGCCAAGCGAGAACGAAATGAGGGCGGCAAAGGAAAGGAACGTGGCAGGGCCGGCAGCAGCGGCCTGTGAGGACATAACGCTAATACCCACGATCGAAGAAGACTGATCGAGAATCTCCATCGTATGCTGCGGCTGGAGCAGGCGCATCACGCCATCCGCTGTCTGCACGACATAGGAAAACGACAGGCGAGCCGACGTGATGGGGTCTAAACGGACCACCTGCGTAGAGGCATACACACCTAGGCGCTCGTCCTCTTTGAGCGCAACCGTGGTCGAATGCTGCTTGCCGTCACGCTCGTACTCGATGGCGATATCGTCCTTACCGGCAGCCTTGCCGATGGCATCGTAGACATCCATCCAAGTGGAACATGAGACACCGTCAACCGAAAGGATCGCGTCACCGCCCTCGATACCCGCCTTGGCGGCAATAGACCCCTCGTCAACCTGACCGATCACGTTGGTATCCATCGGCACGGTGACACCCGCAATGGAATAGATGCTCATAAGGAGCAAAAAACCCGTCAAGATATTGACGATAATGCCCGCGAGCAGCATAAAGGCGCGCTTGAGAAAGCCTTGGCCAAGATAGGTGTGCGAGCGCTCTTGCGCAAGGAACTCGGCCTCGCCGCACGGCAGCTCCCACACATCGCCCTCGGCAGTCGCATGTTCGCGATCGAAACGGCGACCATCAAAGGTGGTATAGCCTGCCTTGTCTCGCGGCAACGACTGATATTTGGTGGGATAGTAGCTCGGCGAGGGCTTCTCCCCTTCCTCATACCAGGGCGCAATGGAGCCCCAGCCCAGCAAAAGGGCGCATGCCTCGAGCACATCCTCCTCGGAAAGCTCGAGCTCGACAGCAAGGTCGGCCACGGTCACGCGACCATGACGATAGATAGCCGCGAGCACGCGGTCGGCGCACGAAACATCGGTCGGATCCATACCGCAGATGGCAGCGTAGCCACCCAGCAGCAGCGGGGTCACGCCAAACTTGGTTCCAATGCGACGCGACGTGTAATGGATGTCAAAGCGGAACGGCAGACCCAAAAAGAACTCGGTCACACGGACGCCGCAGGCACGCGCCGCCAAAAAGTGGCCGCCCTCGTGCAAAAACACGAGGACGGAAAGCATCAGCAGGCCCCAAAAGACCGATGAGAGAACGCTCAGAACAGTATCCATAAAACGAAAAAGCAATCCTTATGGGTTAGGAACGGGTTGCGGCGAGCACCTGCGCAGCCTTTTCACGCGCCCACGCATCGATGTCGCGAAGCTGCTCAAACGAATCGACCACCTGCATATCGTGGGCGTCCATGCAGGATTCCACAATGCGATCGATATCGGTAAAGCTGCAGCCATCGTGCAGGAAGGCATCGACGGCGACCTCGTTGGCGGCATTGAGCACGCACGGCATGGTGCCACCCGTCTTGCCGGCACGCTCGGCCAGTGCCAGACAGCGGAAGGTATCCATGTCGGCAGCATCAAACGTGAGCTGCCCCAGCTCGCGGAAATCGATACGAGGCGCCGGGGTATCCCAACGCTCGGGATACGAGAACGCGAACTGGATGGGAATACGCATGTCGGAAGCACCGAGATGCGCCATCACGGAGCCGTCGGCGAACTCGACCATAGAGTGAATCTTGGACTGACGCTGCACGACCACGTTAATGAAATCGAGGTCGCAGTTAAACAGATGCATGGCCTCAATGCGCTCCAGGCCCTTGTTCATGAGGGTGGCGGAGTCGATGGTGATCTTGGCACCCATGGCCCACGTGGGATGTGCGAGGGCATCGGCACGCGTCACGCGATTGAGCTCGTCACGCGTGCGGCCAAAGAACGGACCGCCCGAGCAGGTGAGCCAAATGCAGTGGGCCTCGCGCGGGTTCTCCCCCAGATAGCACTGGTAGATGGCGGAATGCTCAGAGTCGACCGGAATAAGCTGGCCCGGTTGCGCCAACGGCATAAGCAAGTCGCCACCGACGACGAGGGACTCCTTGTTGGCAAGGGCAAGGCGCTTATTCGAGGTCAAGGCCGCATGGCTCGCCTCGAGACCGGCGGCGCCCACAATAGCGACGAGCACGCAGTCGACATCGTCGCGACGCGCGAGCTCGCAAACCGCCTGCGCGCCAACGCCGAGCTGTGTGCCCTCGGGCAACTCCTGCAGCACGGCGTCATCGCCATGAGCGACATCGGCAACGGCAACCGCCGGAACCGAGAACTCGCGGGCAGCGGCAACGAGCTCCGAGGTGCTGGAATTAACGGACAGCGCCGTCACCTGCAGGCGATCGGCATGCTGGCGGCACACATCGAGCGCCTGGGTGCCGATAGAGCCCGTACAACCCAGGATGGCAACGCGAAGGCGTCCATCGGGGCCATACGTCGTCTGGAAGGACATTACAGCACGCCTCCGATCATCAGCAACAGCTGTGCGGTGATGCAACCGAAGATAAGCGAATCGCTACGATCGAGCATTCCGCCGTGGCCCGGGATAAGGTTGCCGGAATCCTTGACGCCCACACCGCGCTTGATGCGCGACTCGATAAGGTCGCCGATAACGCCCAGAATGGACACGACCACGCCGCACAGCAGCGCATAGGGCAGGCTGAGCTTGTAGAAGTGCGTCGCCCACAGGATGAGCCAAATCAAAACCGAGCCCAAGATGCCGCCGGCAAACCCCTCCCAGCTCTTTTTGGGGGAGATCTTGGGAACCATCTTGTGCTTGCCGATACGGCTGCCCACGATGTAGGCAAACGAATCGGAGACCCAAAGGGACGCGCAAACGCCCACTGAAAGCAGGGCGCCGGCAAAACCGGGCACGGCATCGCGCAGCAGCACGATAGCCGACAGCATAAAGCCAGTGTAGATGGGACCCATGAGCGTCACGGCCACATCAGAGATGCGGGTACGCGGCGACCAGACATACCAAATGCCCACAGCGAGTATCAAGGCAAAAAGCAGGGCATTCAGCAACATCGAATCGCCCAACGCCGACAGCGGAAAGAGTACGGCGGCAGCGATACCCATGCGCTCGTTAGCCATCTTGCCATCGAGCCTTGTCATACGGAAAAACTCATAGCAGCACAGACCGCTCATGACAGAAACAAAGATGGCCGTGGGCACGATACCCAAAACCAGGCACAGGATAAAGACAACGGCGTAGACGATACCGGCGGCGGCACGGGTAATAAAGCCCGCCAGCCACGAACCGGTGCCGCTCTTCGCTGCAGGCGCTCCCGCAGTGGCAGCCTTGCGCGCAGGCGCCGCGGAAACTGGCGTCTTGGGAGCAGATGCCTTGGGACGATCGGACACGATTAAGCCTCCTCGGTCTTGCTCAGTCCACCAAACCTACGGTCACGGCCCTGATAGGCCAAAATGGCGTCGACAAGGCCCCAACGATCAAAGTCGGGCCAATAGGTATCGGTGACGTAGAATTCGGAATAAGCCACCTGCCACAGCAGATAGTTCGAAAGGCGCAGCTCACCAGAGGTGCGAATCACAAGTTCGGGATCGGGAAGACCGGCGGTATAGAGGTGGGAAGCCACCATGTCGTCATCAATTGCGGCAGGATCGATCTTACCGGCGGCAGCGTCGGATGCGATCTGACGGACAGCGCGGGTAATCTCGGCACGCGCGCCGTAGTTGACGGCAAGCGCCAGCGTCATACCGGTGTGATCGGCGCACTCGGCAAGACCGCGCTCAAAAACGTCGCGAGTCTTCTTGGGCAGCGCGGAAATGTCACCCAAAAAGACTACGCGCACATTTTCGCGCTTCAGAAGCGGCAGCTCGTCGATAAACGTCTTGGCAAACAGGTGCATCAGAACGTTGACTTCGTGCTGCGGTCGATTCCAGTTTTCGGTCGAAAATGCATAGGCCGAAAGCACGTCGACGCCCAGGCGCACGCAGGCGGTAATGATCTCGCGCAGCGAGACGATACCCGCCTTGTGGCCCTCGGTGCGTGCAAGACCGCGCGACGTGGCCCAACGACCGTTGCCGTCCATGATGCACGAGATATGGTGCGGAATGTTATTGAGGTCAAGGTCGGAAAAACCGACGCCCGCAGGGGCGTCGGCAAAGTACTCGACCAGTTTATGCTCGTCGTATTGCACCTTAGATCTCCATGACCTCGGCTTCTTTTTCCTTCAGAAGCTCCTCGACCTTGGCGACATATTCATCGGTATGCTTCTGGACCTTGGCCTGCTCGCGACGTACGTCGTCCTCGGTGAGCTCCTCATCGCGCTCGAGCTTGTTGTTGAAGTCGCGACGGATGTTACGGATAGACACCTTGGCCTGCTCGGCGTACTCGCGGCACTCCTTGACGAGCTCGCGACGGCGCTCCTCGGTGGGAGCCGGGAACGGCAGACGAACGACGGTGCCATCGGAGTTGGGGGTAATACCCAGATCGGAAGCGCCGATGGCCTTGACGATAGCGTTGATGAGAGCCTTGTCCCACGGCTCGATGAGCAGCATGTGAGCCTCGGGGGTCTTGACGGCGGCAACCTGCGTGACCGGCGTGGGGACACCGTAATAATCGACGGTGATGTCGGACAGAATGTTGGCGTTGGCGCGACCGGTACGGACCTTGGAGAAGTTATGCTTGAGGGACTCGAGCGACTTGTCCATATGGGCGGTGATGTTCTCTGCCATGCTTAATCCTCCTGATAGACGAGCGTGCCGACGGGCTCACCCGCGAGCGCGCGTTTGACGGTGTCCTCGCCATCGATGTTGAGGACCAAAATAGGCATACGGTTATCCTGGCACAGGGCCGTAGCTGTGGAATCCATAACCTGCAGGCCGCGAACGAGAACCTCGTGATAAGTAATCTTGTCAAAACGGACGGCATCGGCGCACTTGACGGGATCCTTGTCGTAGATGCCGTCAACCTTGGTGGCTTTAATCAGAATCTCGGCGCCGATCTCGCACGCACGAAGAGCCGCGGCGGTGTCGGTCGTAAAGTACGGATTACCCGAACCGGCGGCAAAAATAACAACGTTGCCCTTGGAAAGGTGGTTGATAGCGCGACGGCGAATATAGGGCTCGCAGATCTCGTTCATCTGGATAGCGCTCATCACGCGGCAGGGAACATCGTTATGCTCGAAGGCATCCTGCAGGGCGAGCGCGTTCATAACGGTTGCCAGCATGCCCATGTAGTCGGCCTGAGCACGCTCCATGCCACCGGCAGCGCCTGCCATGCCGCGGAAAATATTGCCGCCGCCGACAACGACGCCGACCTCATGGCCAACGGCGAGCAGCTCCTTGACCTGCTTGGCAAGATGGTCGGTAACCTTGGGGTCAATGCCATATTGGCCGTCGCCCATCAGTGCTTCGCCGGAAAGCTTAAGAAGCACGCGTTTATATCGGATGTCGGACAAAGCGATCCTCCTTTAATTAGACTCTCAATATGATATCAAAGGCTCTGATAAGAGCCATGAAAAAGCAGGCTGTGAGTAAAACCCACAGCCTGCTCATTACAGCTACAAGAGCTTATTTACTCGCCACGGACCAGACGGTCAAAGGCAACGACGGTAATGGTGTCGCCGAGCTCCTTGGAGACCTGCTCAGCGTACTTCTTGATGGTGAGGGAGCTGTCCTTGATGAACTCCTGCTCGGTGAGCACGGACTGCTTGTAGAACTTCTCCAGACGACCAACAGCCATCTTCTCCTGGATAGCCTCGGGCTTGCCGGACTCGGCAGCCTGGGCCATGTAGATCTGCTTCTCGTGCTCGACGGTCTCGGCCGGAACCTTATCGCGGGTGGCGCAGATCGGTGCGACGGCGGCAACCTGAAGGGCAACGTCGTGAGCGAAGGTCTTGAAGGACTCAGCCTGAGCGGTCTCGGCCTTCTCGAAAGCAAACTCGACGAGGACGCCGATCTTACCACCCATGTGGATGTAAGAAGCGAGCGCGCCGTTCTCGGCCTTGCGGGCAGCGAAGCGGGAGATCTTCATGTTCTCGCCCATGATGTGAATCATCTCGGTGAGCTCGGAGGAAACGGTCTCCTCGCCCATCGGCTTCTCGAGCAGAGCGTCGACGTCAGCAGGCTCGGTGGTAGCGACAACCTCAGCGACCTTAGAAGCAAAGCCGGTGAACTTGGCGTTGGAGCCAACGAAGTCGGTCTCGCAGGAGAGCTCGAGCAGAGCGCCGGTCTTGCCATCCTCGGAGACGAACGCGGCGACAGCGCCCTCGTTGGTCTCACGGCCAGCCTTCTTGGCAGCCTTGGCGAGGCCGTTCTTACGCAGAACGTCGACAGCGGCGTCCATGTCGCCGTCAGCCTCAACGAGAGCCTTCTTGCACTCCATCATCGGGGAGTCGGTCATCTCGCGGAGCTGCTTGACCATAGCGGCGGTAATCTGGGCCATTGTGGTTCCTTTCAAAGAGATGAAAAAGAATTAACTAAGACTGATTTACTCGGCCTTGGGCTCAGCGGCCATCTCGGCCTCGGAGACCTGCTCCTTACCGGAGCCAGCGAGGCAGGCGTCAGCCATGAGCTCGCACATAAGGGTGACAGCGGAGATAGCGTCATCGTTGCAGGGGATGCCGTACTCGACCTCGTCGGGATCGGAGTTGGTGTCGATCAGAGCGACGACGGGGATGTTCAGGCGCTGAGCCTCCTTGATGGCGTTCTCCTCGCGCTTAGTGTCGATGACGAAGAGAGCCTGGGGCAGACCCTTCATGTCGCGGGCGCCACCGAGGTTGGTCTGGAGCTTGGTGAGCTCCTTGCCGAGCACAGCCTGCTCCTTCTTGGGGAGCACTGCCATGCGGCCGTCCTCGACCATGGCCTCGAGCTCCTCCATGCGGTTGATGCGGGAGCGGATGGTGACGAAGTTGGTCAGCATACCGCCGAGCCAACGCTGGTTGATGTAGGGCATATTAGCGCGCTCAGCAGCGTTCTTGACGGCCTCCTGAGCCTGCTTCTTGGTGCCGACGAACAGCACGTTGCCACCCTTGGCGACGTTCTTGACGAAGGTGTAGGCCTGGTCGGCGTCGAGGATGGTCTGCTTGAGGTCGAGGATGTAGATGCCGTTGCGCTCACCGAAGATGAACGGCTTCATCTTGGGGTTCCAGCGACGGGTCTGGTGACCGAAGTGGCAGCCGGCCTCGAGCAGGGTGCGGATATTAATCTTGGTAGCCATGTTAAACCTCCTGTGGTTTGCCTCCGCGCGGGGTCATCCTCCAAAACCAACCCGGACATGTGCTACCAAAGCCCGGGCACCACGGTATGAAGTAGCCGCGCGTGCGTGATAAAAACATGTTGCCGTGAAGCAACCCGATGAATGATAGCAGGAATGCATCTTCGTGCCAACCCGCAATCAAAACCACACACCTGAGTGCGGCGCGGGACGTCCCAGCCACTATTCGCCTCGGGGATGGGCTTGAGCCACGGCACGTTTGAGCCGATCGGGCGTGAGGTGCGTGTAGATCTGCGTCGTGGACAGGCTCGCATGACCCAGCAGCTCTTGAACCGAGCGCAGGTCCGCACCGCCCTCGAGCAAGTCGGTCGCAAAGGTATGGCGCATCGCATGCGGGGCGATGTCGGCCGGAATGCCGGCGAGTGTCGCCAGAGTATGGAACCGCCGCCTGAGCATGGCGGCACTCATGCGATTACCGCGCGCCGATATAAGCAGCGGATGCGGCCCGGTAGTGGGGTCACGGCGCTTTGCCTGAGCGAGCAACTCCGGCCGCCCCTCCTCAATATAGAGACGCGTCGCCTCGAGCGCGCGACGATACAGAGGGACGATACGTTCTTTGCTCCCCTTGCCCCACAGGCGCAGCGTGCGTTCGGACCACACAATGGACTCCACATTGAGTGCTGCGAGCTCAGAGATACGGGCGCCCGAGGCATAGAGCAGCTCGAGCATCGCCGCATCGCGCAGTCCCGCGGGTGTTGAGGTATCAGGCGTCTTGAGCAGCGCCTCCACCTGTTGGGTCGTCAGCACACCGGGTAGATCGCGCGGGAGCTTGGGCGAGGAAATTGCCGAGACCACATCGCCCTCCACGACCCCCTCGGCAGCCATCCACCGATAGAGCGAGCGAATGGCAGACAGGTGTGCCGCAAGCGTTCGGGGAGCCACCTGCTCACGCGAAAGTTCGGCAAGATAGCGACGAATGGTGCGCACGTCGGCAGCGAAAGCATCTATATCCTCACGCTCGCACCAGGCAGCAAAACGCTCCAGCCTCGAGCCATAGGCCGTCACCGTGTTGGGAGAAAGTCCCTCGACACGTGAGATATAGGCGATAAACGAGTCGACGGTGTCGTACAGGTCAAAGGCTATGACCGGTCGCCTCCAAACAAATCGGGGCGAGTGGCCAGATAGGCATCAAGGGCCTCGAGCGCACGGTCCGCATAGGCCTGGTAGCGGTCGCGCTTGCTGCGGCGCTTACCATCCTCGAGTGGCGGCACCAGGCCAAAGTTGACATGCATAGGCTGATAGCCCACGGTGGCAGGATCGGTCGCATAGCCCACGAGCGCACCCAGGGCGCCCACACGCGGCAGCTCGACGCCCGCGGCCCCGATAGCCTCGGCATAGGTGTTGAGCGCCGCGAGCAGACCCGTCGCCACGGCTTCCATGTACCCCTCGGTGCCGGTGATCTGACCGGCCAGGCGCACGCCGGTGCCGGGCACGGCAAAGGTGCCATCGAGCACGTGCGGGGCGTCGACAAAGGTATTACGGTGCATGACACCGTAGCGGAAGAACTCAGCGTTCTCCAGGCCCGGCACCATATGGAAGACGCGCTTCTGCTCGCCAAAGGTCAAGTTGGTCTGGAAGCCCACCAGGTTATAGGCGGTCTTCTCCTTATTCTCGGCACGCAGCTGAATCGCCGCCCAGGGACGACGACCGGTTCGCGGATCGGTGAGGCCGACAGGCTTCATGGCGCCAAAGCGAATGGCGTCCTTGCCGGTGCGCGCAACTTCCTCGGCAGGCTGGCAGGCCTGGAACAGATCGCCGCCCTCAAAGTCCTTGAGCACCACGCGGTCGGCCGTGGTAAGCGCCTCGATAAAGGCCTCGTACTCCTCCTTATTGAGCGGAGCGTTGAGATAGTCGCCGCTCCCCTGCTCCTCGTAGCGCGACTGCGAGAACAGCACGTCCATATCGAGCGTGGAGGCATCGACGATCGGCGCCGCGGCATCGAAGAACGCAAGGGCGTCGCCACCGACGAGCTTCATGACCTCTTCGCTCAGCGCCGGTGAACACAGCGGGCCCGCGGCAATGACCACGTGGCCCTCGGGAATCTGCGTGACCTCGCCGTGCGCGACCTCGATATTGGGACGGGCGGCAACCTCGGCCTCGACAAGCTCGGAAAACTTGACGCGGTCGACCGCCAGGGCACCGCCGGCGGGAACAGCCGCGCGATGGGCGCAATCGAGCAGGACTGAACCCATGCGCTCAAGCTCGGCCTTCAGCAATCCAGCCGCGGAATCCGGACGGGTCGACTTAAACGAATTGGAACAGACGAGCTCTGCCAGGTGATCGGTATGGTGGGCCGGGGAGCTAACCTGGGGGCGCATCTCGCACAGCCTTACGGCGAACCCGCGATCTGCCAGCTGAATCGCGCACTCCGAACCCGCCAGACCGCCACCGATAACCGTCACCTGATCAAACAGCATCTGCAAACACCTTTCTAATTGACATGTTTTCCATTGTGACCGAAGGGTGTCTGAGCGTGAAGGGCAAACTTGGAGGGCGCATACCTTCCATCCATCATGCGCTCGATAAGACCCTCGAGCTCAAGCGAACCCAGGAGTTTGAGTACGCCGACGGCATCGAGCGAGACGAGCGCCGCGATGTCGTCGACCTTGAGCGGAGAGGCGATGAGCGCATGCATCACGGTCTGCTGTGTTTGATCCAGGTCGGCAATGCCGGGAGCATCGGGGCGCGAGTAGCGCAGGGTGCCGTAGATGCGTGAAATAGCCATCTCGATAGATTCCTCGTCGATGATGCAGCAGGCACCGTTCGCAATGAGGTAATTCGTGCCACGCGACTCGGGCGATAGGATCGACCCTGGCACGGCAAGAAGTTCTCGCCCCAAATCCATAGCAGCCTCGGCTGTAGAAAACGTCCCGGAAGGCATACCCGCCTCGGATACAAAGAGGGCTTGCGACAGGGCCGCGATTACGCGATTGCGGCGCGGAAAGGCAAACTTGCGCGGACCCATGCCCCACGGAGAGATCGACACGACCGCGCCACCCGTATCGAGCGTGCGCGTAATAAGCCCCGCGCTCGAACGCGGGTAGACCACGTCGGCGCCCGTCCCCAGCACCACGACGTGTTTGCCGCCGGCATTGACCGCAGCCCAACCCGAGGCCTGGTCACAACCGACCGCGCCGCCCGAAACTACCGTCACGCCCGCCTCGACCGCAACCTTTGCCGCAAGCTCTGCCACGGCAAGACCATACGGAGAGGCCTTGCGCGCGCCGATGATGGAGAGCGCGGGCGTCGAAAGCACCTCGGGGTTGCCGCGCACATAGAGTGTCTGGGGTACATCAGAAAGCTCCAAAACGGTCTCGGGATACAACGCGTCACCTGGATGCAGCTCGTAGGTCCCCTCGGCCATCATTGGTCCCTCCTTCCCTGGTACATCGCCGCCTCGAGCACGTGGTCCTGCGTCACTTGCTCGCTCTCGGCGACGTCGGCGATGGTACGCGCGATACGCACCAGGCGCACGATGCCGCGGCCCGTGAGATGCGTGCGCTTCGACAGGCCGAGCACACACTTCTCCGCCGCATCATCGAGCTCAAAGGTCGAAACGACGCCGTCAATGGACCGTGTCTCGTCATCCTCGGCCTCGGCATCAGCATCGTCCATACGGGATTCGCGCCAAGCGCGAAAAGCGCGACCGCGCACAACGTAGTCACGTAACTCAGCTGACGACATACCCTCCGCGCCCTCGATAATCACCTGAGGGTCGGGACGGGTCACATCGATCATCATGTCGATACGGTCGGCCAAAGGACCGCGCAGTTTAGACCGATAGCGCTCGACCATCGCCGCCGAGCAGCGACACGGTACCTCACGATCGCCCAAAAAGCCGCAGGGGCAGGGATTGCTCGCAGCCAGCAGCTGAAAGCGCGACGGGAAGGTAAAAGCCCCGTCGACGCGTACGATCCTGACGTAGCCGCGTTCGATGGGCTGACGCAGCGTCTGCAGCACACCCGTGGGAAACTCAGCAAGCTCGTCCAAAAAGAGCACGCCGCCATGAGCAAGGCTGATCTCACCCGGGTGCACCGGGCGCCCACCGCCGATAAGACCTGCGGTCGAAATACTGTGATGGGGACTGCGGAAGGGCCGGTGCCCTGCCAACAAGCCATCAATGTTCTCACCCAAAACCGAATGGATGCACAGCGCCTCCTGTTGATCCTCAACGGAAAGCTCGGGCAGGATGCCGGTCATACGACGCGCGAGCATCGTCTTGCCCGATCCCGGGGACCCGATCATAAGCAAACCGAGCTCACCCGCTGCCGCCAGCGCCATGCCGCGCTTGGCGACCTCCTGACCCAGTACGTCGGCATAGTCGAGTTCGGGCTCAAAGGTCGCCTCGAGCACTTCAGAATCCAAGTAGTGCCGCGCGGCATCGCCCATGCCATGGGCAAGCTGAGACAAATGATCGATAAATCCGCAATCCACGCCCGCAAGCGGCACATGCTGATCGGACCTGCCGGCGATAAAGGACAGCCCCATATCACGCGCCAATAGCTGAAACGCCACCTCGCCCTTGACGGGAAGCACCGTACCGTCCAAGCCGAGCTCGCCGGCGATAAGGCAGCGATCGAGGTTGTCACGGGGAATCTGCCCATCGGCCGCCAGAACCGCGATGGCGATGGGCAGATCAAAGCCGCTACCGGTCTTGCGAATATCGCCAGGCGCCAGATTGACCGTAATGCCCGAGCGCGGGATTTCGAACCCGGCGGAGCGCATCGCGCAGCGAATACGACCGCGTGACTCCATCACCTCCATACTCGGAATGCCGAGCATCTGAATGCCCGGAACGCCGCCGGCAAGCGAGACCTCGACCGTGACGTGAATCGCCTCGACGCCACGGATGCAGGCCGCGTGAACGGCAAACGTCTCGAACGCCATCACGACACCTGCCAATCGAACGCGTTGTACTGATGCTCGATCTCAGCGATATGCCCGCCGCGAATGGTGACACCCACGGCATCGAAGCGAATCGCCTTGAGCGGATAATGTTCCATGAGATAGCAACTTGCGATGCGGCGGTAGCGGCGTTGCTTTTGGGCGTCCACGGCCTCCTCGGGAAAGACCCGCGTGCTGCAATCCAGTGCGACGCGTCTGGTCTTGACCTCGGCCATCACCACGACATCGTCGAGCTCATCGAGCAGCACCAGATCGGCCTCGCCCTCGGTGCAACGATAACCCTGCTCCAGCAAGGTGTAGCCGCGCTCGTTAAAGTAGTCGATGGTGATCAGCTCGCCCAGCATGCCCAGCTCGCGGGGACTGAGCCCCTTGATAAACTCGGGCGTCATCGCCCCGCAGTCGAGCTCGCCGTTTTCCCAACGCTCCTTGAGCTGCTGCGTCTTGCTCTTTTTGCTTGCGGCACTCATGGGGTCTCCTTTCCCGCACGCTGCATTGCCCCGATGATGAGGGCACCTTTCATGCGGGTAAGTACCGGAAGCAAACCAAAAGCTGACCAAATGCCGTCAAAAAACGGGCCGTACGCAGCAATGGTGTTGCATACGGCCCGCTACCAGCAGGTTTATAAAACCCCTGAGGTCCCTGTCTCCACAATTGACCTAGAAAAGGCGCTCAGTCTGCAGAAAGTTTCCGCAAAAGCTCACGCGGTGCAGTGGACAAAGTCCATGTTTGCGAATGGCCTCGATATGCTCGGGGCTTGCATAGCCCTTTGACTCGGCCAGATGGTACTCGGGATACTCGGCGTCGTACTCGACCATCATCTCGTCACGCGTGACCTTGGCCATGATGGACGCCGCGGCGATGCAGGCGATTTTGGCATCACCCTTCACCACATCGCGCTCGTTAGGAACGGCGCCCAAGGGGTTGCCATCCATGAGGACGCAGTCGGGTTCAAGTCCCGTATCGGCCACGGCGCCCGCAACGGCAGTACGGATAGCACGGGCCATGCCCATCTCATCGATATCCGCAGGAGCGATATGGCAAAAGCCGATGGCAGTCGCCACCTCGGCTATCTTCACCGAGAGCAGCTCGCGGCGCGCGGGCGTGAGCTTTTTGGAATCGTTGATGCCCCAGATGCGCGGCTCCATCGGAAGACACACGGCACACACGGTCAAGGGACCCGCTACCGAGCCACGGCCCACCTCGTCGACGCCCACGACCACACCATCACCGCCGAGCTCATGCATAAGCTGATACATGCCGTTGACGCGCTCGCGCTCGGCAAGCTCTTTGGCATGGCGTTTGAGGGCACGCTCGCAAGCCTTGATCACCTGCTGGCGCGGATCCTCGCGATAATGCTCCACGAGGGCAGGAATCTCCTCAAACGTAGCGCTCGCCAACTCACCGGCAACCTGCGATGCCGAAACCGAGCTCGTCATGTTGGCCATACCAGGCCCTCCTTGCATGCAAATCAGATAAAAAGAAGGGCCACCCGAAGGTGACCCTTGTGTCCAAACGAGTGGACAGACGCTGCGATCTTCTTAGCGCTTCTCGGGGATGCGAGCAGCCTTGCCCACCTTGTCGCGGAGGTAGTACAGCTTGGCGCGACGGACGCGACCATGACGAACGACCTCGAGCTTGGCGATCTTGGGGCTGTGAAGCGGGAAGGTACGCTCAACACCGACACCGAAGGACATCTTGCGGACGGTGAAGGTCTCGCGGGCACCGGCGCCGGCCATGCGGATGACGTCGCCCTGGAAGACCTGGATGCGCTCGCGGTCGCCTTCCTTAATGCGGTAGTGAACCTTGACGTTGTCGGCGACGCGAACCTGAGGAATGTCCTCGCGGATCTGCTGACGCTCGATTGCGCGGATGTAATCCATGTGCAATTCCTTACTCTTCTAGAGGTGCCGTACCACCTTGGCCGGCACGTAGTTGAACAAACGTATTCGAGTATACACGCGCGGGTTTCTGCTGCAAGAACATTTTTTTACGCAGACAAAAAGACAAAACCCGCACATGATAACCGCCCGTCTCACAATGAGACGGGCGGCATGAAGGGGGCTACGCTAGGCGTCTAAACCCAAAACGTTAGGCGGAACGCTTGGCCTCGAGCTTGGCCTGGGCGGCAGCCAGGCGCGCGAGGGGCACGCGATAGGGCGAGCAGGACACGTAGTCCACGTCGGCCACGTTAAACAGGCCCTTGATGGACTTGGGGTCGCCGCCGTGCTCGCCGCACACGCCAAAGTGCATATCGGGATTGGTGGCGCGGCCCTTCTCGACGGCCAAGCGCACGAGCTCCAGCACCGCCGTGTCGATGGTCTCGAAGGGGTTGTCCTTCAGGATCTTCTTGTGCAGGTACAGCGGGATGAACTTGGCCTCGGCGTCATCGCGCGAGAAGCCAAAGGTCGTCTGGGTGAGGTCGTTGGTGCCAAAGCAGAAGAAGTCGGCATGATGGGCGATCTCGTCAGCGACCATGCAGGCACGCGGCAGCTCGAGCATCGTGCCCACGGGAATATTGAGCTCGACGCCTTCCTCGGCGGAAACCTCGGCGATCACGCGCTCGATAACCTCGCGGGTCTGGACATGCTCGGCCGTGATGGAAACGAGCGGAACCATGATCTCGGGGCGCGGGTCGACACCCTCCTTGATAAGGCGGGCAGCAGCCGTGGCGACGGCGCGAACCTGCATGAGCGGCAGATCGCCAAAGACGACGGACAGGCGCACGCCGCGCAAGCCCAGCATGGGGTTGGACTCGACCATGCCGTCAATGCGACGCAGGCGGGCGCGCAGGGCAGTGAGCTCCTCCTCGGGAGCGCCGGCGGCTTCCTTCTTGGTGATGGCGATCTCGAGCTCGCAAGGATTATCCAGGAACTCATGAAGCGGCGGATCGAGCAGGCGGACGACCACATCGCGACCGGACATGGTCTTGAACATCGCCAGGAAGTCCTCGGTCTGAACCTTGAGCAAGTCGGCCAGGGCCTGCTGCTTCACGGCCTCATCGTCAGACAGGATAAAGCTCTGGATGATGTTCTTGCGATCGCCCAGGAACATGTGCTCGGTGCGGCACAGACCGATGGCCTCGGCGCCAAACTCGAGCGCGAGTGCAGCATCCTCGGGGTTGTCGGCGTTGACGCGCACGTGGTTGGCGTGACCGTCGGTCTCGTCCAAACGGATCTCATCGGCCCAAGACAGGATGGTGTCCAGGTCGCCGGTGAGCTCTGCAGAGACCAGGTCGACCGCGCCATCGACAACGATACCCTGGGTGCCGTCGATGGAGATGACATCGCCCTCGCGCAGCACGCGGTCGCTGCCCTCGATGCGCACGACCTTCTCTGCCGCGTCAATGTGGAAGCGCTCAACGCCGCAAACGCAGGGCGTACCCATGCCGCGGGCGATAACGGCGGCATGGCTCGTCTTGCCACCGTGGCTGGTCAGGATGCCCTCGGCGGCGACCATGCCCTTCAGGTCGTCGGGGTTGGTCTCCCAGCGGACCAGAATGACCTTGTGGCCCTCGTTGGCGCGCGCGACGGCGTCATCACTCGAGAACACGACCTCGCCCACTGCGGCACCAGGGCTGGCGTTAAGGCCGCTGGCCAGGGCCTCGTACTTCTTGGAGGCGTCGAACTGCGGGTGCAGGAGCTGGTCGAGCTGCGCGGGATCGATGCGGCTCACAGCCTCCTCGCGGGTGATGAGGCCCTCCTCGACCATTTCGATAGCAATGCGCAGGGCGGCAGTGGCGGTGCGCTTGCCCACGCGGGTCTGGAGCATCCAGAGCTTGCCCTGCTCGATGGTAAACTCGATATCGCACATATCGCGGTAATGATCCTCGAGCGTCAGGAACACGCGCTCGAGCTCCTCGCCTGCGGACTCGAGGCCCGAGGTGGTCTTGAGGTCGGCGATGGGCTCGGTGTTGCGGATGCCGGCGACGACGTCCTCGCCCTGGGCATTCACCAAAAAGTCGCCATAGAACTCCTTGGTGCCGTCGGCCGGGTTGCGCGTAAAGGCGACGCCGGTCGCAGAGGTCTCGCCCTTGTTGCCAAAGGCCATGGCCTGGACGTTGACGGCGGTGCCGAGCTCGTCGGAAATGCCGTGCTGCTTGCGGTAGATGCAGGCGCGCTCGTTCATCCAGCTGCCAAAGACGGCCTGGATGGCAAGGCGCAGCTGGGGCTCCGGATCGTGCGGGAAAACGGGCTTACCGTCGGCGACCTCGAGCTCGGGATACAGGGTCGCCTCGACGTTCTCGGAGAAGATGCCCTTAAAGGTCTCGACGAGCTCCTGCAGGTCCTCGGCCGAAAGCTCGGAATCGACACGAACGCCGGCGACCAGGCGGGCCTGGGTCAGGGCGTTCTCGAATAGGTCGGCGTCGACGCCCATGACGACGTTGGAGAACATCTGGATAAAGCGACGGTAGCTGTCCCAGGCAAAGCGCGGGTTCTGCGTCTGCGCGATAAGGCCCTGGACGGAATCGTCGTTGAGGCCCAGGTTGAGGACCGTGTCCATCATGCCGGGCATGGAGAACGGAGCGCCCGAGCGAACCGACACGAGCAGCGGATCGGAGGCATCGCCGAGTTTCTTGCCGCAACGGGCCTCGAGGTCCGCCTCGGCGGCAACGATCTCATCGAGTGCGCCTTCGGGCCAGACGTTGCCGGCACCGGAGTACTCGACACAGGTCTGGCAGGTAATGGTAAAGCCACCGGGAACCGGCAGACCGATGCGGCTCATCTCGGCAAGGTTTGCGCCTTTGCCGCCAAGCACGAAGTTCATGGATTTGTCGCCCTCAGTGACACAGGTGCCCTGGGCGTCGGTTCCAAAACGGTAAACCCTCTTGCAATCGCTCACGATACTTCCCCTTCCATGCGCTTACGCGCACGACCGTGGTAACGAATCGACCCGCCGGATGCGGGCCGTGAGGGAACTATACGGCGGGTTTTGGACAGGCTTGAGCAGAGGGTGCGCGGTTTGGTAAACGTGCTAAAACCGGCGATAAACGGTAGGTAAAGGTGGCTACCTTATGAAGATACCACTACAAGGAAAGTGCAGGTCGGATGCGATGTTTTTGCTAAATCGCTTTACCATTTATCAGCATTATTTCCAAGTATTCTCTTTGGTTAGCTAAAAGAGCCCCGTCCCAAATTAGCTACCCAAACAACCTTGTCCCAAGTGAGCTACTTTTGTTGAGCGCGGCGGGCGGCACGGCGGGCTCTTGCCTCTTGAATCTCTTCGAGGTGAGCAATGATCTCGGCAGCGCTTTCCTCGATGGCTTTGCCGTCGGTACGCACAACAAAGCAGCCTAAGCGCTTCATGAGGGCACGAGCTTCCTCAAGCTCGCTGCGCACGCTCTCAGGCTCGGCATAGGAGCCGGCAACGGCACGGGCGTAGTCATCGCACAAGCGGCTATCGCGAATCTCAGAAATAACGTCGACGGTCGAAATCAGGCCGAACAGGTGCATCGGGTCAACCTCGTAAATCGACTTGGGCGGCTCCATGCCATGCGCCAGTGGGACATTGGCGACCTTGTAGCCCTGATAGGCTAAATACATCGACAGCGGCGTCTTGGATGTACGCGACACACCCAGCAGCACGATATCGGCACCCGACAGATCGTCGCAACCACGACCGTCATCGTGCTCAACGAAATACTCCATGGCCTCGATACGATGGAAATAGCGGTCATCGGTCTTGTGAATCACGCCCGCAGCGCACTTGGGCGGCACACCGATGAGCGACGACAGCACGGCAAGCGTCGGGCCGATCAGGTCGACCGAACGGATATGCAGCATACCCAGGTAATCGAGCACGCGGGCGCGAAGCGCCGGATCGACAATGGTATGGAACACGGCGACATCGCGATGGTCGGCATCGACGCGCGGCCCCACAAATGACTTGACCTGCTCCACCGAGGTCACCTTGGGCAGGCGCAAGAGACGAAAAGCCCCTTCATCAAATTGCCCGGACGCCGCAAGCACCACCTCACAAGCGGTATCGCCGAGCGAATCGGAGATAACGATAACGGTGGGACGAGCGGTGACCGGGCAATCCATGCGGGGCTCCTTTTGCGCTTATGCGCAGGCTGGCTTACTTTTTGCGGGCAAGCTCACCGATGTTGGCGATGCCGGAGAAAACGGCCTCGAAGCGGTTGAGCAGCTTAAGGCGATTATCGCGAAGCTGCTCGTCCTTGTCCATGACCATGACCTCGTCGAAGAAGCGGTCGATGGGGGCACGCAGGGCGGCGAGGGCAGCAAGGGCGGCCGGGTAGTCCTCGGCAGCAAGGGCGGCATCGACAGCGGTCTGAGCAGCCTCGGAGGCGTCGGCGAGCGCGAGTTCGGCCTCGCCCATCAGGGCGCGGTCGTACTCCGCACCCAGCTCGGGCTTCGAGATATGCGCGGCACGGGCATAGGCGGTAGCCAGGTTGTCGAACGTCTCAGCGTCGTTTTTGCGGGCCTCGTCGAGGGCGGCGCAGCGGGCGAAGAAGACGGACGGGGCGATAATGTGCACCGCGGAGACGGCGGCAACGGTATCGGCCGGGATCTTTTCGTCGCGGGCCATGCTCACCAGGCGGCCATGGAAGAAGTTACGAACCTGCTGCGCGACCTCGGCGGCGTCGAACTCAATGCCCTGCTCGCTATAGAGCTCGAGCGCAAAGTCGATGAGCGACGTGGGATCGATCGGCAGACGGTCGCGCAGGATGTTGATGATACCGATAGCGGCACGACGCAGCGCGTAGGGATCGGAGGAGCCGGTCGGGGGCTCGCCGATGGCAAAGATACCGGCGATGGTATCGAGCTTGTCGGCGCAGGCCACGATGCAGCCAGCGGTGCCCTCGGGCAGCTCGTCGCCGGCAAAGCGGGGACGATAATGATCGC
Source organism: uncultured Collinsella sp. (assembly GCA_958413765.1). Taxonomy (GTDB): domain Bacteria; phylum Actinomycetota; class Coriobacteriia; order Coriobacteriales; family Coriobacteriaceae; genus Collinsella. The sequence continues at coordinate 136,709 of CATYVH010000002.1, forward strand.
GAATGGCGTGGGCAACCTCGTCGTTCTCCCCCATCGCGGTCGCGTAATAACCGCCCATCACGCCCTGTTGGCTCGTGAACTCGACGACGGCGTTGGACACCAGGTCGGCCTTGCACAGGTGAGCGGCGCGAGCGGCGTCGGCGGCCAGGTGGGCGCCCAGATGGGCCTCACGGGCAATGGCGAGCGCGAGCTGCTCAACACGCTCGGACTTGGCGAGCACGCTACCGAGCTTCTCCTGGAAGGCGACCTTGGCCAGGCGCTCACGGAACTCGTCGAGGGAGATCTTCAGGTCCTCCTCGTAGAAGAACTTAGCGTCGTCCAGACGGGCGCGCACGACGCGCTCGTTGCCGTCGATCACGCGCTCGGCGTTCCCGGGCTTGCTGTTGGAGACGACCACGAACTCACGCGTCAGCTTGCCCTCGCCGTCATAGATCGGGAAGTAGCGCTGGTTGGTGAGCATGGACTCGCAGATGATCTCGTGCGGGACCTTGAGGAACTCCTCGTCGAAGGTACCGACGAGCACCGTCGGCCACTCGCAGAGGTTGATGACCTCTTCGAAGACCTTCTTGGGCGTATCGACATGGCAGCCGGGACGGGCAGCCTCGACCTCGGCGATACCGGCGAGGATGGCCTCACGACGACGCTCGGCAGAAAGCACGCCGGCATCCTCGAGCACCTGCTCGTAGACGGCGGGGCTGGCAACCACATGGTCACCAGGGCCAAGTACGCGATGACCGCGCGTGGTGTTGCCGCTCGTCACGTCGGCAAACGACACGGGCACAACATCCTCGCCCAGAAGGCAGCAAATCCAGCGGACCGGACGCACGAACGTCGCGTGCTCGTGACCCCAGCGCTGGGAGCGGTAGTTGGGCCACTGCAGGCCAGTGATGGTCTTCTCGCACAGAGCGGTCAGAATCGGCGTAGCCGGTGCGGAGGGAATGTTCTTCTCAGCAAAGACGTACTCACGGCCGTCGGTGTCCTCGCGACGGACCAGATCCTCGGCAGCCACACCGCACTTGCGAGCGAAGCCCTGGGCGGCCTTGGTGGCGTTACCGTCAGCGTCGAAGGCAATGTTGGCCGCGGGGCCACGCTTGACCTCGTGAACCTCATCGGTCGCGGTGGCGACGTCGGCAACGAGCACAGCCAGGCGACGCGGGCTCGAGATCACACGGACCTCGCCGTGGGCCAGGCCGGCATCGTCCAAACCCTTGACGATCATGGTGCCGAGCTGCTTGACGGCATTGTTCAGCGGCGCGGAGGGCATCTCCTCCGTACCGATCTCAAACAGGAAATCCTTAGCGTCTGCCATGGCTTACGCCACCTCGCCTTCCTGATCGGCATTCTCGTTGACTCCGGCGACCTCGGCCATGTAGGCCTCGCAGCACGCCTTGGCGACGGCGCGGACGCGCAGGATGTAGTTGGCACGCTCGACTGCGGACAGGGCGCCACGGGCATCGAGCAGGTTGAAGGCATGGCTGCACTTCATGACGCAGTCGTACGCCGGCAGCGGCAGTTTGCGCTCCAGGCAGGAGTGGCACTCGGCCTCGTAGTCGTCAAACTTCTGACGCATCATCTCGACGTTGGCGACCTCAAAGTTATAGGCACTGAACTCGCGCTCGTTCTCGAGGAACACGTCACCATAGGTCATGGGCGTGCCGTCGGGCAGATAGCTCCACACCAGGTCGTAGACGGAGTTGACACCCTGGGCGTACATGGCGATACGCTCCAGGCCATAGGTGATCTCGACGGGCACGGGATCGACCTCGATGCCGCCCACCTGCTGGAAGTACGTAAACTGCGTGACCTCCATGCCGTTGAGCCAGACCTCCCAGCCAAGGCCCCAGGCGCCCAGGGTCGGGCTCTCCCAGTCGTCCTCGACAAAACGGACGTCATGGTCGTTGGGGTCCAGACCGATAGCGGCAAGAGACCCCAGGTAGAGCTCCTGGGCGTTGACCGGCGAGGGCTTGATGAGCACCTGGAACTGATAGTAGTGCTGCATGCGGTTGGGGTTCTCGCCGTAGCGGCCGTCGGCGGGACGGCGGCAGGGCTGCGCATAGCAGGTGCGCCACTCGGCGGGACCGAGCGAGCGCAGCGTGGTCGCGGTATGGAAGGTACCGGCACCGACCTCGGAGTCATAGGGCTGCATAATGACGCAGCCCTGCTCGCCCCAGTACTGCTGGAGGCGCAGGATGATGTCTTGGAAGGAAAGCGATGAAGCGTTCATGCCTCTAATATCCCCTCGTCGAAACGATTACACGGTTAGGTACTGTACTATAGCGGTTTTTAGTCGATAGCGCCGATACGGTTGAGCGGCCAGTAGCGCACAAGCGCCACGGCGATCAAGTCGGAGCGGTCGACCGGGCCAAAATAGCGGGAGTCAGCAGAGTTCTCGCGGTTGTCGCCCATCACCCACACGCACCCGTCGGGAACGGTGTAGGGATAGCTCACCTGAGCGCCAGGGGCCTGGACCGAAAGCGGCCAGCTCATGCCGGTCGTATAGTCCTCATCGAGCGCCTGGCCGTCGACGACGACCTTGCCGTCCTGAAGGTCGACCGTCTGGCCGGCCGTGGCAATAACTCGCTTGACGAGAACATCGTGCTCGGAGGTGCCATCGGGGTTGTGGAATACCACAATATCGCCCTGTTTAACGGGCTGACCGAGCTCGAGGCTCACCTTTTGCGCCAGGATCTGATCGCCAATCTCGATCGTGGACTCCATGGAGCCGGTAGGCACCACAAAGGGTTCAACCACAAATGAGCGAATCAAGAAGGTGGCGACCAGTGCGATCGCGATGACCGCGATCCACTCAAAAGCGCCCCTCAACGCGGAATGTTGCGTAGGAACCATATTCACTCCTCGCTCTGCGAATACGAAGCGTCAAGGATCTCCTGAGCGTAAGCGCGCTCCTCGGGCGTAAGCCGCGCCGTCTCGATCAGGTCGGGGCGCCAGCGGCAGGTACGCTCGATGGCGTTCTTGCGGCGCCAGGCATCGACCTTGGCGTGATCACCGCTCACGAGCACTGGAGGCACGCCCTCGCCGTTGAACTCGGCAGGACGGGTGTACTGCGCGTACTCGAGCAGACCACCGTCCTCGGCAGTCGAGAATGACTCGTCCACGTTGCTCATCTCGTCACCAAGGGCGCCGGGAATGAGGCGTACGACGGCATCGGCAACGACCATAGCGGGAAGCTCGCCGCCCGTGAGCACGTAATCGCCGATCGACAGACGCTCGTCGGCATACGCATAGGCACGCTCGTCGACACCCTCGTAACGGCTGCAAACAAACAGCAGACGCTCACTTTTGAGCAGGCGCTCGGCCACATGCTGCGTAAAGGGTTCGCCGCAGGGAGTGAAGAACACCACCGTGGGCTTGGGGCCCTCCGCGCTAATGGCCTCGATGGCCTCGGCGATAGGCTCGACCTTCATGAGCATGCCCTGCCCGCCGCCGTACGGCTCGTCATCGACGGTACGATGGCGGTCGTGCGTCCAGTCACGCAGGTTATACGCCTTAAAATCAAAAAGGCCGGCCTTGCGGGCGCGGCCCAAGATCGATGTGGACATGACGGGCTCAAACATCTCGGGAAAGACCGAAAGGGTCTCGATCAGCATGTTTTCCTCCCTACTTGTCCATATCGATCAGGCCGTCCATAACGTGGACGGAAATTGTTCCTGTGTCGGGAAGATCAAGCACAACCTGCTCGATCACGGGAATCAGCACCTCGCCGTACCGATCACCCTCGACAACCCAAACATCGTTAGCGGGCGTCGACATGATCTCGACGATCGTGCCGAGTGAACCGAAGCGCTCGTCGACCACCTCGCGACCCATCAGGTCGGTATAGGCGGCGTCGAGTGAATCGAGCTCAAAATCGTCACGATTTGCCAACACATAGCATCCCGTGATGCCCTCGGCGGCCGTCAAGTCGTCAATGCCCTCAAACGAGACCAGATCGCCATCGCCCGTATCGGTGACGGACACGACCGTGCAAAAGCGGTCGCGCTTGAGCGCCGGCGGCGTCAGGGCGACGCGCATACCCGGCTCTAATACAGAAGGAAGCCCCCGCAGCGGCTGCGCGAGGACCTCCCCCTTCCTTCCGTGCGGCTTGACCACACGGGCGATGTTTTTGTACTGGGACCTCAAGGTCCTAGCCCAGAACCTCTACCTCGACAGCAGTGTCGAGGCGAGCGGCCAGTGCACGGGCGAGCGTGCGAATGGCCTTGATGGTACGGCCACGACGGCCGATGACCTTAGCGACGTCATCCTCGGCGACAGAAACCTCGATCGTAGAGGCGTCGTCACCATCGATGACCTCAAGGCTCACGGAATCCGGGTCGTCGACGATCTGAACAACGAGATATTCGACGAGATCGGCGATGCGATCTGAGAGCATTGCCTCACCCTCGAGCTGTGCAGCGTCAACCTCAGGCACGATTTACTCCTCGGCGCCCTCAGCGGCCTCAGCGGCAGCCTTAGCGGCCTCGGCCTCTTTGGCGAGCTGCTTCTTGGACTTCTTGACGACGGTCTCGGTCTTCTCGCCCTCGTTGGCGGCCTTGACCAGAGCGGCGACAGCGTCGGTGAGCTGAGCGCCCTTGGACTGCCAGTCAGCGATCTTCTCGAGATCGAGGTTGATGGTCTTGGGGGCGGTCATCGGGTTGTAGCGGCCAACCTCCTCGATGATACGACCGTCACGCGGGGCGCGGGAATCGGCGACGACGACACGGTAGTACGGACGCTTCTTAGCGCCGTGACGAGCAAGGCGAATCTTGACTGCCAAAGGAAACTCCTCCAACCAAGCAGCTTTAGGCTGCAACTACAAACAAACAGTTGAACATAATACGCCATCGACGCGGGCAGGTGAAGTCCGTGAGACCAACTTCTTCGGTGTAGTCGAGGGCAAATCCATATCTTAGACAAGAATTCGCGATTTGCAAGCACATCCACGCACCCCACATGAGCTGCGCGGTATACTCATGACATGGAAAGACGCGAACATACATACGGTTATGAGGATGCCATGGGCGTCACACCGCCTCCCTGGACGGGTCCGGCGGTGGGCCTCATGGACCTCGATGCGTTTTTTGCGAGCGTGGAGATGCTCGATCATCCCGAATGGCGCGGAAAGCCGCTCATCGTGGGCGGAGACGCCGATTCGCGTGGCGTCGTGTCCACCTGTTCTTACGAGGCGCGTCGCTTTGGCGTGCACTCTGCCATGGCCTCGGCCGAGGCGCGGCGCTTGTGCCCGCAAGCCATTTGGACGCACGGGCACTTTGATCGCTACCGCGAGGTGAGCGCGCAGGTCATGGCGATTCTCGCCGACGAGACCCCGCGCGTTGAGCGCGTATCCATCGACGAAGCCTTTATCGATATCACACCGGGTCGCTTTGCGCCCGAAGACCCGCTGCTGGTTGCGCGGCGTATAAGCGACCGCGTGACAGCGCTGGGATTGACGTGCTCCATTGGTGTGGGCTGCAACAAGACGGTCGCAAAGATCGCAAGCGAGCGGGATAAGCCGTTTGGGTTGACCATCGTGCGCCCCGGAACCGAGCAGCGCTTTTTGGCCGCGCTGCCGGTATCTGCCATGAGCGGCATCGGGCGCTCGGCCGAGGAGCGACTGCGCCGCATGCGCATCTACACCCTCGGCGAGCTATCACGTGCACCGGAATCCACCTTGGCCTCTATTTTTGGCGTCAACGGCGAACGCATGCGCCAGCGTGCGCTGGGACTCGAAATATCCGAAGTCACGAGTCTCGATGAAGAGCGCGAGGTCAAGTCGGTGAGCAATGAACGCACCTTTGCAAAAGATTTAACTGAGCGTGGGGACATCGAAGCGGCGATTGCGCTGTTGGGCGAGTCAGTGGGACGCCGCCTGCGCCGTCAGGGACTAACGGGCGCCACGGTGACGCTCAAGCTCAAGTATTCGTACGGTAGCGGACGCACGGCACAGCGCCGACTTCCCCACCCCACCGACGACGAGAATATCTTTGTGGCGGTTGCGCTCGAACTGCTCGACAACATCTGGCAAGAAGGCATGCATGTTCGCTTAGCAGGCATCGGCATGAGCGACTTTGACCATCAGGGCGGCATCCAGACCGACTTGTTCTGCGAAGTCGACGACCGCGGAGCCCAATCCAGCGAACGCCGCGAGCTCTCCGTCGCGATCGACGCCGTCCGAGACAAATTCGGCGACACCGCCCTATCCTTCGGCCGCCAATCCCGCTTCAACGATTAATCGCCTTTGGGCAAAAAGAAAGCCGGGCAGGTACGGAAAACCGCAACCGCCCGGCGAAATGCGCGAGGCTAGCTAAAAAGCCCCGTATCAAATGAGCTGCTAGAGGAGGTCGAGGGGAAGCTGGGGGGCGTCACCCCAGAGCTTTTCTAGGCGGTAAAAGTCGCGGGCTTCGGGAGTGAAGACATGGACGACGACCGAGCCGTAGTCCATGAGCATCCAGGTCTTCTGTTCGCGGCCCTCGATGGAGAACGGATGCTCGCCGCAAGCCTCGGCGACCTTCTCCTCGATCTCATCGACGATCGAATCGACCTGGCGGTTGTTGGTACCGGTGGCAATCACAAAGTAGTCGCACACATCGGAAAGCTCGGTCAGGTCGAGCACCTGCACATCCTCGCCCTTCTTGTCGTAGGCGGCCTGCGCGGCGGCGCGGGCGACATCCTCGGCGGCGACACCGCTCGCGGACAGCGAGGCGGCGGTACGGTCGGACGTGGCGGCGAAGCTCTTGTGCTCCACACCTTCAAGAATCTGCTCGTCAGTCATGGTCTCGTCGGCCATGGAATACCTCTTTCTGGACACACCCGAGCTAGCGCAACTGGGCGTAATGGTTGTAAATCGTAATAGCCGTGGGATAAAGATAGCGCCCGGACTGGATCACATAGACCAGACCCTGCGCAAAACAGGAGAAGAACAAGTCGTCGAGCGAGGACTTCCCCACCATCTTGCGCAGCGCATGGGCATAGTCGCCGTGGCGGTTGGGCTCGATGGCATCGGCCACAAAGACCACCATATCGAGCGGCGTCATGTCGCAGGCACCCACGGTGTGACGGTCGACAGCCTGGAAAACGGCCGGCGACAGCTCGGGGAAAAGTTGCGGAAGCTCATAGGCGGCAACAGGGCCATGCAAAAGCGGCGTCGCGGCGGAAGGAGAGCCGGCAACCTTGATGCCATAGTGAAGCGCGCGGGCCACGAGCTCGTCATCGGAAAGCACCTTGTCCCAGTCGTGAATTAAGCCGGCGGCAGCGGCATCAAAGCGGTCAACGCCGTAGACCTCGGCCAGATGAAGTGCGGTCTCGGCAACACCCAGCGAATGCACATAGCGCTTGCGCTTATCTTTCATGCGAACATCAAGCAGCTCTTGAATGCGCTTGAGCAGCGCGCGCTCATCGCCCTCAAACTGATCCTCTACCGACAACGTAGCCCCCATCACTCAAAATCTTCTTGACCCAGATCGACATACAAACTGCGCTTGCGAATGTAGCCGAGCACAGACTCGCTCGTAAGATAGCGCACGCTCATGCCGCGGGCAACTCGCTTACGAATGTTCGTCGAGCTGATCGCCAGCGCCGGAATCTGAATATAGCGCACATCGAACGGCAGCCCCGACTCTTTGATTCGGGCACGCGCCGTATCGATATCAAAACCCGGTCGCGTCGCCGCAATAAAGGTAGCAAGCTCAGCGATTCGCTCGGCATCATGCCAGGTCACAATATCGATAATCGCGTCGGCGCCCGTAATAAAGTAGAGCTTTACCTGCGGCGGGTAAAAGTCGCGAAGGGCATGAAGCGTATCGGCCGTATAGGTTACGCCCGGACGGTCAATCTCGAACCGGCTCGCCAAAAAGGCCGGGTTCGCGGCGGTGGCGAGGACCGTCATGGCATAACGGTCCTCGGCAGGCGTCACCGGCTTGTCAAGCTTAAAGGCAGGAGAGCCCGCCGGCATAAAGAGCACAGCGTCCAAGTCGAGCGACTCGCGCGCCTGCTCGGCAGTCACCAGGTGCCCGTAATGAATCGGGTCGAATGTGCCGCCCATAATGCCAAGCCGAAACTCTTTGCCCTCTTTTATGGGCAGCTCGGGCAAACCGATTCCACCGCGCAGCGACATGGCTTACTCGCCCTCCGAGGTCTCGGCATCGTCCGCGGCATCCGCCGCATCGACAACCTCGACGCCCTCATCCGCAGCGTCGGCCACGTCAATGGCCTCAACGGCAACGTCCTCGCCAGCGTCCTCGAGCTCCTCGTACTCCGAGAAGTCCTCAGCGCCCTCAAAGTCAAAGGCGCGCTGGCAAATGCGGACCTCGTCGCCCGCATGGCAACCGGCCTTCTCGAGCGCGTCGTCAACACCCATACGCGCAAACTTGTGCTGCAGGTAGATGACGGCTTCCTCGTTTTCCCAGTCGGTCTGGATGACCATGCGCTCGATGGCACGACCGACCACACGGAAGGCACCGGGCTCTTCCTGGACAATGCGGAAACGCTTCTCGCGCTGCAGACGGCGGCGCTCCCACTCCTCGTCGCGAAGATCGACAGGCTCATCGGAGACCGCCAGCTCGGCGCGCAGCTTAGCCACCTGCTCGCCCACGGCAAGCATCAGCGTGTTGAGGCCGGCGCCCGTCACGGCGGACACGGCAAAGAACATATGTCCATCGTCGAGCGCGGCGCGCTTAAGGTCGGCAATCTTGTCGGCCGTGCCCGGCGCATCGCACTTGTTGGCGACAACGACCTGCGGACGCTCCGAAAGCTCGGCGCCATACTGCTCGAGCTCGCGGTTGATGATGTGGTAATCCTCAACCGGATCGCGATCCTCAAAACCGCCCGTCATGTCGACGACATGCATAATCAGGGCCGTACGCTCAATGTGGCGCAGGAACTGGTGACCCAGGCCCTTGCCCTCGCTCGCACCCTCGATGAGACCGGGGACATCGGCAACAACGTAAGAATACTCGCCGGCACGCACCATGCCCAGATTGGGCACGAGTGTGGTAAACGGATAGTCAGCGATCTTGGGACGGGCGGCACTCATGCGCGCAATGAGCGAGGACTTACCCACCGAGGGAAAGCCCACGAGCGCGGCATCGGCCATAAGCTTCATCTCAAGCTCAATCCAGTGCTCCTCGGCCGGTTCGCCCAGCTGAGCGAACGCGGGCGCGCGGCGCACCGACGTCACAAAGTGCGTGTTGCCCAGGCCACCGGCACCGCCGGGCGCCACGACAACGCGCTCGCCATCGTGCACCAGGTCAGCAATCTCGAACATCGGGGTCTGCGTCTCGGGGTCGAGCTCGCGCACCACGGTGCCCATGGGAACCTTCAAGATAAGGTCCTCGCCGCTCTTTCCGTTGCGGCGGGCGCCCTGACCGTGCGTTCCGCGCTCGGCACGAAAATGATGCTTAAAGCGGTAATCGATCAGTGAAGACAGCTGAGCATCGGCCTGGATGACGACATTGCCGCCACGACCGCCGTCGCCGCCATCGGGGCCACCCTTGGGGACAAAGGCCTCGCGCCTAAACGACATGCATCCGGCACCGCCGTCGCCGCCGCACACGTTAATGCGGCTGATATCGGTGAACTGTGACAACAGAATCGCCTCCTACAAAAAGAGGGAGACCCTTGAATCCTAAAACTCAAGTGCCTCCCACATATGTGCTCTATGAAGGGTGAATTACGCGTTCGCGAGCGGGCGTACGCTGACCCTGTGCTTGATACCCTTGTGGAACTCAACGGTACCGTCGACCAGCGCGAACAGCGTGTCGTCCTTGCCACGGCCAACGTTCTCACCCGGGTGGATGTGAGTGCCGTGCTGACGGACGAGAATCGTGCCCGTGGTTACCGTCTGGCCGGCATAGCGCTTCGTGCCAAGGCGCTGACCGCGGGAGTCACGGCCATTACGGGAGGAACCGAGTCCTTTTTTGTGTGCCATTGTGTATACCTACTCTTTCGTTACGAGTGTAATCTACTCGGCGACGGGAGCCTCGGCAACAGCCTCGGCCTCTGCCTTGACAGCCTTCTTGGCGCGGGACGTAGCCTGGACCTTCACGATCTTCAGCTTGGTGAGCTGCTGACGGTGACCCTTCAGACGACGATAGCGCTTGCGCTTGTGGAACTTGAAGACCAGCTGCTTCTCGCCCTTGAACTGCTCAACGATCTGAGCGGTAACCTTGGCCTTAGCCAGCTTGTCGGGATCGGTGACGATCTTCTTACCATCGTTGAGGAAGATGACCGGCAGGGTGACCTTGTCGCCCTCATTGCCCTCGATCTTCTCGACGGTGATGACATCGTCGGTGGCGACCTTGTACTGCTTGCCGCCCGTGTTAACGATTGCGTACATGTTTACTTGCCCTTCATGCATCAGTTAGTGCAACAGCCGAATATAGTAGCAGGCGAAAATACCCCCGTCAACGAGTATGTGGAGCAAATCCACAAGTTCGCACAGGTATGGGGCTGACGAGTCGGCCCTCGTCGTCCTCGCATGCTTGATTCTGACGCTCGACATCGTAGGAGCAGATGGTCACGAGGTCTTGCATACCGGTGGAAACAATAGGTGCATCCACGCCCGGGGTCAAGCCCTGCAACAAAACATCAGCAGCGGAAAGCAAAATTTCCGGACGCATGGAGCCCTCGTTATCGGCATGGGTGTCGAGCATGAGCACCAGATGGTCCGGGCGCTCCCCCGCCGTGAGCTCATAGCCCACGAGCGTGTGATCCAAATCCAAGCGCTTGCTCTTTTTGCCGCGCGCGTAGTCGATGCCATGGCCCGCGCGCAGCGTGTCGATCGCACGACGCACCTCGTCGGCGCTTACGGGCGCCTCGGGATCCAAGTGCAGGTCGATGCGATACGACAGACGCGTAAGCTGAGCCGTCAACGCCGGCGTATGCACGTCGATGTACGCCGCCTCGATGGGTGCCAGATCGACCGGAGACGCCGCAACCAGGCGCCCAAACGCCTCGTCGAGCGCCACGAACTCGGTCATAAACAGGTCATACCACTCGCAAGTCGACGACGTACCCACCGGTAGCGCCGAAGAGAAGCCCACGCGCATGTGCGGAGAGAAGCCCTGCGTGACGGCATAGGGAAGCCCCGCACGGCGCACGATGCGCTCAATGGTATGGATTACTTCGAGATGGCCCAGGTACTTAAGGCGATCGCGCTTGCCATAGCGAACACGAAGCCTAAAGAGCGTGGGGTTGTCGGTCAGGCGCTCACTCATGCGCGATCACCCATCAATACATTCTTGGCGTGGAGCGTGGGGCAGATCCCGCAGCCGGTGCACGACGTGCGGGTGCAGTCGGGAGTCGTGACGCCCTCGAGCGAGCGACGGTACTCGCGCTCGAGGAAGCCGCGCGTGCAGCCGGGGCTCACGTGCTCCCACGGCAGGCGCCAGTCCAACTCGTAGGGCAGGTGCACGAGCTCATTGAGGTCGATGCCGTTTTTGGCAGCAGCCTCCTTCCAGTTATCGAGCGAGAAATGCTCTACCCAGGCGTCAAAGCGAGAGCCCGCGCGCCAAGCATCGATGATGACGGGCGTCATGTCACGACCGGCGCGGGACAGCGCGGCCTCGATGAGCGAAGTCTCGGCATCGTGGTAATGCACGCGGACGGCACGGTTGCGAACGCTCGTGATAAGCAACTTCTGGCGACGCTTGACGTCGTCGTAGTCGAGCTGCGGGCACCACTGGAACGGCGTGGCAGCCTTGGGGATAAAGACCGAAACCGAGATGGACACCGAGATCGAGCCGCGACGAGCCTTGGGCACCACGGAACGACCAAGCTCCAGCACGTGATCGGCCAGATTGGCGATGGCCACGATGTCCTCGTCGCGCTCGCCGGGAAGGCCCATCATAAAGTAGAGCTTCATGCGGTTCCAGCCGGCCTCGAAGGCCGCCTTGGCCGCACGGTCCAGGTCCTCCTCGGTCACGTTCTTGTTAATGATGTCGCGCATGCGCTGGCTGCCGGCCTCGGGCGCGAACGTCAGGCCGCCCTTCTTTTCGCCGGCGACCGACTCGGCCATATCCACGCCAAACGAATCCAAGCGCTGCGACGGAATAGACACGCGAATACCCGTATCCTCCAGGCGACGGTTGAGCCTGCCGAGCACGTCACGAATGCAGGAGTGGTCGGTCGTGGAGAGCGAGGTCAGCGACACCTCGTCATAGCCGGTCTTTTCCAGACCCTGAATCACCGACGAGACGATCTGGTCGGCCGAACGCTCGCGCACCGGGCGATACGTCATGCCGGCCTGGCAAAAACGACAGCCGCGAGCGCAGCCGCGCAGAATCTCGATAGACAGGCGGTCGTGAACCAGCTGCGCATAGGGCACGCACGACTGCGACAGCGGATTCGTGGCGCCGAAATCCTCGACGACGCGCTTGTAGACCACGGCCGGAGCATCCTTGCCCTCGCGCGGCACGGTGTAGCCATGCGGCGAGCAGGGCTCGTCGTGACGAATCTCATAGAGCGACGGCACGTAGTTGCCGGCAATGGATGCAAGCTGCTCAACAATCTGCGCGCGCGGGACTCCTTCGTCGCGCAGGCGCCGATGCAGCTGGCAGGTCTCGAGCAGCGATTCCTCGCCCTCGCCGATGAGGATGGCATCGAAGAAGGCCGCGTACGGCTCGGGGTTGTACACCGAGGGGCCGCCGGCGATGATGATGGGGTCGTCTTCACCTCGGTCGGCCGCTAACAGCGGAATGCCAGCGAGATCGAGTGCCTCGAGGAAGTTCGTCACCGCCATCTCGTGCGGCACATGCAGGCCGACGATATCAAACGAAGCGACCGGCGCTGCACCCTCGAGCGAGAGCAGCGGAATGCCTGCCTCGCGCATAGCGTCACCCATATCGGGCCACGGCACATAGCCACGCTCGCAGGAGATGCCCTCGGCCTGGTTAAGGATGTTGTAGAGGATGGCGATACCCTGGTTGGGCAGACCAACCTCGTACACATCCGGGTAGATCAGGCAGCAACGGTAGTCGGCATCGGCCTTGGAAAGCGTGCCCCACTCGTGATCGATATAGCGGCTCGGCTTTTCGACCTTGGCGAGCAGCGGCTCAATTAAATGAAAGCAGTCTTGATACGGAACGCGCAACGGAAAACCCCTAAGCAGCGAGATCGGATGCGTCTTGGTAGGACGCCATAGGACGGGTAGCGCCCGCGACCGTGGTCACCAGATCGCGAACGCGGGAGAACGTGGCAGTGACCACCTCGTTGGCACGGCTGTAGTCGACATCGCGCTCGTAGAGCGAAACGAGCGCACGGCCCATGCCATAGGTGCCCGCGGCAGCAGTGAGCGCCTTGACGGCAAACCCAATATGCGGCGTCTGCTTGACGAGCGCACGGGTGACCGCGCGGATCACAAGACCGCCGGCAAGCACGCCCGCGACCTCGTAGCCGCGCTCAGGCTTAATGCCGCGTCCAAAGACGGCAGCGAGCTCAAAGAGCATGCCCACCTGCGCCAGCGCCATAACGGGATAATCGGCGCCCGGCAAAAACACCAGCGCACCGGTCGCCATATTGGTGAGCGCGCACGAGGTGATGATACGATTAGCTGCCGCGATGCGCATAAAGGCAAAGTTCGCCGCAAAAGCCGTTTCCTTGTCGGTGCGATCGAGAATCCAGCGGGCAAGCGTCTCGAGCAGATACGTCTTATCGGTTGCCGCCACCACGCCGAGCATGGGCGTGGACTCCTCGATAAACGGCACCTCCACAGCAGACTCGGCAAGCACGCACACGGGCGCGCCGGCGATCACGAGCTCCTGCACGGCACTCTCCAGGCGGTCGGAACCACACGAGAGCACCAGTACCACATCGGTATCGGTCTTTGGAGCAATTCGCTCCTCCCCCAGACGCTCGACGCGCACAATGCCCGAGGTCGTCTGCGGCACAAAGGCGTCACGCACCGTCTCAGCAAGAAAGCGCGAGGCGGACGAATCCAGATAGACCGAGACGCGCACCGGCGTATCGGAATCCTTCTTAACGGACGCGCCCATCTTAAAAGCGCGGGTCAGCTTATCTACGGGAATTTTCATAGCAAACCCCTCCAGCGGTTACGCGGCGCCCGAACGATGCCGCCATATGGATTGTACGATACCCACCGTCAGCAGCTGAATCATCATCGAAGACGAACCGAAGCTAATAAACGGTAGCGGAATACCGGTAATCGGCATCATGCCGATGCACATGCCGATGTTTTCGAAGGTCTGGAACGCCCACATGCCAACGATGCCCACACACGATAGGCGCAAGAACAGCGACTCACACTTAAAGGCGACGCGAATCGTCGAAAAGATCAGCAGCACGTAGAGGCATAGGAGCAAAAAGGAACCGCAAAAGCCAAAGGTCTCGGACAGGAAGGCGAAGACGAAGTCGGTGTGGAACTCAGGCAGAAAGCCGCCGGCCGACTGCGTCGCATGGCCCAAACCCTTACCAAAGAAGCCACCCGAGCCAACGGCGATAAGCGACTGCTGCAGGTTGTAGGCATCGTCCGAATCGGCATTATCGGGGTCGATAAAGACCGTCAGGCGGTTCATCTGATACTGCTTGATGAGCACATCGTGGCCGAGCAACGAATCAAAGACCGAATCGAGCGCCAGGACGAGGGCCACCAGGCCCACGAGCAGGGCCAGGGTCGACAGCACCCATTCGCGGCGTGCACCGCTCATGCAGATGACGATGGCGCCCGAGACCAGCACGACCAGGCCCGAGCCCAGGTCGCCCATGGCGACGACGGCCAAAAACGGAATGGACAGCATGCCGCAGAGCTTGACGTAGTCGCGAACGGTATCGATGCGGCCGTTATACTGCGAGCCAAGCGTGGCGATAAAGAAGATGGTGATGAGCTTGGCAAGCTCAACCGGCTGGAATGTCAAGCCGATACCGGGAATCTTGATCCAGCCCGTCATGCCCAGACCGCCCGTATAGGACAGGCCCGGAATCTTGGGCGAGAAGATCACAATAAGGTCAATGACGAGCAGCGCCGTCGAGAAGTTAGAGATGCCGCGCAGATCGGTACGCCAGACGAGCACCGCAAGCACCGCGCCAATGCCAATGCCCAGCAGGTGGCGCGAGAATGAGGCGTCGGCCTTAAACTGTGACGCCGACCAAATAATGATGGCGCCATAGGCAACGAGCGCGACGGTAGCCAGCAGCACACCGATATGCACCTTTTGGCGAAACGTACCGCGCGAGGCCGAAAGTTGCTTGTTGACGCGGTCCAGGCTGCTGCGAGAGCCGGTCTTGGTTGAACGGAACAGATCCGCCGGAGAAAAATCCATCGCAACCTCCTATCGAACCGAAGAATCGCCCGAGGCCGAAGAGGTATCGGGCTCGTCATAAATCGCGCCGAGCACGTCGCGCACGACATGCATCGCGGTATCTGAGCCACCGCCGCCCTGCTCCAGGACAGTAGCGATGACATACTTGGGATCATCGGCCGGCGCATAGGCGCAGAACCACGCGTATTCGTCCTCGCCGCTTTTCTCGCCCGTGCCCGACTTGCCGTATACCTGCGGCGTCAGGGTGCCAAAGTGAGCCGCCAGGGACGTCGATGCCGTGTAAATCACGTCGTGCATGCCGTTGCGAACAAGAGCCAAATCCGAATCGCTGTTGATCTTGGCCTCCAGGCGCTTCTTCTTGCCTTTGCCGTTGTACTTATAGGCATCGCCGTCGCCATCGCGCGACACGGCAGACAAAAACACGTGAGGCACGTACTGCTTACCGCCGTTGGCAAGGCCCATGTAGGCGCATGCCATCTGCAGAGGCGTCACCAAAATGTCGCCCTGGCCGATGGCAATGTTGGTCATATCGCCGGCATTCCACTTGCGGTCCTCGGCAGAGGCGTCGGTAAAGTACGACTCTTTCCACTCGGCATCGGGAATACGGCCCGCGCCCTCACTCGGCAAATCGATACCGCAGGTCTTGCCTAGGCCCCAGCGACGAAAGACCTCCTGCAGGCCCTCGGAATGTTGCTCGTCATAAAAGAACGCCTTGCCCATATCGTAGAAGACGGGGTCGCACGAGTTGGCAATACCCGACTGCAGCGTCATGGTGCCGTGTCCAGACGTCAGCCAGCAGCGCTTGCCCCAAGCCTTGCCCAAGCCCGTCCAATAGCCCGTGCAGTTGGTTGTCTGCGTTGAAGTGTAGGTTCCAAACTCAAGACCGGCCAGTGCCGAGAGCGGCTTGATGGTCGAGGCCGACATGTACTGTCCGCTAATGGCGCGGTTGAGCAGCGGGTGCGAACCCTTGTCATCATTGAGCTCGGTCCACACGTCATTTGAGACGCCGCCGATAAAGACGGACGGATCGAACTTGGGCTCGCTCGCCATGCCCAGGATCTCACCATTGTTGGGATCGAGGCACACCACAGCGCCGTTGCCGGCATTGCTGTAGCCGGTGGTCTTGGCAAGCTCGATGGCGCTCGCCAGCGCCGTCTCACAGGCCTGTTGGATCTTAAGGTCGAGCGTGAGCTTAATGTCGGAGCCGGCCTTGGCGGGCACGGCGCCGGCCTGACCGGTCACATTGCCCGAGGCATCGACCTTGACGGTCTGCTCGCCACGAATACCCTGCAGCAGGTTTTCGTAGTAGCTCTCAACACCCGCCTGGCCCACGATATCGCCCGACTGGTACGTAATCTTGCCAGCAGAAGCATCATCATCGCCAGAGGTTTTCTTATTCTGGGCCTCGAGCTGCTCGGAGGTAATGGTGCCGGTATAGCCCAAAATGTGACAGGCCGTCTCGCCGTACGGGTACTGGCGCTCGGTACGCTCGGCAATCTTGACGCCCGGGAACTCGCCTGCGTGCTCCTTGATATAGGCAACCGTGGAACGACGGACGTCCGTCGCGATGGTATGCAGGCTCTGGGCGCCCTCGGAATTGTCCTGAATATTGCGCAGAACCGCCACGTAGGGCATACCGAGCACGTTGGCAAGATGGCGAACCAGAACCTCATCCTCGGCAAGGTCGCGGTAGGCCACGACAGCAAGTGAGGGACGGTTCTGGACAAGTGCCACGCCATTGCGGTCGAGGATGCGGCCGCGCACAGCGGGTGTGGTAACGGTGCGCGTCTGATTGCTATTAGCCTGCTTTTCGTAATAGTCCGACGAGACCATCTGCATGCCCCACAGCTTGACGGCAAGCGCCGCGAACATCGCGCCCACACCCGTGGTGAGGATGGAGAAGCGGCCCTTAAAGGCGGTCGCCGCGGTATTGCCCTCGCCCTCGGTGGCGCGCGGGGCCGTTCCATGCTGCGTATCGTAGGTAAAACGGGAATCGCCGCGACGCATGATGACCAGCGCGACCACGATGGCCACAACCAGCACGATACCGGCGATAATAACCGTCATCTGGGAAGACATCTACGAGCCTCCCCTATTTGAGCTTACGGGTCTTGGGCTTAAAGCGCATGCCCGTCTGGCGTCCGCCACGTGCGGAGAATCCATAACCGGACTGCGGCACGACGCCGGACATCAAAAACGGAATGGCAACCAAACCCGTCAGGATCGAAGACGGCAGCGCATGGCCGAAGATCGCCACGACAAAGCTCGTCTCCAAACCCATAAACAGCAAGATGATGCTGTAGATCACATTAATGACGAGCGCGAAGGCACCCACAGTGATGCCGCGCGCACTCGGGGTACCGCCCGTCTGACCGGCGGCGCTATGCACCAGGGCAAAAGAACCCACGGTCAGCAGGAGCGACATAACGCCCACCGGCACGGCAGCGGAAAGGTCATAGAACAAGCCGCTGCAAAAACCGCACACGACGGCACGGGTCGGGTCGCCCGAGAACACGCTTATGCACACCAGGATAATCATAAAGTTGACGCGACCGCCCGCAATGGAGATCTGCGGTGCCAGGCCTGCCTGCAGCAGCACGCACACGATGGCGGCGATTACAAACGTACGGGAGCTCATCCCCTGCTCGTGTAGATCCATGGACATGCCCCCTATTCGCTCGAGCCGGAATCGGTCGTCTCGGACGTGTCGGAACCGTCATCCGAGCTCTCGTCCTTCGTCTTGGTCGCAGCATCGCGCGACGTTCCCTGCGGCGTGCTATTAGCGGTGCTCACGTCCTCATCCGAGGCCGACTGTTCGTCGGTCAGCGAGGTGATGACCAGCACTTCCTCGTTGTTCTCGGCCGTCGTCTGGGCGCGCACCACAATGGTGTAGTACACGTCGTTTGCGGATTTTTCAACCGACGAGACGGTGCCGAGCGGTAGACCCTTGGGGAACACACCGCCAATGCCCGAGGTCACGATGATGTCGCCAACCTTAACATCGGAGTCGACGCTCACGTACTCAAGACGCAGCGTGCCGTCAGCCTGACCCTGCAGCATACCCTGGGCGCGCGTGTCCTGCACCATGGCGGATACGCCGGAGTTCTCGTCGCCAATCAGGCGCACGGTAGAGGTCTTGGCCGATACCTCGATAATCTGGCCGATAACACCGGCAGAACTCGTCACGGGCATGTTGATGGTAAGGCCGTCGGCAGAGCCCTTGTCGATGGTAACGGTCGAGGTCCAGGCATCGCCGGAGGCACCAACGATACGAGCAGCGGTCGATTTGAGGTTATAGGTCGACTGCAGGCCGACCAGCCCCTCCAGACGCTCGGCGGTCTTTTGAGCCTCGGAGAGCTCGGCAACCTTAGAGGTCAGTTCCTCGTTTTGCTTCTTAAGCTCGTCAAGCGTTTCCTGCGACGCCGTAAGGTTAGAGAACACGTTACCGATCGCATTGAAGGGAGCCGCCACAGCCGAGCCCACAAAGCGCACCGGCGAGGTAATCGTCGTCACGCCCGAGCGCACGGCATGAATCGGTCCTGCCTCGCCCTCGCGGATGTAAAACGTGAGCAGCAACACCGAAATCAGGCTGAAAACAATCAACGGGCGCATACCCGTTGATTGTCGCTTGGTATTCAGATTTGTGGAGAAACCCGAAGATCGTGCCAAATGGAATCCACCTTTTGGAAATTAAGCATTGGTCTGGACGAAGCCGCCATCAAACGCATTGGCCTCGAGCACGCGGGCACAGCCGTTAACGACGTTATCGAGCGCCGTGGGGCTGACGTTGACCGAAACACCGGTCTCATCGCGCAGGCGCACGTCGAGACCGCGCAGCAGCGCGCCGCCACCGGTCAGCAAAATGCCGTAGTACATAAGGTCCGAGGCAAGATCGGGAGGCGTAGCGTCGAGTGCGTCCTTGACGGCCTTGGCCATCTCGTCGAGCGGCTTGTTGAGCGCGCGACGAATCTCCTCGCTCTCGATGCGCACGGTCTTGGGCAGACCGGTGATCACGTCGCGGCCGTTGACCTCAACGTCGAGCTCGTCCTTGAGCGGCACGGCGGAACCGACCTTGATCTTGATGTCCTCTGCCGTACGCTCGCCGATGGCCAGGTTGTAGGCATCACGAACGTGCGTGAGGATGGCCTGATCGAACTCGTCGCCGGCAATACGAATGGACTGCGAGACGACGATGCCGCCCATAGCGATAACGGCGACCTCGGTGGTACCGCCGCCGATGTCGATGACCATGGAGCCGGTGGGTTCCTCGACGGGCAGGTCGGCGCCGATGGCAGCCGCCATAGGCTCTTCGATCAGATAGGCCTGGCGGGCACCGGCCTGGATCGTGGCCTCAAAGACAGCGCGCTTCTCAACCGACGTGACACCGGAGGGAACGCAGACGACAACACGCGGACGCGGAGTCCACGGATAGCGCTTCTCGGACGCCTTATCGATAAAGTAGCGAAGCATGGCCTCGGTAACATCGAAGTCGGCGATGACGCCGTCCTTCAGGGGACGAACGGCCACGATGTTGCCGGGCGTACGGCCGAGCATGCGCTTTGCCTCGATACCGACCGCCAAGATGCGCTCGTCGTTCTTGTCGATGGCGACAACAGAGGGCTCGCGAATGACGATGCCCTTGCCGCGCACGGAGACAAGCGTATTTGCGGTGCCGAGGTCGATGGCAAGATCGCCCGCATAGCTACCGAAGAACATATCCATCAAAGAAAACAACGCAACTCCTGATGTGTTGGATGATTGCTGGAAAACTACTAGCCCATCATACTAGCGCAAGCCCGGCACCTCACTTGCGGTGAAGCGCCGGGCAAAGCTAAATCCCATAAGGTCACTACTGGTTGTCAGCAGCCGAGAAATCCATATCGAGCGAAGAAACGGCCCAGCCGATATGGTTGTCGGAGCGCACGAATTTGACGGTGTACTCCTGCTCGCCGCCCTTGGACAGCGATGCCTTCACCTTAGCGGTCGTCTCGGTCATGGACTGATCCATGCCCTCGACGGACACGGTGGCGCCCTGCGGAATCGAGGAGATGATCATCGACTTAGCGTCCTCGGACAGGCTCGAGGCCAGGCAAGACTCTGCCTTTGCGGTGTCACCGTCGCCGGCAGCCTGGAACAGATCGGTAACGACAGACTCCTGAGATGGGAAGCCAAAGCCGCGCGTGTAGGCAAAGCCCAGACCGCCCGCGGCGATCAAAATGAGCAGAAGCAGCACGATGAAGACTTTAAGACCCGTGTGGCGATGGCGACGACGGACCTTGGCCCGCTTACGATCCTGACGGTCCTGCTGGACCATCTCGGACTCGGACAGCGTAAAGAAGCCGGTGTCCGAGGGATCGGGCATAAACTGACCGGTCGCGCCCGTAGGATCGAGCGGATCGACGGCAGGAGCGTCCATCGCGGGCGCCGGAGCCGTGGCCATAGCCGTCTGGGCAGACAGCGCGGCAAGCGAATCGTGCACGCGGGCAAGCTCATCGGCCTGCTCGGAGGTGAGCTGGTAGATGCCATCGGCAGTAGCGGCGTTAAAGGCGTCGAGTGCGTCGGAGGGACGGCCGGCGGCAGAAAGCGCCTGACCCATGCCGGCGTTGAGCGCACGCGTGTCGTCGCGGGGGCCGGCAAAGTCGATAGCCGTGCGGTAGGTCTCCACGGCATCCGCCGGACGGCCGAGCTTAATGAAGCAACGACCGAGCTCGCCGAGTGCGGCGGCAGGAGCCGGATTGGCGCCGTCGATGGCAGCCTGACGGAAGGCGGTTCCTGCGTTGGCATAGTCGCCCGACTGGAACAGCGCATTGCCCAGGCCCAGATAGGCCTTGAACGGCGTGGCATAGGAAGCATCCTGCGTAGCAGCAGAGAACGCCTGAGCGGCCGTCGTGTAGTCGCCCACGGCGGCAAGCGCCTTGCCGCGGTTGGTGAGCAGCGCGCCGCGCTTGCCGTAGGTGCCGTCGTTGAGGGCGGCGGCATAGGCCTCGGCGGCCTCGGCATACATGCCCAGGTGCATCAAGGCGTTGCCACGAAGGTGATCTGCCTCGCCCATAATCTCATCGGGAGTCTTTGCCGCCCCAAGCATCTGGGCTGCAGCGGAAAAATCACCCGCGCGGTAAGCGGCGCGGCCCTGTTGGATCAGCTGGCTATTCAAGGAAGTCCCCTTTACTCGTGAACGATCTCGACATGGACGATCTCGTCGCCGGCACGCAGCTGCGAAATCACATCGAGACCCTCGACCGTGGTACCAAAGACGGTGTAACCAGAATCGAGGTTATGCTGGGCGCCCAGGCAGAAGTAGAACTGCGAACCCGCGGAATCGGGGTCCATGGAGCGTGCCATGGCAAGGGCGCCATCGACATGGCTGTTGCGCGGATTGGTGGCGAACTCGCCCTTGATGCAGTAGCCGGGGCCACCGGTACCGGGCATGCCGTCGGGGCCCTCAAGACCGGCGGCGACGTCGGCGCCGGACATGTCGCGGGTATTGGGGTCGCCACCTTGGATAACAAAACCGGGCACATAGCGATGGAACTTAAGGCCATCATAGAAACCCATCGTGGAAAGCTCGCAGAAGTTCGCGACATGAATGGGAGCGCCCTCGCCGTCAAACTTGACCTTGATGGTACCCTTCGACGTCTCGATTACGGCGCACTCGTCGCCGACAAGCTGATACTCGGGCGTGTAGAGCTCTTTCTTAAAACCAAACATGTGGTTCCTTCCTCGTTCGTTTAAAGCATATTTGTACGAATTGTAGCAATAAGCATGGGCTTACATCAATTGCGCACGTAGGTTATGCCGACTATGGCGAACTAATTTTAGAAACGCTGCTGCGGCTTCCAGGAACCCACATTGGCGTCGTACTGGTTCAGCGCGCTGTTGCCACCCTGCGCGATGGGCGCCAGGATCTCGCTTTGGTGGGAACTCATCGACTCGCCATCGGGAATGGCCAGCGAGATGTCCCAGCTCTGGCAGATCACGTCGACGCGCTCATACATCCACTCGGCAAGCTGCTTTAAGTGGGCGATGTCGTCCGCATAGACCGTATCGTCCTGTACTTTCAGGTTGTTAAGCTCATCTTGCGTCTTTTTGATCTGGTCGCGCAGGGCGTAGGCACTCTGCGACAGCTCCTGACGGGTGGACAGCGGCGTTCGGAGATAGCCGTTGTTAAAGGAATCGATGACCTCGCCGATCTGGTCCTCGTCAGCGTAGGACACGATGGTCTGATACAGACCGTCGAGCCTGGTATAGAGCTGATCATCGGTGAGCACGGTTTCTTCCTGGACCACCTCGGCAGAATCGTCCTGCTTGGTATCGTCCTCAGTGGCCTCGCCCTTTTGGCGCGTGGGGAAGGTCGTCTGCGCGGCCTGGCCAAACTGGTCGTAGAAGCCAGGCATGACACCCATGGGATCGGTCGTCACGAACCAATAGGCACCGCCGCAAACGACGGCAAGGACCGCGATGACGATAAGCGGCTTGGGAATATGACGCTTGTGCTTGTGATAGGCATCCTCGTCGGGGTGCACCTTGCGCTTGGGTTTTTGAGCATCGTCATGCAGGGAAACGGGTGTGGGAATATCGACCTTGGGGATACCGAAATCCTTATCGAAAGCTGGCAGCACGCAGGTCTCATTGGGGTCGGCGGCGTCCGAAAGCACCGCAGCGGCAGAGGCCGGCGCATGCGGCACCTCGGTATCGATCTGCTCTTGCGTTAGGCGCGGAAAGCCCGCCGTGCGGCCCGCTGCCAGGTCGGATGCTGCCGCATCCTCGGAGAGGATACCCGGGGCGGGGCGTCCGCATTTGGGGCACGTACGATCATGCGGAGAAAGACGGGCACCGCAGCCCTCACAGAACACGAATTCGGTGTGCTCGGGACCATCGCCCGGACCCACATAGGCGTTGCAGTAGGGGCAGAACGAGGCGCCGTCCTCGATAGTCTTAAGGCAATGCGGGCAGATCACGGCATCCTCTTTTCGAAGCAATTCAAATAATCGAGGTTAGAGCATAACATCGCCACGGCCCTACAGGAGCAAGGCACCAATTCAACATCGCCAGGGCGCGTAGTTACTTCTTCTTTTTGCTCGGCATCGAGACTTTGATGCCTTGGGCGGACTTGGTTACGCGAGAGCGCTTGGCTCCGCTACCCTTCTTTTTCTTGGGCTGGGCCTGGGCCACGCCCTCGAGTGCGCGGGCCTCGGCCTCGCGAGCGGTGCGATCTTCGCGGCGCTGCGCCATGTCGGCGGCGACGCGCTTGGCAAAACGCTCGGCCGTCGAACCCGTCGAGCTCACCTTGCCGCCACCGCGACCCAGGTGGACGCGCACACCGCGGCCAAAACCAGTTGCGGCATGACGACGACGCGGCTTGAGCGAATCCATCATCGTGGCGAGCTTAAAGAACACCGAGCAGGTAAAGACCACGATGACAGCCAAGATTACCATCTGGCCCATCGACAGGTTGGCAATAGACAGCAGCTCCGGGAATCCGATAACGCCCACCAGGATGCCGGCGACTACAAACACAAAGAGCGCCACGCGCAAGGGTGTGAGGGGCTGCGAGATGCGCCAGATCAGGCTGACGCTCGCCGCGCACGACGAAAGCAGGCACATCGTAGACAGCGTGAGCTGGCTAAAGCCAAACACGCGCGCCACAAAGATATCGAGCGCCGCGGCCAAAATGACCGCAATCGACGCCGGCAGTGCCCGCTTGAGCACGTTCGTCAGGAACGACCCCTTCACGCGAGCATTGTTGGGCTCCAGGCCCAACACAAAGCCCGGCGCGCCGATGCAGAAGAAGTTGATGAGCGTCATCTGAATCGGCTCGAAAGGGTACGGCGGCAGCGCGATGCACAGCGCCGCCAGGCCCATCGAGAACAGCGTCTTAGTCAGGAACAGCGAAGCCGAACGCTGCAGGTTGTTGATGGAGCGACGGCCCTCGGCCACCACGGCGGGCATCGAGGCAAAGTCGTTGTCGACGAGCACGATCTCGGCCACGTTACGCGCGGCATCGGAGCCGGCCGCCATGGCCACGGAGCAGTCGGCCTCCTTGAGCGCCAGCACGTCGTTGACGCCGTCGCCTGTCATGGCCACGGTGTGCTCGCGGCGCCTGAGCGCCTGCACGAGCTCGCGCTTCTGCTGCGGGGTCACACGACCAAAGACATGGTAGCGGTCCACTGCGGCATCGAGCTTGGCCGGCGTATCGAGCGTCGTGGCGTCCACATAAGCGTCCGCCCCCGGCACGCCCACCACGCGCGCGATCGACGACACCGTACGCGGGTCGTCGCCACTGATCACGTTGAGCGTCACGCCCTGCTCGTTAAAGTAGCCGATGGTCTCGGCCGCCGAGGTACGAATCTCGTCGCGGATGGTCACAAAGCCCACGGGCTCGGCCTCGCCCACCATATCGCCATCGGGCGTAAAGCCGTCCACGCGCGCCACCACGAGCACGCGGCAGGTATCGGCAAGCTCGGCGACACGGTTCTCGACCTGGGCAAACGCACGATCAGAGAGCACAAACTGCGCGGCGCCCATTACGTAGGAGCCCTGCGCAAACGAAGCGCCACTCCATTTTTTAGACGACGAGAACGGAATGACCGACAGCGGCTCAGACACCTCGACCGGGCGATCGGCGTAATAGTTGAGCAGCGCCTGGCAGGTCTCGTTGGCATCGGCCGAAGTCGCACGCGCGACGTTAGCCAGCGCAAAATCGAGCACCGTGGTATCGACGGGAACAGCCGCCTCGTTCTCCCCCACGCCCAAGGCAACGCCCTCAACCGGCAGCGGATAGGTACCCTCGACCTCCATGCGACCCGACGTGATGGTGCCCGTCTTGTCCAGGCACAGTACGTCGACGCGAGCGAGCGTCTCGATGCAGTAGAGCTGCTGCGCCAGAACCTTGCGGCGGGCCAGGCGCACCGTGGCGATGGCGAGCACCGACGAGGTCAGCAGCACCAGGCCCTGCGGAATCATGCCCAGCAGGGCGCCCACCGTGGACAGCAGCGCCGACGAAGGCACGCGGCCGGCCAGCAGCTCGGAGAAGCACCAGGAAAGCGCGCTATCGCCCGGGGTTCCCGCGGCATCCCACAGCTCGCTCACACTCGAGGCAAACAACGCCAAACCGAGCGGGATCATGATGATGCTCGCAAAGCGCACAATGGCGTTCAGCGCGTTCATGATCTCGGAATTGACCTTTTTGACGTACTTGGCCTCGTTATTAATTTTGGCCACGTAGTTGTCGGCGCCGACATGGATCACGCGGGCGCGCAGCAGACCTGAGTCGATAAAGCTACCGCTCATGAGCTCGGAGCCGGGCTGCTTCTTAATAAGGTCGCTCTCGCCCGTCAGCAGGCTCTCGTTCACGAGCGCCTCGCCCGAAACCACCACGGCGTCGGCGGGAATCTGGTCACCGCGCCCCAAGCGGATAATGTCGTCGAGCACGATCTGGTCCAGGTCGAGCTCCACCTCAGCGCCGTCGCGCACCGCGATGGCCTTCTTGGAGGTTAGCAGCGTAAGCTTATCGACCATCTTCTTAGAGCGCATGGACTGAATGACGCCAATAGCGGTATTGAGGAACACCACGAACAGGAACGTCAGATTCTTAAACGAACCGGTCAAAATGACCAGGAAAGCCAAGATCACGTTGATCAAATTGAACAACGTGCAGAGGTTCTCAATGATGAGCTCTTTGACCGACTTGGTCTTGAGCTCCATGTTGCGGTTGATCTTACCGGCGGCGATGCGCTCCTCGACCTCGGCGGTCGAGAGTCCGCGCTCGATATCCGTTGCTGCCATACCACGTCCCATCACGTCGCGTCGGTATAAGAAAAACCGCCCGGACCATGCGAGGTTCGGACGGTCTCACGTTCGATGGTGCCCCATGTTGGATTCGAACCAACGGCCTTCTGCTCCGGAGGCAGACGCTCTAATCCTCTGAGCTAATAGGGCGAACGGTAGGCATTATACCCAAGTGCGCCACGGGCTATCAAAATAAAAGAAAAAGCTTTGCAATTCCGAGGAAGACGCGGCGCAACGGCCCACTTTAGAAGGCAAAAGCGAATCAGATAGTATAAACTCTCATGCACCATATATACACGGCTCGCGATGCGGGCCGTTTTTACAAGGGTTATCCATCGAGGTGAGAGGCACACCATGATTGCAATTTTAAAGCAGAGCGCCAGCGACGAGGCCGTCAGCCATATCGTCAGCTGGATTGAGAAAAAGGGCCTGAAGACCGACGTCTCGCGCGGCGAGAACGAGACGATCATCGGCCTGGTGGGCGATACGACCAAGATCGACCCGTTCCTGCTCGAGTCCATGGACGTCGTCGAGCGCGTGCAGCGCGTCTCCGAGCCGTTCAAGCGCGCCAACCGCAAGTTCCACCCCGAGGACTCCGTCATCGACTGCGGCCACGGCGTCAAGATCGGCGGCGATCAGTTCCAGGTCATCGCCGGCCCGTGCTCCGTCGAGGGCGAGAACCTCATCCGCATCGCCCGCCGCGTGAAGGCCGCCGGTGCCACGATGCTGCGCGGCGGTGCCTACAAGCCCCGCACTTCCCCGTACGCCTACCAGGGCATGGGCCCCGCCGGTCTGGACCTGCTGTGCGAGGCGTCTGCCGAGCTCGACATGCCGATCGTCACCGAGATCATGGACCCGCGCGACGTGCAGGTCTTCCTGGACAAGAAGATCGACGTCATGCAGATCGGCGCCCGCAACGCCCAGAACTTCCCTCTGCTCAAAGAGGTCGGCAAGACCAAGACTCCGATCTTGCTTAAGCGCGGCATGTCCGGCACGATCGATGAGCTGCTCATGGCCGCCGAGTACGTCATGAGCGAGGGCAACGACAACGTCATCCTGTGCGAGCGCGGCATCCGCACCTTCGAGACCCGCACCCGCAACACATTCGACCTCAACGCCGTGCCGGTGCTGCACCACCTGTCGCACCTGCCCGTCGTCGCCGACCCCAGCCACGCCACCGGCTACACCCGCTACGTTGAGCCCATGGCGCTCGCGGCGACCGCCTGCGGCGCCAACGGCCTGGAGATCGAGGTCCACGACGACCCGAGCCACGCTTGGTCCGACGGCGCCCAGGCCCTCACGCCCGACCAGTTCGACGACACCATGCGCCGCATCCGCGCCATCCGCGAGGTCGTCTGCCAAGAACCCGTTCAGGAGTAGCCCATGGGTACGGTGAGAAACGCACGCGTTAACCAGGGTGGCCCCAAGTGCGCCGGCATCGTGGGCCTGGGCCTCATCGGCGGCAGCTTTGCCCGCGGCTATGCGCAGGCGGGCGTTCGCGTGCTGGCCTGGGACCCCGACGATGACGTGATGACGGCCGCCAGCATGGGCACCGTTGCCGGCGAGCTCAACGACGAGACGCTCGGCGAGTGCGACATCATCGTCCTTGCCTGCTATCCCGAGGCCTGCATCGAGTGGCTCGAAGCGCACGCTCAGGCACTCGCCGACGCCACCGACACCGAGGCCATCATGGGCCCCGTGGTGATCGACACCGTGGGCGTCAAGAACATCGTGTGCGAGCGCGCCTTTAAGCTTGCCCGCGAGCACGGTTTTTACTTTGTGGGCGCGCACCCCATGGCGGGCACGCAGTTCTCGGGCTACGCGCATTCCCGCTCCGACCTGTTCCAGGGCGCACCGCTCGTGCTTGTACCGCCCGCAGTGGACGACGCCCTTAAGCTGGAGCTTTTGGGCCAGGTGCGCGAGATGGTACGTCCCTTGGGCTTTGGCAAGTTCAGCGTAACGAGCGCCACCGAGCACGACCGCGTCATCGCCTTTACGAGCCAGCTCGCGCACGTCGTCTCCAACGCCTATGTTAAGAGCCCGACCGCTCAGGTCCACCACGGCTTTTCGGCCGGCAGCTACCGCGACCTCACCCGCGTGGCGCACCTCAACCCGCAAATGTGGTCAGAGCTCATGATCGATGACGCCGACGCGCTCGCCTTCGAGATCGACCATCTGATCGAATCGCTTGGCGCCTACAGCCGCGCGCTCAAGGACCGCGACCAGCGCTATCTGGAGAATCTCCTTGCCGAGGGCGACCGCATTAAGCGCGCACTCGACGACGAGGCCTCCCACTAGACCACCTATCACGCCAGGTCGAAAGGACCGAAGCTTATGGCGATTACCATCGATATCGACACCGCACGCCCCTACCAGGTGCATGTTGGCACGTTTTTGCTGGAGCAGGCGGGGCCGCTCGTGCGCGCCACTGCCGGCGGCACCAAGGCCGTCATCGTGACGGACACCAACGTGGGCCCGCTCTACCAGATGCCCGTTAAGCAGAGCCTGGAGGCGTCAGGCTACGAGGTGAGCATCTGCACCTTCGAAGCCGGCGAGGCACACAAGCGCGCCGAGACCTACATCAGCATCCTGGAGTTTGTAGCCGAGCATGAGCTTTCGCGCTCCGATGTGATCGTGGCACTCGGCGGCGGCGTCGTGGGCGACGTGGCGGGCTTTGTGGCCGCCACCTACATGCGCGGCTGCAAGTTTGTGCAGATCCCCACGAGTCTGCTCGCCATGGTAGATTCGTCGGTGGGCGGCAAGACCGCCATCGACCTAGCCGCCGGCAAGAACCTGGCTGGCGCCTTTTGGCAGCCGAATGTGGTTATCGCCGACGTGGGGTGCCTGGCCACCCTTACGCCCGAGCAGTTCGCCGACGGCTGCGGCGAGGTCGTCAAGCACGCCGTGATCGCCGACCCAGAGCTCTTCGCCGAGCTGGAGAAGACCCCGCTCACGCTGGAGCTCCTCAACCGCGATGTGGCCCGCGTGGCACTCATCATCGCCCGTAATATCGATATCAAGCGCGCCGTGGTCGTCGCCGACGAGCGCGAAACCAACCAGCGCAAGCTTCTCAACTTTGGACACAGCGCCGGACACGCCGTCGAGGCCTGCGAGCACTTTGAGCTGGGACACGGCAACTGCGTGTCGATCGGCATGGGCATCATCACACGCGCCGCGGCCCTGCACGGCGCCTGCGATGCTGCACTGCCCGGTCGTATTGAGGAGCTCTGCGCCCGCCATGGCCTCAAGACCCGCTGCGACCTAGATGCCGATACCGTCTTTGCCGAGGCGCTCCACGACAAGAAGCGCGCGGGCGACACTATCGACCTGGTGATTCCGCACGGCATTGGCCGCTGCAGCATCGACCGCACACCGCTTTCCACTTTCCACGAACTCATTGCCGAGGGCCTCGGCCAGAAGGGAGACGCATCCGCATGCTAGCCCGCATCACCCCGTCCCCGCTCAAGGGCACCGTTCCCGCCATCGCGTCCAAGTCGATGGCGCATCGCCTGATCATCTGCGCTGCGCTTGCCAACGGCGAGACGCACGTCACCTGCAACACCACCTGCGCCGACATCGAGGCCACGGTGCGCTGCCTTACGGCACTGGGTGCTCGCATCGAGACCGTCGAGGACGGCTTCCAGGTCCACCCCACCATGAAGAGCATTGAGTTTGGCCTGCTCAAGGCGCTTGCCGGCGGCACGCTCGACTGCGGCGAGAGCGGCTCCACACTCCGCTTTATGCTGCCCGTCGCCTGTGCACTGGGTGCCGAGGCCACCTTTGTGGGCCAGGGCCGTCTGGGGGCGCGTCCGCTCTCTCCGCTCTCGGACGAGATCATTGCCGCCGGCTGCAACCTGCAGGGGCTGGGCGGTTTTCCGCTCAAGACGAGCGGACGCATGCGCCCGGGCACCTTTGTGCTTCCGGGCAACGTGAGCTCGCAGTATATCTCCGGCCTGCTGCTGGCAGCCCCGCTGCTGGCCCAGCCCTCCTGCGTGCAGGTAACAGGCCTCATTGAGAGCCGTCCCTACATCAACCTGACGATCCAGGCCATGAAGGCCTTTGGCGTCGAAGTCAACGTCGAGCGTATTCCGGCCAAGGACGGCCAGCCCGAGGTCACGAACTTCCGCGTGAGCAGCGGCTCGTACCGCACGCCCGGCAGCGTTGCTGTCGAGGGCGACTGGTCCAACGCCGCCTTTTGGCTGTGCGCCGGTGCCATCGGCTCCGACCCCATCACCGTCGAAGGCGTGTCACTAAGCTCCGCGCAGGGCGACCGCAACGTGCTTGCCGCGCTCTCGCGCTTTGGCGCCCGCATCGTGCGCTCCACCAACGCCGCCACGGTGCAGTCCGACAAGCTCGCCGGCTTTGAGATGAGCGCCCACGACATTCCCGACCTGGTGCCCGTCATCTCGGCCGTGGCTTCGCTGGCCCAGGGGCGCACCTTCATCCGCGATTGCGCACGCCTACGCATCAAGGAATCCGATCGCTTGGCCACCACCACCCGCGAGCTCACCGCGCTGGGCGCGCAGGTGCGTATCGCCGGTGACGACCTCATCATCAAGGGCGTCGATGCCTTTACCGGCGGCGAGGTCGATTCGCACAACGACCACCGCATCGCCATGATGGCCGCCATTGCCGCGAGCCGCGCCACCGGCGAGGTCGTGATCCACGGCGCCGAGGCCGTCAACAAGTCCTATCCCGATTTCTTCGACCACTACCGCCTGCTGGGCGGCAAGGTCACGCTCGAGGAGGAATAGCATGTCCTCGACTTTTGGCAACGTCTTGCATCTGAGCATCTTCGGCCAGTCGCACTCCCCTGCCATCGGCTGCTCACTTGACGGCATCCCGGCGGGCATCGCTGTTGACCAGGAGCAACTGCAGGTCTTTTTGGACCGTCGCGCCCCCGGCCGCGACGAGACCGCAACCAAGCGCCGCGAGGCCGACGCCGCGCATATCATTGCCGGCGTGGTCGATGGACATACCACCGGCGCGCCCATCGCCGCGATTATCGAGAACACCAACACGCGCTCCAAGGATTACTCCGAGCTGCGCCGCAAGCCCCGTCCCGGACATGCGGACTTCCCTGCGCGCGTGAAGTATCACAACATGCACGATGTCGCCGGCGGCGGGCATTTCTCCGGCCGCCTAACGGCACCCCTGTGCATCGCCGGCGGCATTGCGCTGCAGGCACTCGAGGCCCGCGGCATTAAAGTGATGGCGCATGTGGCGCAGATCGGCGGTATCTCCGACCTGCCGATGGACGACATGGTCTATCGCGAGGCCGACCGCAAGGCGATCCTTACGAACGATCTGCCGTGCATTGACGCCGCCGCAGCCGGCCGCATGCGCGAGGAGATCCTAGTCGCACGCGACGAACTCGACAGCATCGGCGGCATCGTGGAGTGCGGCATCTACGGGCTGCCTGCGGGCATCGGCGACCCCATGTTCGACGGTATCGAGAACCGCATCGCGCAAATCGCGTTTGGCATTCCCGCCGTAAAGGGCGTGGAGTTTGGCATGGGCTTTGCCGTCGCCGCCATGCGCGGCAGCGAGAATAACGATCCGTATCGCATAGATGCCGAGACCGGCAAGATCGAGGTCGAGTCCAACAACGCCGGCGGCATCCTGGGCGGCATTTCGACCGGCGCGCCCGTCATGTGGCGCATGGCCGTAAAGCCAACGCCCTCGATTGGCCGCGAGCAGCAGACGGTGGACATGGACGCTATGGAAAATGCCGAGCTCTCGGTCCACGGCCGCCACGATCCCTGCATCGTCCCCCGAGCCGTCCCCGTAGCCGAAGCAGCCGCCGCCCTCGCCATCTGGGACGCCCTCCTCGAAGACGCCGCCCAGCGCTAACTACCCACCCCTCAACATCCCCCGACACGTGAAAGGGGTCTCCATGGACCTTGCTGACATCCGCCAGGCCATCGATGGCATCGACACCACGCTCCTCAACAGCTTTGTCGAGCGCATGGACATTGCCACCGAGGTCGCCAAGTCAAAAATCGAGATGGGCAAGGCCGTCTTCGACCCCGCCCGTGAGCGCTCCAAGCTCAACAACCTCGCCAGCCGCGCACCCGAGCGCTACGAGGCGCAGACCATCACGCTATTCCGCCTCCTCATGAGCATGAGCAAGGCCGAGCAGCAGCGCTACATCAACGAACTCAAGGGCATCACCGTCTCGCAACAGGCCCACGCTACGGCCGTGGCCTTTGACACGCCTTTCCCCCAGACGGCCACCGTCGCCTGCCAGGGCGTCGAAGGCGCCTACAGCCAGATCGCCGCGTGCAAGCTCTTCGACGTGCCCGATATCGCGTTCTTCGAGACCTTCGAGGGCGTTATGCGCGCCGTGCGCGACGGCTTCTGCGAGTTTGGCGTACTGCCCATCGAAAACTCCACCGCAGGTTCCGTCAACGCCGTCTACGACCTGCTCGCGCAGTTCGACTTCCATATCGTGCGCTCGCTGCGCCTCAAGATCGACCACAATCTGCTCGTCAAGCCCGGCACCAAGCTCTCAGACGTGCGCGAGGTTTACAGCCACGGCCAAGCCATTGCCCAGTGCGCCGGCTATATCGAGAACCGAAACCTGCACGCCACCAAGTACCCCAACACGGCCATGTCGGCCGAGATGGTTGCCAACTCCGAGCGCGCCGACGTCGCCGCCATCGCCTCGCGCAGCTGCGCCGCGCTGTATGGCCTGGAGATACTGGAGCCCAACATCCAGGACTCGGACAACAACTACACGCGCTTTGTCGTCATCAGCCGCGAGCCGCGCGTCTATCCCGGTGCCAACCGCACCTCGCTCATGATCACCACGGCCAACGAGCCGGGCGCACTCTACCGCGTGCTCGAGCGCTTCTACGCCCTCAACATCAACCTCATCAAGCTCGAGAGTCGCCCCATCCCCGGCCGCGACTTTGAATTTATGTTCTACTTTGACCTGGACTGCCCCTTTGGCAGCAGGGCCCTCGACGACCTGCTCGATTCCATCGACGACGTGTGCGAGAGCTTTACCTACTTTGGCAGCTACACGGAGGTGCTCTAGATGGCCGATGCCGCCGCAACCCGCCCCTACGGCGTGCTGGGCCGCGTGCTGGGCCACAGCTACACCCCGACCATCTACAAGGAGCTCGCAGGGCTCGAGTACGTGCGATTTGAGCGCGAGCCCGAAGACCTTCAGGCCTTTATGATGAGCGACGAATGGGAGGGCACCAACGTGACCATCCCCTACAAGCGCGCCGTCATGGAATACTTGGACGAGCTGAGTCCGCTCGCCGAGCGCATGGGCAACGTCAACACCATCACACGCCTGCCTGACGGTTGTTTGCGCGGCGACAACACCGACTACTTTGGTTTTCAGTGTCTGGTCGAGGAGTTGGGCGTAGAGGTTGCCGGCAAGAAGGCCCTCGTGCTCGGTGCCACCGGTGGCGCCGGCACCACTGCCAGCATGGTGCTCGGCGACCTGGGCGCCATCGTCGTGCCGGTCGGCCGCACGAGCGAAGTCAACTACGACAACATCGCGCAGCAGTCCGACGCCGCACTGCTCGTCAACTGCACGCCCGCCGGCATGTTCCCCCACTGTCCCGATGCCCCCTGCACGCTCGAGGGGCTCGATGCGCTCGAGGGCGTCATCGACATTGTCTACAACCCCGCTCGCACGGGACTCATGCTCGAGGCCGAGCGCCGCGGCATTCCCTGCATCGGCGGCCTGCTCATGCTCGTGGCCCAAGCGGCACAGGCCGTCGAGCGCTATACCGGCCAGGTCACCCCGCGCGAGCGCATCCTGGACGTAACGGAGCGCTTGTCACGCCGTGAACAGAACATCGCGCTGATCGGCATGCCAGGCTCGGGCAAGACCCGTGTGGGTGAGCAGATCGCCCTGCTCACGGGTCGCGAGCACATCGACCTGGACCGCGCCCTCGAGGAGCGCCTGGGGATGCCCTGTGCCGACTATATCGTCGAGCGCGGCGAGGCGGCCTTCCGCGAGCAGGAGACGGGGGCGCTGGCCGGCATCTCCAAGCGCAGCGGCCTGGTGCTTTCCACGGGCGGCGGCGTGGTCACGCGCGACGAGAACTACCCGCTACTGCACCAGAACAGCCAGATCGTGATGCTCAACCGTAAGCTCGACGAACTCGCCCACAAGGGACGCCCCATCACCGCCCGCGACGGTATCGACAAGCTGGCCGAGCAGCGCATGCCGCGCTACCGCGCCTGGGCCGACTACATCATCGACTCACGCGACTGCGCCGCCAACACCGCCCAAGCCCTCCTCGACACCCTCCCATCCGCTCTCTAATCAAAACCACCGCAAAGGGGACAGGCACCTTTGTGGTGGTTTTCCAACCGCAAAGGAAGCAACCATGAAAGCACTCGTCATCAATGGCCCCAACCTCAACATGCTCGGCATTCGCGAGCCGGGCATCTACGGCAGCGACAACTACGACCGCCTGGTCCAAATCTGCCAGGAGGCAGGCGCCGCACAGGGCTTCGACGAGGTCGAGGTCTTCCAGTCCAACCACGAAGGCAGCATCGTCGACAAGATCCAGGAGGCCTACGGCAAGGTCGACGGCATCGTCATCAACCCGGCGGCATACACGCATACGAGCGTGGCGATCCTCGACGCCCTCAAGGCCGTCGCCATCCCTGCCGTCGAGGTACACATCAGCGCCGTAGAGACACGCGAGGACTTCCGCCAGGTAAGCTACGCCCGCCTGGCCTGCTTCGCCACCATCACCGGCGAAGGCCTCCAAGGCTACGCTCACGCGTTAGAGCTGCTGAAAGAGCGTCTCGAAAAGTAGCCTCGCGAGCAAATCCATCAACGCGATTCGCACGCCAATAATGCCAGTGCCGCCAGCAGCAACCTCACTACTGGCGGCACTTTATTACTGGCATATAATCGTTGCAGTCACAAAACGTCTGGAGACGCTCATGTTAAGCATCCATCTGGGAGATTACCCCCGTTCCATCTACGATACCGAAACCTATTTTAGGAACTCATACCTGGATTCCTGGTTCGAGGACCCTATGGCAGCGCAGATGATTAAAAGCGTGGACGGATCAGAGCTCATTGGTCCCCACAACATCGTAAGCAAGCAGCTGGGCTCAATCACTCCACTCGAACTGTCCGGCGGCGTTAAGACGCTGCTGCTGGTGCGCAATCTCCCAAATATGGTGTTCAACGCATCCACCTGCGGAGACAACTGTGCCCGTTGGCTACTCAAGATCGGCAAAGAGCAGGATGTGCTGGTGACCTTATACCACATCATGAAATTCCCCTGGAAGCATTTTGAGATTCGCATTAATAACGATGGCCGCATCGTTAGAAACATGCAGGAGTTTGTCGGCGCCACGAATGACTTTTTGGATGTTGATGAGTAATGAAGGGAACGCATACCGTTGTCGTAGAGCGTGCAAAGGTCAAATACACACTCACGTTTAAGCGCAATATTTCCTTTATACGCGGCAACAGCGGCACGGGCAAAACGACGCTCATCTCGATGATTCGCGACTACAACGACCGAGGACCGGAAAGCGGCGTTGCGCTCAGCTGCGACGTACCTTGCGAAACGCTTTCCGGCAGACGCTGGGAGCGCGAGCTGTCGATCATCGAAGATTCAATCGTCTTTCTAGATGAGGGCAACGAGTTTATCTACTCAAAGGACTTCGCCAAAGCCGTAAACGGCTCGTCCAACTATTTTGTTCTGATATCTCGTCGCGATGCCAACGAGCTCCCCTACAGCGTCGACGAGATCCTAAAGCTAGTCAACACCACAAGCAAGACAATTAATGGCCGCAAGAGCGACAGACGCTTCTACTCGGTGACCAAGCCGCTATATGACCACACGGCAAGCATGTTGTATCAGGATCTAAATGTTGGATTCGAGATACCCGACGCCGCAGTTGTCGAGGACAGCAAATCGGGTTATCAATTCTACAACGCTCTTTGCAACCGACTCGGGATCCCCTGCTATACCGCCACCGGCGTTGCGAATCTAAAACGAACAATTCACGAATGTCCCGAGCATAACATCCTTGCTATAGGAGACGGCGCAGCGTTTGGCCCCTACATCGAAAAGGTGCTGGGACAGCGCGTTTACAAGAACGTTCGCTTGTTCCTCCCGGAATCATT
>CATYVH010000003.1 GCA_958413765.1 uncultured Collinsella sp.
AGGATATTCCCCCGCAAAGCCGCAGGTAGATGGCACGCCGTTAGTTGTGGCAGTACTAAATAGCCAGTAACCTGCCAAAAAGAGACAGGCTACCTTGCACCAAAAACCGTCGCAACATTCGATGAAAATCGTGCAAACGCGAAAAATCATTAAATGTTGCGACGGTTTGATTTTAGATAGCGGTCGAGCAAAAGACCAGAGCGCCTATTCGTCGGCGAGTTGAATTCCCAACAAACCCGAGAGTGCCAGCGCCTGCTCGGCATTGACCGTCAAGCCACGCAACTCATGGTAATCGCCCGAGACGACAGGAGCCGCGAACGTACAACACGATACATCCACGCCGGAAAGCGGCGTCTTGAACACATCGATTCGCGTCAGGTCGCAGCCGTCCAAGCGCAATTGCCCCAGCTTTGCCCCCTGGAGTGCGGCCTCGGTCAAACGCGTGTCACGCGCAGCCATGGGGCCAATGCTTCCCTCCGAAAGGTTCGCATAGCTCAAATCGCACGATCCAAACGACACGCTCGACAGGCGCGCCTTGAGCAAGTTGAGTCCCGGTGCCGAGCAGTCAACGAAGTCGCAGCGGCTGAGCCAGCAGCCTTCCATGTTGCAGCGGATAAAGCGGCAACCGCGAAACACCACGTCGCGAAACGTCGAGCCGCTCCAGTCAACGCTATCGAACTCGCAAGATCGGAACACAACGCCATCGAAGGTCGCGCCGTTCGCCACGTCGTAGGCAAGATCCAAATCCTCAAAAGCGGTATTGGAGACGAGCTCATCGCCCTCGGCAAAGAGGTCGATGAGCTCGTCCATGCCCATATGGCAGCCAATCCGTTCGTTTACCCGGGCAAAACCACCGCAAAGGTGCCTGTCCCCTTTGCGGTGGCTTGGGGTCGCGCTACTCACCGAGCATCTCTTGGAGCTTGGCTGCCACGGCATGTCCCAAGCTCTCGTGGCTTTCGGGCATCATATGCAGATAGTCGATATCGCCCGGCTCGGCAAACTCGGCGGCATTCAAAAAGTCGCAGCCAAACTGCTCGGCCACGTGCGCATAGTACTCGCCAAAATGTTCAGATGCCTCGACGGAACGCTCGTCAAAATCGGTCATATATACATCGGCGATCTGCGGCTTGATCTTGATAGGAGCCATCAGCAGGATGCGCGGGCAAGGCGCAGCGTCGGTCCACGGAAACGCGCGGACGGCGCGAATCAGCGCCATGGCGCCACGGGCGATATCGGAAGCTGTCACGTTAAAGACCGTCTTACAGTCGTTGGTGCCCAGCATGATCACAATGGCGTCCAGCGGCTTATGAGCCTCGAGCAGCATCGGAAGCGCGCGAATGCCGTTGAGGTTAGTGTCCAGATGGCACATGTCGTCGCGTACCGTCGTGCGGCCGTTGAGGCCTTCTTCAATTACATGCCAGCCCTCGCCTAAGTCACGTTGGACCACGCCACACCAGCGCACATCCTGCGCATAGCGCACCGCGGTACCGTCGCGCATGCCCGCCGGATCGTAACCATAGGTGTTGCTGTCACCAAAGCACAGAACGTTTTTCATCGTAAGCTCCCCACTCAATAAAAAGCCGACAGGAGCAGCCTCTCCCGTCGGCTCGGTATATCGCATCACGAGCACCGTTTACAGGTACTTGCGCCAGTCGTCGCCATCCTCGTCATCCTCGGCAGCGGCCTGAGCCTGCTCGGCGGCACGGGCGGCTGCGGCGCGGGCGGCAACCTGAGCATAGGACTCCTCGTTTCGCTCGGGGAAGTTTGCCAGCACGTGCTCGAATTTGGCGAAGTCCTCGTCCCAGCGCGTAGAGGGCACGGCAAAGAAGACCTGCTTGACCTTGAAGTCGCCCGATGCGAGCTCCTTGCGGAAGAGCTCGGCCACGGCCTCGGCATCAAAGCCGTTGTTGTCGCTGCCCCATGCGCCCAGCACGAGCTTCTCGCGACCCAACTCGTCGCAGATGGCGAGCACAAAGCGGATGCGGTCGCGCAGGGCATCCAGCAGAGCATCGTCGCTCACGCGATACTCCTGGCGGGCGCGCTTAACGTTGGGCGCGGCGGCCACGATCACGTCGGCGTATGCATGCACGTGGTTGCGGTCGAAGCGCACCGCAGGCACCACTAGGGCACGGTTACGATAGAGCTCGCAGTTGATGTTGCGGCGACGGTTCTCGCCGTACCACTTACGCTGCCTATCGAGAACGTTGTACAGATACGAATCGGCGCACAGCGTGGCCTCCTGGCCCAGATAACCCTGAATATATCCACCGCCCGGATTGGTAAACGAGGCAAAGGCGAGCACGGCCATGTCGCAGAACTGCGCATAGCCGCGACCGTTATCGAGGATTGCCTGCGTGGCGGAGGCATCAAGCACAGTGACCTCGGGCAGGACCGGAGCGGGCTCCTCAGCAGGCGCGGACTCAGCTTCGGCGATTTCCTCGGCAGGCTCCTCGACGGGCTCGGGCGCCGCCTCGGTCTCGGGCGCTGCCTCGACCTCGGCAGTCTCCGCGTTCTCGACGTCCTCGGCGACCTGCTCTTCGGGGGCCACAGCAGTCTGAACCTTGGCCTTCATCGCCGCGACAAAGCCGGCGGGCATGCCGTCAAACTCGCGAACACCAGCAAGCGAACGCTCGATATCCTTGGCGCAGGCCTCGGACACAGTCATCACATGGCGCTCGGCGGCCTTGGCACGGGCCTCGCGCTTGGGATTGGGCTGACCCGCTCGGTTGGACCTGCGGTTA
Source organism: uncultured Collinsella sp. (assembly GCA_958413765.1). Classification (GTDB taxonomy): domain Bacteria; phylum Actinomycetota; class Coriobacteriia; order Coriobacteriales; family Coriobacteriaceae; genus Collinsella. Next base: position 2,742 of record CATYVH010000003.1, read on the forward strand.
CGGTTCCTGTTGTCGACGTCTGCCATAAGTGGTCACCTTTCCTGTCGCTGCCGCTATCGGCTTTTCCCATCCATGATACCCCGCCGCGCACAAAAAAGACGGCCCCGAAGGACCGCCTTTCGCATCGTTTTACCGTGTCCGGCAGGAAGCATCGCAATGCCGCGCTTTAATCGCGACGGCCGAGGATGTTCAGAATGCGCAGGAACACGTTGATGATGTCCACGAACAGGTTGGATGCCATGAGCACGGCGTTGGGCAGCGTGGGCGGCACCGTCGTTGCCACATAGGTGTCGTAGCCGATGAAGCCGGCGAACACCACGATCACGATCAGGTCGGTGATGGTCTGCGAGACGCCCATGAACATCAGCACGATCTCAACCAGAATAGTGGCGAGCAGAATGCCAAAGCCGATGCCATATACGCGCTGGAAAAACTTGGGGAACGTCACGCCCAAGGCGCCAAAGACAAAGGTGATGGCGGCCGTGGCGATAAAGGCAGTGTTGATGGTGGGCAGGTCGTAGTTGGCAAGGCCAAACGACGCGGTCAGGCCAAAGGTACTCGCAAAGATTACGTAGCCCACAAGGGACAGACCCACGGACTGCTTGCCCGCAGCAGCCGACATCATGACCATGCCGACGATGGTTAAAATAAACGAGCCAAAGACCAGTGGCAGGGCGGCGCCGCTCATCATCATGCGCGCAAACGACATGGTGCTCGTAAAGTAGGCGCCGGCACCCATGGCGCAAAAGCCCAAGAAGATCAGGGCAGATATGGCGAGATTGTACGCGCGCGGCGACATCTCCTTGGCGCGACTTGCGCCGGTCTCGACGGGGCCGTTCTGATAGCCCTGAATATCGTTCATGCTTCGTCCTTTCAAAAAGCGCCACGACAGCGCAGCAGGTGACAAGATTCCTGTCATTGTACCCGAACGCCGTGCGTCCTTACCTACGGCGCTCGCCCTCAAGCGTACGGTCAAACGCCCAAACCCACCAACGCATCACGTGTGCCTGCGAGCCGTCCGCCCGCTCGCGCGTCTGGTCCTCCAGATACAACTCGGTCGCGTGCCCGCCAAAACGCACCTTATAGGTTGCCGTACGAATGCCGTGAACCGTCAGGCCAAACCCGGTGGTCGAGATAATTTCGTCGATCGTAAAACAACGGCCGTCGACCCAGCAGACGGTGACCGGCACGACTTGTCCGCCCGCGAGGATGCGAGCCACGACGTCCACATACTGCTTGTGCACGCGCCGAGTTTTGCCATCTGTCTGTCGATATTCCATGGCCCTATTATCGAACGCATGTTTGCATGTTGTAAAGCGAACAGACTGTGGTTTTGGAGTGTCGGAGCGAACGCACGCGTCCGCATGGCGTGTTAGCAAAAAGAACGACCGCGGTCAACAGGGCTAATATTCAATTTTAGTACCAAAAAATTCACTTCTCCCATCAGAACTCCGTAAAGAAACCCGCAGGAGGTGATACGATTTATCATGTTTTTGTAACGAGTCTGCAAATATCGAGAAAGCCCATATATGGACGTAACGTTCTCAACCTTCCTCGGCCAGCTTGTGTCGAACCCAGTCCTTGCCGTCACCGTGATCCTCGCGCTCGGCGCCATCTTCGTCAACGGATGGACCGACGCGCCCAACGCCATCGCGACCTGCGTCACCACGCGCTGCATGCCCGCCCGCGCCGCCATCCTCATGAGCGCCGCATTCAACTTCTTGGGCGTGCTCATCATGACGCACTTTAACGCGAGCGTCGCCAACACCATCTCACATATCGTCGACTTTGGCGGAAACAGCACCATGGCACTCGCGTGCCTCTGCGCGGCGCTCTTCTCCATCGTCGTCTACGGCGCCACAGCGTCGCGTTTTGGCATCCCCACCTCGCAAAGCCACAGCCTTATCGCCGGCCTGACCGGTGCTGCCATCGCCCTCGGCGGCGCGAACAGCGTCAACGTCCACGAGTGGATGAAGGTCATCTACGGCCTGGCGCTCTCCATCGGTCTGGGCTTTGTCATGGGCTGGATCCTGTGCAAACTCGTCTCGATTCTTTTCGCCGCCGCCAACAGGCGACGTGCCAATGTCTTCTTTAAATACGCTCAGATCGCGAGTGCTGCGGCCATGAGCTTTATGCACGGCGCGCAGGATGGACAGAAGTTCATCGGCGTGCTCTTTTTAGGTGTCGCCTTCGCCAACGGCCAGACTAGCGTCGGCGACGCCGGCATCCCCATCTGGATCATGCTGCTGTGCTCGGCCACCATGGGCATCGGCACCAGTGTGGGCGGCGAGCGCATCATCAAGTCCGTCGGCCAGAGCATGGTCAAGCTCGAAAAGTACCAGGGCTTCTCCGCCGACCTCGCGGGCGCCGCAAACCTGCTGCTTGCCACCCTTACCGGCATCCCCGTGTCCTCCACCCACATCAAGACCTGCGCCATCATGGGCGTCGGTGCCGTCAAGCGCCTTTCGGCCATCAACTTCGGCGTGGTCAAGGACATGATGTTCACCTGGTTCTTCACCTTCCCCGCCTGCGGACTCATCAGCTTTGTCATGGCCAAGCTGTTCATGATGTTCCTCTAGCCACACCGAGCGTCCATCCGGACCGCAAAACTTCGCCCACCCGTCTTCGCCTCGAAAGGACCCACTCATGGCAAAGAAACCCGATTCGTTCTACTTTGACAACTACGTCGCCTGCGCCGACCTTGCCGTCCAGGCCGCCGAGCTGCTCACCAAGATTTTTGAGAACTTTGACCCCGCGCAGATCCACGACATGCTCGAGGAGATGCACGCGATTGAGCATGCGGCAGACAAGAAGCACCATGAGCTTGAGGACGCCCTGCTCACGGCCTTTATCACCCCGCTTGAGCGCGAGGACCTGGATCTGATGAGCTGCTCGCTCGACACCGTGCTCGACCGTATCGAGGGCGTCGTGCAGCGCGTCTACTTCACCAACATCCAGAGCATCCATCCCGACGCCATCGTCATCGCCCACAAGGTGACCGACGCCTGCCGCGCCATGAAGGACCTGATGGTCGAGCTGCCCAACTACCGCAAGTCCAAGACGCTGCGCGAGCTCGTCATCCAGATCAACACCATCGAGTCCGAGGCCGACGAGCTCTATATCAACGCCATGCGTAACCTGCACGTTAACGGCAAGGACCCGCTCGAGGTTATCGCCTGGCGTGACGTGTACGCCTTCCTGGAGTACTGCGCCGACTGCTGCGAGAATGTGGCCGATGTCGTGGATTCGATTGTCATGAAGAACAGTTAATTAGCTGTACGTATCCCACCGGTCGCGGGCCCGACCACTAATGCCTTTCTCACTCCGGCTGCGCTGCAGAGTCGTTCGAAAGGTATTAGTGGTCGGGCCCGCTCCCTTACGTACCGCCATTGGGAACCTTGGCTGATGGTTTGGGCGCGATGGGGCTTTTGCTGTAATGGCCTCTAATGTCCTGTGCCTGACTTTGGCCTTTGGACGGGCGTTTGGGTGGGTGTTGCTTTGGGTACTCTTTTGGTTGACTTTGGATTGATTCGTTGACTTTGGAAGGGTTGGTTATGGGTTATTTGGATTTGGCTCGTTCTCGGTATTCTTGTCGTTTGTTTGAGGATCGTCCTGTGGAGCGGGCGGTGGTTGATGCTGTTATTGAGGCGGGGCGTATTGCTCCTTCTGCTTGTAATAATCATCCAACCCGTGTGATGGTGTTGGATACGCCTGAGCTTCTGGAGAAGGCTGCTGCTTGTCAGCCTCGGTTTGCTCGTGATGGGTCCGTCTTTGGGGCTCCGCTTATCTTTCTTATCTGCAGCGTTACCGACGATGCTTGGGTGCGCCCGTATGACCAGATGAACTCCAGTGCCATCGACACCTCGATCGTGTGCGATCAGATGATGATGGAGGCCGAGGAGCAGGGCCTGGGTACGTGCTGGGTGTGCCATTTTAAGCCCGAGGTGGCCTGCGGGCAGTTCAGCCTGCCCGAAGGCATCTATCCCTATCATATGCTCGTCTGCGGCTATCCTGCCGACCATATCGCCGATCCCGAACACCGCGAGGCCCGCACCATTCCCCTCCCCGACTTCCTCCTCAAGTAGATTTTTGGGACATGCCTTAAAATCTATCTTTTACCGTTCGCCCGTTCGCCGAGTTCTGTGCCCTCAAACGCAGAACTCGGCGTTTTGTTTTGCAGACTGCATACAGCCACAAAAAAAGGACCCACAAGCTGTGGGCCCTTTCTAGGCGCTAAATGATAGCTGGATGTTAGTCCAGGTCGTCGGCGGCGAAGTTGTCAATCGGTGCAAAGGGATCGGCAACGGGAATAACCGGCTCGGCGACGGGCAGCGGCTCGGCAGCAGGAACAGTCACAGCCGGAGAAGCGGCGGAACCGACCGGCGTGGAAGCCATGAGATCGGACGGGAAGGAGTTCTGAGCATCGTCCATGAAGTGCTGGATGAGCTTGAGGTACTCGGCCTTGAACTCCTCACGGGAAGCCTTAAGACGGTCGATCTCCTCAAGCTCGGCCTGCTTTTCGGTCAGAGCCTGGCGGATAACCTCGCGGGCCTTAGCGTCAGCCTCGTTGCGGATACGCTCAGCGTTCTCGTTGGCATCGTTGACGATGGTCTCAGCGGTCTGCTGGGCAGCGATCAGGGCAGCGGAAATCTGGCGCTCCTGAGCGGAGAAGTCAGGGGCGGGAGCAGCCACGGGGGCGGCGGGAACGGCTTGGGCGGTGGCATCCTGAGCCTGGGCAAGCTGAGCCTGTGCATCGGCAAGCTGCTGCTCGGTAGCAGTCAGACGACCCTTAAGGTCGACGATCTTAGCGAGCATAGCGTCAACCTCGGAGGACAGCGTCTCCAAGAAGACGTCGACCTCGGCAGGATCGTAGCCACGCTTGGCCTCAGAGAAAGTCTGAGCCTGGATGTCTGCAGGGGTAATAGCCATAACAAGTCTCCTTTTTCATCGCCTCGGCGCTACACGCCCGACGTAAGTTACAAAGTCAGTTCTATACGAGTATACCTATAAGAAGCTGCAGAACCAGCCTCTGCACCAACTGCAACGCAATAATCGCAACGACCGGCGAAAAATCGATACCGCCCATCGGCGGGATGAAACGACGGAACAGGTTGAGCCACGGACCGCACACGCTATCAAGCACCGCAGCAATATCCTGAAGCAAACCACCCTGCTTCATGGGAATCCACGTCATAAAGCAGTAGACGACAATGAGCGTGGAATAGAAGTTGAACAGCGTGTTGACCAGCTGGACGATAGTGTAGATGTTGATGGGAATCTCCTCGTCTTGTCTTTACTTAAGGTAGCCGTCGGCACGAAGCTTCTTGAGATCGGAATCTTTGACCTCGCAACCGGCGGGCAGCACCATGAACACGCGGTCGCCTACCTCCTTGACCGTGGCGCCCAGACCGCAGGCAAAGCCGTAAGAGAAGTCCAAGACGCGCTTGGCAACTTCGGTGCGTACGCCCACAAAAATCAGTGCGACAGGCTGCTTGGTGCGAACGCGGCGCACCACAGTCTCCACGTCGTCATAGCTCTCGGGGCGCAGGACATAGGCCGGCAGCTGCGGCGTGGCGTTGATGATATTGCTCGCATAGGCCGAGGCATCGCTCGGTGCAGGCGCGGGTGCAGCGGCGGCACGGGCGCGGGTATTCTCGGCGTAGCTCGACGGCGTGTCATAGGCACCGGGACGATAACCGCTCGCAACACTGTCCTGCGAGCGCGAAGGCGGGTTATACGTCGTGGCATGGCGGGAGTCATCGCCGACCAGCTGACCGGAGCGCGTATACACGGCAACCGACTCAGCTTCACCGCGGCGCGTCTGACCAAGCAGGCCGTTGCTCGGCTCGTCTTGGGTGTAGAAGCCCTCGCCCGAAGCACCGCTGTAGCCGTTGTTCTGATAGCCATCGTCGTAGCCGTCATCGTAGCCGTAGTCGTCGTCCTGGCCATAACCCTGGTCGTAACCCTGCTGGCCGCCCAGGTGCATCTTATTTTTAATCTCGTCAAGGAAGCCCATGGTTGTGTCCTCTCGCGGTTTAGTGCAGGCGCCCCGATAATCAGTGCGCACTTCAGAGCCTTATTTTACTGCAAACTCCGGGCTAAATACTACCCTGCCCAGGCGAACGAGCGTAGAGCCCTCCTCAAGGGCAGACTCAAAGTCCTCGCTCATACCGCAGGAAAGCTCAGGCAGGTTCAAATCGGGATGCGCCGCCTCCAGCTCATCCCTCAGCTCACGAAGCCCCGCAAAGGTGCGGCGTGCCACATCCTTATTCCCCCGGGGCGCCATAGTCATAAGCCCCTGTACGCAAATTCCCTCAAGTTCTGCAAGCTCACCCGCGGCGGCGCGAATCTCATCGGGTGAAAAGCCTCCCTTCGACTCCTCACCACTCACATTGACCTCAATGAGCACACGCTGGGGGCCGGCGAGCTCGCCTGCCTCAATCTTGCGAACAGCACGGCTCGAGATCGCCTGCGCCAGATGCAGCGAACCCACCGAGTGAATCAGCTCGGCTGAGCCCAGCACCGCATTGATCTTATTGGTCTGCAGGTTGCCGATCATATCGAAGCGCACCTCGGGCAGCTCCGGATGCTCCGCCAGACCCGTGAGCTTGCGAACCAGCTCCTGCGGGCGGTTCTCGGCAAAATGGCGATACCCCGCCTGGATGGCGGCAACGGTCTCATCGACACCAACGGTCTTGGACACGGCAATGAGGCTCGCGGCGTCGTGGGGACGGCCCGCGCGATCGAGCGCCGCATAAAAACGTTCCAGAATCTGCTCGCGGCGAGCGCGCATCAAGTCCAAATAGTTATCCATTGCCAATCGCCTCCGCTGACAGCCAAACAAGTAGTCCCATGCTAACGCAAGAGCGCGGCCCCGCATGTGCAAGGCCGCGCTCACTTAGGTATTTACAATCTTTCGACGAACGGGGTTACTTACTCCTCGTCGTCCTCGCCATCGTCCTCATCCTCAAGATGATCGAGCAGGTAGCGAAGACCCTCGCTGACCTCGTTAACGGGCACCTTGGCAACGTAGCGTGCATCGACGGCGGGCCTCATGATAACACCCTCGCCCGAAGGCACGCGCATGCTCTCGAGCTCATCCTCATCAGTGCAGGCGATATCACCGGCAGTCATACGCTGTCCGGTCAACAGGAAGGTCAGACGGCAGGCGGCATCGATGGAAATCGAGGCGATGCGATCGAGATAGCGCGATACCATGATGGCGCGGCGCAGGTCGTCATAGTTGCTGTCGTCGTCCATAAAATCGCCCGTGTCCATGCGGTTAAAGGTGCGGAAGAACTTCTCGTAGGCGGCGTGCACTGGCTCGTCCTCGACGGCCAAGTTGCAGATGATGGACATGTCGTTGGTGACGAGCGCAGAAAGCGAAGAGCCCAGCACCTGGTAGACGGCCTCAGCCTCGGCCTCGACCGTGCCGACAAGCTCCTTGGGCAGCGAGATGTCGGCCTTGATCATATGACGCGTGGCGCGGCAAATCTGGCGAACCTTATCGGTCATGCGCTGCAGGTTAAAGTCGACGTAGATGATCGTCTGCAGCAAGCGGAAGTCGGAGGCGACCGGTGACTGCGTGGCAATCAGGTTGTAGCAGACGGCCTCCAGGTTGGCGCAGCGTGCGTCAATCGAAAGCGTGCGCTTCTTGGTCTTGGTGGCGAGCTTGCGGTCGTCGGTCACATAGGCCTTCACGGCATCGTGGAGGGCCAGATCGACGGCCTCGTAGATGCTCAGCATCTCGTGACGGGCCTCGATGAGCTGACGGGAAAACAGTTTGCGCATGGTTCACTCCAATCAGTTGGGTGCGGTCATGCCGCCCGCACAGTGAATACGCACCGGACCAGATCCGATCGGCTTGGGACTAGTCGCACCGATCAGCCAAAGCGGCCGGTGATATAGTCTTCCGTCCGCGAGTCCACCGGGCTGGTGAAGATCGCGTCGGTTTGACCATACTCGATGAGCGTAGCGGGCTCGCCGGCAACTTCCTGCAAGAAGAATGCGGTGTAGTCGCTAATGCGAGCTGCCTGCTGCATTGAATGCGTGACGATGATGATCGTCATCTCGGGCGCCAGCTCGGCCATCAGATCCTCGACCTTAGAGACGGACGTGGGGTCGATGGCGGAGCAGGGCTCGTCCATCAGAAGGACATCGGGTTGCACCGCAAGCACGCGCGCGATGCACAGACGCTGCTGCTGACCGCCCGAGAGCGCCAAACCATCCTTGTTGAGCTGATTGGATACCTCTTTCCAGAGGTTGGCGCGCTTGAGCGATTCTTCCACGATGTCATCGAGGTCACTTTTGCTAGTCACGCCCTGCAGACGAGGGCCAAAGGCGACATTCTCGTAGATGGATTTGGGAAACGGGTTGGGCTGCTGAAAGATCATGCCCACGCGACGACGGAGATCGACCGGATCGACACCCTCGGCATAGATATCGTTGCCGTCGAGCGTCATGGTGCCCTCGACGCGCGTGCCCTCAATCAGGTCATTCATGCGGTTGATGCAGCGCAAAAACGTCGACTTGCCGCAGCCCGAAGGGCCAATGAAGGAGGTGATGGCGTTTTTGGCGATGTTGAGGTCAAGCCCCGCCAGCGCATGAAAGTCACCGTACCAAAAGTTGAAATCCTTGGCCGTAATGGCCGCTTGCTCCAACGCGGGAGCGGACTGATAAACGGACATGGGACTCCTTAACTAGCGACGCTTGCGCGACAGGAAGCGCGCAAACAGGTTGAAGGCCAAAATGATCACCATCAGCAAGAGCGCGGTGCCGTAGGCTGCGTTCATGTTGATGCCGTCGTTGGCAAGCAGGTACAGGTGAACGGTCATGGGACGACCGGAATCGAGCGGCGAAATAGGTAGATTGATGGCCTGGCCCATGGTGTAGAGCACCACGGCGGTCTCGCCGATGGCACGGCCGATGGCAAGGACGATGCCCGTGGCAATGCGGCCAAAGGCCGAAGGAAGCACGATCTTGGAGACGACCTGCCACTTGGTAGCGCCCAGGCCGTACGCGCCCCAACGGATATAGCGCGGAACGGCGCGAATGGCTTCTTCGGTGGTGCGCATGACGATGGGAAGCATCAAGAGCGCGAGCGCCAGAGCGGCCGAGACCATCGAAAGGCCCAGGCCCATAGCCTCGACAAACAAGGCGTAGCCAAACAGGCCCATAACGATGGAGGGCACCGAGGCCAAAGCGTCAGCAGCGTAGCGAATGAGCTCGACGACCTTGCCCTGCTTGGCGTACTCGGCCAGATAGACGGCTGCCAGCACAGCGATCGGCGTGCAGATAAGCATGGCGAGCGCCGTCACGTAGACGGTCGAGACGATCGTGGGCCAAATTCCGCCCTCGGCGTTGACGCCCTGGGGCCAACCGAAGATAAAGTCGAGCGAGATGTGTGGCAGGCCGTTGATGACCACGTAGGCGATGATAGCGACCAGCACCAGCGTGGTGATGTAGGCAGCGGCACGAAACACGCCAAGCATGATCTTGTTGGACAGGTCCTTGTTGATGCGGCCCTTCTTGCCGTGGGAAAGGGCACGCTTGATGCGCTCGCGCGACGAGGTCGTATCGACCGTCGTGTCAACGGAATCGGACATAGCCTACCCCCTCTTCTTCTTGGAAATCAGACGAACGATACCCACCAGCGTGGCGGAGATGATAAACAGGACCACACCCATGCCGAACAGCGCCGAGCGGTGCAGACCCGAGGAATAGCTCATGTCGAGCGCAATCTGGCTCGTGAGCGTCGAGATGGGGCTCGCAATGCTGTCGGGAATAACCGGGGCGTTACCTACGACCATGAGCACGGCCATGGTCTCGCCGATGGCACGGCCCATACCCAGCACGATGGCATCAACGATACCCAGCTTCGCGGCAGGTAGCACGACCTTATAGATGGTCTGCCACTTTGTGGCGCCCATGGCATACGATGCCTCGCGAATGCCCATGGGAATGGAATTGAGAGCATCGATGGTGAGCGTGGTGATGGTAGGGACGATCATGATGGCGAGCACAAACCACGCCGTCAGCGCACCAAAACCAAGGCCGCCGGTCAGTTGTGCGATAAACGGGCGGATGATGATCATGCCAAAGAAGCCGTAGATGATGGAGGGTATGCCCGCCAGCAGGTCAACGGCGGGGCTGATGAGCTTGCGCACGCGCTTGCTGGCAATCTCGACCAGGTAAACGGCCGTACCCACGCCCAGCGGCACGCCCATGGCGAGCGCACCGACGGTCACCAGACCCGAGCCAGCAAGCAGCGACAAGATGCCGTAGTGGCCCTCGGAAGGCGCCCACGTAAAGCTAAAGAAGTCAGCCAGACCGATGTCAGTAAAGACGGGCAGCGCCGAGTACGTGGTAAAGACAAAAATCAGGATGACGGTAACGACCGCCAAGAACGCGCAGGCAAAGAAGATCCACTGCAGCGCCTTCTCCTTGATATAGGTACTGCGCGATACGAGCGCCAGCTCGCGCTTCTTGGGCGTCTGAACATTCTGCTCAGTCTGGGAGTTTTCCTGTGCTTCCATGCTACTCACTCCCCTTCTCGTCGTTGGTGACGGGAATAAAGCCCGCCTCGCGAATCTGCTTGTCCATCTTTTCGGACGTCACATAGTCGATGTAATCCTGCGCCTGCTGCGAAGGCACACCCTTCACAAAGAAGTAAAGGTCGCGCGAGATGGGATAGCCGCCACTCGCGACCGTCTTCTCGGACGCCTCAACATGATTGACCGAGACGGCCTTGACCGAGGTCTTGGCGTTGAGGCTATCGACGAAGCCCAGCGAAATGTAGCCAATGGCACCGCGCGAACGAGATACCACGTCGCGCACCTGGCCCGTGCCCGAAAGAACGGCCGAGCGGCGATCGAACGGCGTGCCGTCCATCACGATGGTACGGAAGGCCTCACGCGTGCCGGACGCCTCATCTCGGTTGATAACCTGAATCCTCAGGTCCTCGCCACCGACTTCTTTCCAGTTGGTGATCTTGCCGGCGTAAATATCGCGGAGCTGCTCGGTCGAGAGGTTATCGACCGGGTTATCGTCGTTCACGATGACCGCGATACCGTCGTGGGCAATGACGATGGGAGTCAGGCCCAGATCCTGTTCGTCGGCATTGAGTCCACGGGAGGAGCTGGCGATATCGGCCGTGCCGGCGCTGACGGCCTCGATGCCAGCAGAAGAACCCAAACCGGAAACGAGCACGTCGATGCCGGTCTCCTCCTTAAAGCCCTCGGCCGCAATCTCGGCGATAGGAAGGCAGGTCGTGGAGCCAGCGACGGTAATGGAAGAGGTAGAAGATCCCGAAGAACAGGCGCACAGCGTAAGCGTAAGCACAGCGGCGCTCAGGACCGATACGATCTTTCTCATAGCATCACGCCGATCGCAGCATGGCGCCCACAGGTGCCGCCCTCGTTACGGTAGGAATAAAAGCGGTCGTTCTGACGCACGGTCGAAAGCTGGGTATCCACGATATTATCCGCGTCGACACCGACATCTACCAGCGCCTCGCGAATGGCAGCGGAAAGATCGAGCATGCGAGAGGTACTCGCATCGATGCAAGAGAACTCGGCGGCAAAGCGATCCATGAGTTCCTGGGATACCTCATATTCGTCACCCAAGATATGGGGGCCGATATAGGCGGAAACGCCGCTCGCATCGCAACCGGCAGCATCGCAAAGCGCCTGGCACGCCTTGGCGGAAATGCGTGCAATCGTGCCCTTCCAACCGGAGTGCACCACGGCAAATCCGCCAGGGGCCACCAGCACCACGGGAACGCAGTCGGCAAAGCAGAGCAGCACGGGTACGTTATGCGCCGTACAGACGATGGCATCGCAGCCCTCGGCAATCTGCTCGCGGACGTCCTCAAGGTCATCGGCGCCGTTCGAGGTCACCGCAACGATATGGTCACCATGGACCTGATTGGGAACGAGCAGGTTGTGCTCGCACTCGGCGGCACCCATAGCCTCGAGCGCGCGACGACGATTTTCTTGAACAGCAAAGGGATCATCGCCAACATGCGAGCCCAAGTTGAGTGAGGAGTACGCGTCTTCGGAAACACCACCGGCGCGCTCGGTGAAGGCAAAGCGAACATCGGATGTCGCGCCTTCCACCAACGTAACTCCATCATGGTCGACACGCGAAACTTTGTCCGCACGTGCTGCCATACTAAAGCCTCCTAATAACACAAGTACCGCGGCATCGCCGCTACAGCCAGCGTTTATACGGCTGTCATACTTCTCTAAAAGGATACCTGCTGCGCTGGAGGCAATCGTAAAGGGAACGTAAAGAGATTGGAGGTTCTAGTTTACAAAGTCGAAATAAAAAGGGCGCGTCCATACGGACACGCCCCTGTGCACAACAATGCAAAGAACGACTTAGAAGCTGCCGCGCTTCAGGAAGTCGGGAAGCTCGAACTGATCGTTGCCGAAGTTAGGAAGCTCGGTGCCACCGACGTTGCGGGTCGGAGCGGCCTGAGCCGGGCTGGTGGCCGGAGCGGTGCGCTGCGGCTCAGCGGAGGCAGCGGCCTTGCTCTGAGACTGCTGAGCAGCAAAGAGCTCGTCCTGACGGTTGACGTTGGAGTCGGAGAAGCCCGTAGCGATGACGGTGATACGCACCTGATCGCCCAGGGACTCGTCGACAACGGTACCGAAGATGATGTTGGCCTCGGGGTCGACGGCGTTGGCGACAACGTCGGCGGCGTCGCTGATCTCCTGGATGCCCAGGTCCTTGGAACCGGCGATGGAGAGCAGCACGCGTGTGGCACCATCGATGGAGCTCTCGAGCAGCGGGCTGGAGATGGCCTGCTGGGCTGCGTCGACGGCACGGGTATCCCCAGAAGAGGTACCGATACCCATCATGGCGGTACCGGCCTGCTTCATGATGGTCTTAACATCGGCGAAGTCCAGGTTGATGATACCGGGGACGGTGATGAGGTCGGTGATGCCCTGGGTGCCCTGGGAAAGGACGCCATCAGCAATCGCGAAGGCCTCGAGCATGGTGGTCTTCTTCTCGGCGATGTCGAGCAGCTTATCGTTAGGGATGACGATCATGGTGTCGACGCAATCGGAGAGGGTCTTAATGCCCTCCTCGGCGCTCTTCTTGCGCTTGCGGCCCTCGAAGGTGAAGGGCTTGGTCACGACGGCGACGGTCAGTGCACCGACCTCGTTCATCGCGATATCGGCAACGATGGGAGCAGCGCCGGTACCGGTGCCACCGCCCTCGCCGCAGGTGATGAACACCATGTCGGCACCAGCAAGCGCCTCGGCAATGTCGTCGCGGGACTCATCGGCAGCCTTGCGGCCAACCTCGGGGTTGGCGCCGGCGCCCAGGCCGCGGGTAAGGTCGGTGCCGATGTGCACCTTGATATCGGCATCAGAGATCGCGAGTGCCTGAGCATCGGTGTTGATGGCAACAAACTCGACGCCGCGGATGCCCTCTTCGATCATTCGATTGACCGCGTTGGTACCGCCGCCGCCGACGCCGACCACCTTAATGACGGCAAGGTAGTTGTTGATCTCTGTCTCGTGCATGTCGGTCCTCCGAACAAAGGTTATAGCCATAGCATGGGTCGACCCCTGCGCACATTAACCTTCAGGTTGAAAGTAAATGCAAAGGTAAACCGTATTATGTTTGCACATTATGAACGTATCAGTCAAATAATTGACCGTGAAAACCAAACAAACCAGATAAACGGCGTGGTATGGCCCCTCAACAAAGTAACAACCAGCGCTACGAGGTCGGAGCATTCCTAAATGTGTAGTTGCCCGGAGAGCGCACATTGATATACGTTACGCCCTCTACCTGCGAAAGCAACTTGGTGACTACGCGTTCTTTCTTGGCGATATCGTTCGAATCGCCCAGCGACACCTCAATGCCGTTATTGAGGTTTGCCGAGATGGCTTCGACCGAAGGCGTGGAAATATCCTTGACTTGTCCCAAGAACTCGCTCGAAAAACCACGCACATAATCCAGGCCGGCCTTAACGGCTTTGGAGTTCACCGCCTGGCCGGAAACCGGAGCGACATCCGCCGAGACATCAGTCAACAGCACCGCGCCATAATGCTTAGCGAGCGCCAGCGCGGCATCGATTCCGGTCAAGGTATTTGAGCCCTGCCCTGTCGTGATGACGTTGCCCTGGTCGTCCACTTCGACCGACGTCGACAGTGGGGCGATCCAGGTGTCATCATCCCCGATGGCCCAGGCAAGGTCATCGGAGCTGATATAGGCAATTGCGATGACCTTGCGCTCCATAGGCGTAATGATGAGCGTATGCGGGAACTGGCGCTGGACATCCACGCCCGAAACCCACGGGTTCTGCTTGAGATCCTCGGTAATCTGGTCGGGATCGACGTTAAAAAGCGACGTTCCCTCGGGCAAGTCGATCAGCTGGATAGCATCGTGCTTCGTCACATGCTCGCTGCCTTGAATCTGAATATCAGTGGCGGTAAACAATCCAGAGTTGATCACCACGATGGCAACGACGACGAGCACGGCCAAGACGGCCAGAACGCCGCCCACGATTTTGCCTTTGCCTGTAACGACAGAAGCGGCGTCTGATGTTTTATTTGCCATCGCTCCAAGTGAAGATAACGGGTTGAAACCTTTTTTACTCGAAGGCTTCTTGGCGGTAGCCGGCACCGATGTCAGCGAGCGCGGTTTCGATGCGCCCAGCGTGCGACCTGGACGCGCCGCTTTAGTTCCCGTCGAGGGCTTGGGAGCTGCCATGGGACGGGCAGGCTTGGCGCCCATAACAGGCTTTGACGTCACCGAGGGACGCGAGGACTTTTTTGCGGCTGGACGATTACCGAGCTGCGAGCCGACGACCGGACGACTGGTCTGTCGAGCATGCCCGACAGACTTAGAGTGCGCGACGGTATTGCGTTGAGGTTTGGCAGGCGCGCCGGAACGCCCTCCGGCGCGGCGGAAGGTGGGTTTCGATGCTCTAGAAGCCGAGGAATTTAACTTCCGGTCTGAGCTCGATGCCATACGCCTCCCTCACCTTTCCGTGCACATGTCTGATAACCGCGGCAACGTCATCGGCCGAGGCAGTTCCGTTATTAACGATAAAATTAGCGTGAACGGGCGAAACTTCCGCGCCGCCAATCGAAAAACCCTTTAATCCACAATCCTCGATAAGCTTGCCCACACTCGCATCGGGCGGGTTGCGAAAGACAGACCCGCAGGATGCGCGACCCATGGGCTGCGTACGCTTGCGCCTCGTCAGGTACCGCTCCATGCGCTCGCGAATGTCGGCCTTGGGCGCCGGTTTAAGCTTGAGCACGCACTCGAGGATGATCTCATTGCGGGGAAGGCTACATTCGCGGTAGCCCCAAGTGATCTCGGACCCCGCATAATGCTTGATACCGGATGCCGGGTCAAACGTTACGACATCCTCAACCAGCGAGCCAATCCACTCGGTCCGTGTGCCGGCATTCATAGATATCGCACCGCCGACCGAACCAGGGATGCCAACGGCAAACTCAAGGCCCGAAAGGCTACGCGACAGGGCATCGTTGACCAAGCGCGCAAACATCACGCCCGCACCGACCGTCAGCGTACAACCGTCATCGGCAACAACCGTGCGCTGAAACTCACGTCCGAGCGAAATGACGGCACCGCGATAACCGCCATCGGCAACCAGCAGATTGGAGCCCTTGCCGATGATGACCCACGGCACCTGCTCGCGATCGAGCACCGCCACGGCGCGACGGAGGGCATGATAGCTATGGCACGTCACAAAGAGGTCGGCCTTGCCGCCGATACGATAGCTCGTATGACGCGCAAGGCGCTCGTCCTCGATCACATCCGTGTCGATCATGCCCGAGAGCGCCATGACGGCGTTAAACAGACTCATTAGACTTAAGCGTCTTTCTTGGCAGTCAGATACTCAATGAACTCGGGACCGACGGTCGTAACGTCGCCGGCACCCATGGTGAGCAGCAGGTCGCCCTCGCCCACCATCTGCTCGAGCTCCTGATTGAGCTCAAGACGGCTGGAGCAGTACACGACCTCCTTGCCAGGATGCTTGGCGCGCACGGTATCGGCGAGCATCTTAGAGGTGACACCCGGAATGGGCATCTCGCCAGCCGAGAACACATCAATCAGCAGCAGTTTATCGGCATTGGCAAATGCATCGGCAAAGTCGTCGCACAGGGCCTGCAGGCGCGAATAGCGGTGCGGCTGGAACACGACATCGACGTGCTTGTAGCCCAGCGAGGAAGCGGCAGCAAGCGTCGCCTTGATCTCGGTGGGGTGATGGCCGTAATCATCGACCACGGTGATGCCATCGATATCGCCCACGTGGGTAAAGCGACGGCGGACACCCTCAAAGCTCGAGAGCGCCTTGGCGGCGGCGTCGATGTCAAGGCCCAGGACATGGGCGACGGTGAGCACCGCCGTGGCGTTGAGCATGTTGTGGCGACCGGGATTGCTCTTGATCTCCACAGCGCGCTCAGTGCCGTCCTCAAAGCGAACGATAAAGTCACTCTGGATGCCCTTGACATCCGGGTGCATGCAGACGATGTCGTTGCTCTCGGCAAAGCCGTAGGAAAGCACGTGACGGCCCGTCGACTTGGCGAGCTCGACCAGATGCGGGTCCTCACCGCAGACGATGACGGTGCCGTCCTCGCCCACCAGGCTCATGAATTTGGCGAAAGTTGCCTCGATCTCCTCGATACCAGAGTAGTGATCGAGGTGGTCGGCCTCGACGTTGGTCACAATGACTACGTTGGGGTTCAGGAACAGGAAGGAGCTGTCGGACTCGTCGGCCTCGGCGACAAAGTAGTCGCCCGAGCCGTTCTTGCCGTTCGTGTCATAGCCCTCGACGATGCCACCGATCAGGAAGCTCGGATCCAGACCCATGCGGTCGAGCATGGTGGCGCACATCGAAGACGTGGTTGTCTTGCCATGCGTGCCGGCAACAGCGACGGTGGTGTAGCCGTGACCCAAAGCAGAGAGCATCTTGGCACGGGGCCACACGGGAATACCAAGCTCGCGAGCGCGCACGAGTTCAGGGTTGGACTCCGGAATAGCGGTGGAGACAACAACCACGTCGGGCTTGACCTCGTCGATCGTGGCGGCCTCATGGCCCACATGCACCTTCACACCAGCGCGGGTAAGCTGGCGGATATAACGTGACGTCTTAAGGTCGGAGCCGGTAACGGCATAACCGCGCTCGTGCAGAACGAGGGCGATGCCGCTCATGCCGGCGCCGCCGATACCGATAAAGTGGGCGCTCTTAAACTCGGGCGCGGAGGTTGCAGTCTGGGAATCAGCCATGTGCTCGTGTACTCCTTGCGTAAACACTGCCTGTAACCCGTTAACTGTACCGCACCTACCGCATCAGCGCGAGGGCGACCGAAGATATCCCGTCTAACTAACGCAAACCCTCTACCGCATCCGCCAGAAGAGCGGCGGCTCTATCCTGAGCCAGACCACGCGCCGCCTGACGCATGGCGTCGCGCGCCGCCGCGTCATCGACCAGGTGCAGCAGCTCATCGGCAAAGGCAGAACCGTCGATATCGGCATCGGCGCAGAGCACGCCGGCCCCGGCGTCGACCAGATAACGAGCATTGGTGGTTTGGTGGTCGGCCGTCGCATGCGGATACGGCACGAGCACCGAGGGCACGGCGAGCGCAGCGATCTCGGCCACGCTCGATGCACCCGAACGCGAGAGCACCAAATCGGCAGCAGCCAGCATATCGCCCATGTTGTCGATGTAAGGCTGGACGCGGTAACGCTTCGCCTCCTCGGGCGTCAGCGCCAAAGCGCGCTCGGTCTCCTCAAAGCCGTCGGCACCCGTCGAATGCAACACATAGAGGTTCTTGCGCGAAAGCAGCTCGTTTTTGAGCGAAGTCACGCGCTCGTTGAGGTGCTGGGCGCCAAGTGAACCGCCAAAGACGAGCAGCAGCGTAGCGTCCTCGGGAACGCCAAGTGCCTTGCGGCCGCGAGCACGATCGCCCTCGATCACCGAGCGACGTACGGGGTTGCCGGTCATGAGCACGTGGTCAGGGTCACCTTCGCGCTCAAAGACCGAACGCGCTGCCGGCACCGAGATGCACACGCGGGCGGCGTGGGAGTTCATCATCTTGTTGGCCAGGCCCGGAACAGAGTTCTGCTCATGCAGCAGATACGGAACGCCTGCGCCCTTGCACCACCCCAGCAGCGGAACCTCGACATAGGCACCAAAACCGATGGCGGCATCGGGCTTGCCGACCTTTGAGAAATGACGGGCGAGCGCACGCTTGGCCTTATTGACACGCCACAGCGAGGTCAGCGCCGTCCAAGGACGGGAGCGGTCGAAGCCCGTGACCGTAATGGGCACAAAATCAAACCCAGCCTCGGGGACCAAACGACCCTCGAGCTTGCGCGACTGGCCCACGAACACAACGTGGTGGCCACGGTCACGCAGTTCTTCGGCCAAGGCGAGCGCGGGGTTGATGTGTCCTGCCGTGCCGCCGGCTGCAATAGCAACGGTCATTTTATCGGTCATGGTAGTCCCTTCGTACACGCGGTCCCTGGTCGTCGGTGCGCAGACGCGCCGACGGGTCCGAGTTCAAATCGATTCGATTATATCCGCCGCCCGCGTTGCGAGGAGTTGGGCGCTGCGGACGACCTTGCGGCGCCGTTCGCTGACGCGGACGGGCTGCCGGCTCGGATGTAGAACCATCCAGAACGGTAAAGCCGCTACGCGAAGGTCGTTCACCGCGCACATGGGCTACGCCGGCGGCACTCTCCTCCATAACGGCAAAGCTCTCGCGGCGACGGTCGTACTCATCGCGACGGGCGCTCTCGTACGAAACGCGCAGGATCAGACCGGCAAGCATAAGCGACACAATAATCGATGAACCGCCGTAGCTAATAAACGGCAACGGTTTGCCCGTCATGGGAAACACGTTGAGGATGCCCAGCGCGTTAATCAAAAACTGCACCGCGAGAATGACCGCGGAGCCAGACGCCATAAGCGCGCCCCGACGATCGGTCGCCTGCTCGGCAATGCGAAACGCCGAGTAGATCAGCATCGCAAACACCAAGAAGAACAGCACGGTTCCGACAAAGCCGACTTCCTCGCCAATGATGGCCAGGATGTAGTCATTGTGCGCCTCGGGCAGATACGAGTACTTCATGGTTGAGTTGCCGATGCCACGGCCGAACAGACCGCCCGAGGCAAAGGCCATGATGGCAAGCGTGGCCTGATAGCCGTCACCATACTCGTCAGCCCAAGGGTTCAAGGCAACCTGAATACGCACCATACGGTACGGCTCTGCGACAAGTGCAATCACGATCACGAGAATGCCGAAGATTAGCACGCCGATGATAAATCTGGGGTCGAGACCCGCAAACAACGCCATGCACATGAGGGTCAACAGGATGATCAGGACAGTACCGAAATCGGGCTGGATAAAGATCAGAAAGAGCGAAATACCCAGGTAGATGCCCATCTTGCGAAGGAATTCGTTGATGTTGCCACCGGGCGAAAAGAAGCGATCAAGCATGATGGCCGAATACGCAATGGCAAATGGCTTTAAAAACTCGGAAGGCTGGAACTGAATACCGGCGATGTTGAGCCAGCGCGTGGCGCCACGGCTGCCGCTGCCCACCAAGAACACCAGAAACAGTAGCCCTATCATGCCGATAAGGAAGATCCTAAGCACATCCTCCCCAAACCAGCTGTCCGGCAAAACGCGCACGATGGCAATCAGCGCCAGAACACCAACCACGGCAAACGCGGCCTGTCGACCCAGGAAAAACGTCGCCGAGCCATTCTCGTGCAGCGCCTCGACCGAAGACGCCGAGTACACCATCAGCAGACCAAAGCACACCAAAGTAAACAGGCAGGCCATAAATATCAGACGGGGGCGCATGATGCGGGCGGGAACGCCGGCAATATAGCGTTCGCTAAACGACTGCCCGCCGCGACCGGAACGCGGCGCGCTACGCCGCGAGGAAGCACGGTCCGAGTCGGGCCTCCTCATACCTTGTCGGGGGCTCTCCTCTCTCACCGGCAACCCCTATTCCATTTGCGATTTCGCTGCAGCGGCAAGCTGAGCCACGTAGTCCTTAAACACGCGGCCGCGCTCCTCATAGCCCGAGAACTCATCGAACGAAGAGCAGGCAGGAGAAAGTAAGATCACGTCGCCACGGCTCGACAGCGAACGGGCAACGTCCACGGCATCGCGTAGGTCATCCGCTTGGGCGATATCCACATCGCCATCGACATCGGCCTCGTCCATAGCGGCGGTAAAGCGCTCGCGCGCATCGCCAAAGCAGACGACCGAGCGCACGTTATCCATAACGACGCGCGCGAAGTCCGTGAGCGGCGTGCCCTTATCGTGGCCGCCGAGCAGCAAAATCACGTTGTCATCGGGAAATGCCGTCAGTGCCTTCTCGACCGCGTCGGTGTTGGTCGCCTTGGAATCGTTGACGTAGCGCACTCCGTCAATCTCGCCGCACGGCTCCACGCGGTGCTCGAGCGGCTGGAACGAGGCCAGACCGCGGCAAATGCCCTCGGGATTGGCACCGACGGCCAGGACAGCCGTGGCAGCGCACAGGGCATTGATAACATTGTGATGGCCCGAGATCTTGAGCTCGGATGTAGCGATGAGCGGGGTCTCGACGCCCTTCAGGCGCACGATCATCTTGCCATCGCGCACAAAGGCGGCGTCTGCACCCTCGGGCTCGTCAAAAGCGACCTTGCAGATGCGACGACCCGGCGTGTAGATGTACTCATCGAACTCGTGAATGCCGGCGTCTTCGACGTCGACGACCATCAGATCGTCATCGACCATATTGTCAAACAGTTTGATCTTGGCAAGCGCATAGTTCTTATGGCTCTTATGCCAGCCCAAGTGGTCGGGAGTGATGTTGAGCAGCACCGCCACGCGAGGGTGGAGCTCGGTGGTCGTAGCAATCTGATAGCTCGAGAGCTCAGCCACAAACCACTCGTTGTGGGCTCGGCCGTCAATCTCGTTGATAGGCGGCTCGCCGATGTTGCCGACAGCTACACTGGCCTCACCGGAAGCCTTGAGCAGATAATCGGTCAGCGACGTGGTGGTCGTCTTGCCGTTGGTGCCCGTGATGGCAATCCAGTTATCGGGCGACAGGCGATAGGCAAACTCGGGCTCACCCATAATCTGGGCGGCATGCTCGCGCCCGGCCTTAAAGAAGCCCGAGAACTCCGAGATGCCTGGGCACGTCACGCATACGTCATAGGCGCCCTCGACCTGTTCGGTCCCATAGACAAACGACGCACCGGCAGCCTCGAGCGCACGCGTGGCGTCATTGGGCTCAGAGGTGCCGCCGCCATACACGGTAACGGCGCTTACGCGCTCTGGATGTGCCAGCGCCCAGCGGGCGACATCGAGACCGGATTTGCCCTGACCCAAAACGAGCAGGCTAAAGACATCAGCAAGAGGCATGAAAGACCACTATCCCAACTGGAAGAACAGGGCAAGGCCAACGGCACCAAATGCCGCAGCGATAATCCAAAAACGGATGACGACCTTGGTCTCGGCCCAACCCTTCTTTTCGAAATGATGATGGATGGGCGCCATAAGGAAGACGCGCTTGTGCGTAAAGTGGAAGTAGACAACCTGAATCATGACCGACAGGGTCTCAACGATAAACAGGCCACCGATGATGAGGGAGACGACCTCGGTGTTAGTCATGATGGACGTACAGGCAAACGCGGCACCCAGAGCAAGCGAGCCGGTATCACCCATAAAGATGCTCGCCGGATAGCAGTTGAACCACAGAAAGCCCAGGCAGGCACCGGCACACGCGGTGCAGAAGATGGACAGGTTCACGTCTCCGTGCAAAAACGCCATGGCAGCCATGGCGAGCATGGCGATCATGGAGGTGCCGCCAGCAAGACCGTCAAGGCCATCGGTCAAGTTCACGGCATTAGAAAGACCGGCAATCATCAGCCAGCAAAAGACAATATAGAGCCACGGGAACGAATAGCCGCAGATGGTAGTCGAAAGCACGCCAAGGTCAATCGTCAACCCACCGGGAAAACGAATCTCGGGGGCGACGCCGCACCAGTTGACGGCAAGTACCGTAAAG
Organism: uncultured Collinsella sp.; assembly: GCA_958413765.1. Classification (GTDB taxonomy): domain Bacteria; phylum Actinomycetota; class Coriobacteriia; order Coriobacteriales; family Coriobacteriaceae; genus Collinsella. The sequence continues at coordinate 24,810 of CATYVH010000003.1, forward strand.
GTGACACAGATAATGGTTAGGCCGATCATCTTGGCATGGGGCGTCAGACCGAGCGAGCGCCCATGCGTAACGGAGGTCAGGTCGTCGATCAGGCCCAGCACGCCGGTCGCCAGCGTGGCGAGCAGCACGAGTACGAGCTCGGTGGTGAGCTTGCCCATCAGCAGGCAGGTCAGCGAGATCGCGACGAGGATGACAACGCCACCCATGGTGGGCGTTCCCTGCTTAACCAAATGACGCTTGGGGCCGTCGGCACGAACCTGCTGGCCGATACCCTCGACCTTGAGCAGCTTGATCCACCACGGCATGAGCAGCAGCGCAATGGCTGCGGCGATGCCAAGCCCCAAAAAAGCCTGATACGTTGGATACGAGGGATTGCCGAACATGGGCTAGCACACACCTTCCACAAAGCGGTCGAGCTCAACAAAGCGGGAACCCTTGACCAGTACAACATCATGTTTTTCAAGCGCGCCGCCCATGCGGTCGAGCACCTGCTGATAATCGGAGAACACCTGGATGCGGTCCTCGTCCATGCCCATCATGCGCGCGGCATCGGCCATAAGCTGGGCCAGCTCACCACCCACGCACGCCAGCATGTCGAGCTTCTTGGCGGCGGCATAGGCGCCCACGAGCTCATGCATGCGAGGAGCCTCATCGCCCATCTCGCCCATCTCGCCCAGGATCGCCATGCGAGACCCCGTGCACGAAAGCGAGCACAGCAGATCGAGGCCGGCTGCCATCGATTCGGCGCTGGCGTTATAGGAATCGTCGATGATGCGTGCACCGCTCTTGGCGCGCTTGATCTCCTGGCGGTGCCCGGTGATCGTAAGACCCCTAAAGGCAGCATCGATCTGCTCGGGCGTCACGCCCAGGCGATAGGCAACCGCGGCGGCCTTAACGGCATTAGGAACGGACTGCACGCCGGGGATGGCAAGCATGGTATCGATTGTCTCGCCCTGGCCAAAATCGAGCGTAAAGACCGGACGGCCCTCGTCATCAACGCGAACGTCGCGGGCGCGGACCTCATCATCGTCCGAGACACCGGCCAGCATCACGTCGATACCAGCAGGCTGGGCGAACGTATCGCGAATGAACGGCGTAAAATCGTCCTCGCCGCCCAAAACCAGCAGCGGCAAATAGTCGCCGGCGGCGCACATGCCCTGGACAATCTCGGCCTTAGCGCGGGCGATGTTCTCGCGGCTGCCCAAAATGCCGATATGAGAGGTGCCGATCTTGCTCACGATGGCAAGGTTGGGATTGGCAGACAGAGACAGGCGCTCGATCTCGTGGAAATGGTTCATGCCCATCTCGAGCACCAGGACCTCGGTATCGGCCGGAGCGGAAAGCACCGTGAGCGGCATGCCGATCAGGTTATTGAAATTGCCCTTGGTGGCCCAGACACGATAGCGCTTGGCGAGCACAGCGGCGAGAACGTCCTTGGTCGTCGTCTTGCCGATGGAACCGGTAATGCCAACGACCAGACAGCCAAGCTCCAGGCGATACGCGTGCGCCAAACGCAGCAGAAACTCCTCGGGATCATCGGTCAGCAAGATGGCACAGCCCTTGTCCTGCGCCAGCGAGACCAGCTCGGTCTCGGGCTCACGCGTCATCACGACGGCGCCGGCACCCGACTGGACGGCACGGGAAGCAAAATCATTGCCGTCGACGTTTTCACCGGGAAAGGCGACGAAAATCGTCCCTTCCTCGACCTGGCGCGAGTCGATAACGCACCCGCGGCATACCCGATCGACTTCTCCCGTCACGGTTCGGGCCCCTGTTGCGGCCGCGAGGTTGTTGACGGCGATCTCTATCATTGCAGCTCCCCTGTAAACCTAAATAATGCTATCGGCGTATTGTATCCCAGCGCCGCGCATGCGTGGTGCAGGGCATGTGAACACCCCTCATATGGGACAACAAACCACGCCCCAAAGATTGTAACCCCCTACTTCGTGTGTGGGATACCCAGCACGTCGAGCGCGTTGGCCATAATGGACTGGAACGGCACCGCAGCGGCATCTGAGCCGCTCGGCGTTCCGTCGAGCGTGATATAGCACAGCACCTTGGGCGATTGTGCCGGTGCAAAGCCCATAAAGGACGACATGTAGTTCTCCTTGAGGTAGCCGCCGTTCTCGTCGGCACGTTCGGCCGTACCGGTCTTACCCGCCACGTCATAGCCGTCAACAGCGCCGCCAACGCCCGTTCCCTCCGACACGACCGTCTGCATGCACGATGTCACCTGGGATGCGGCGTCCTCCGAAATCGCGCGCTCGCCCTCGCCCCAGTCCTTCTCGTCGCCCTTGCTGGACTTATAGAAGTGCGGGGTCATCATCACGCCGCCGTTGGCGATGCCGCCCACGGCACGTGCGATCTCAATCGGCGAGACAGACAGCGCCTGTCCAAAGCTCATCGAGCCCAGCGTGGCGCCGTCATACTGGTCACGCTCCTTGACGATGCCCAGGCTCTCGCCCGGAAAATCGACACCCGAGCTGTGACCGATGCCCCACTTGTCCACATAGGCGGCAAAGTCGTCGGCACCGATCTTGCGCCCCACCAGGACAAAACCCACGTTGGACGAACGGCGCATCATCTCGCGTACATCCATGGTCATGGCGTAGTCGCGCTTGTCGGCATCGGTGACGGTATCGTCGCCCACCTTGATGCTCGCCGGCACCTCAAACGACGTACTCGATCGCACGACGCCCAAGTCGAAGCCGGCGCCCGCCACGAGCGTCTTAAAGACCGAGCCGGGCTCGTAGGCGTCGGTGACCAGGCGCAAGTTCATATCCTCGGTCTTGGCGTTTTCCAGATCGGTCTGGTCGTAAGTCGGATACGAGCAGGCTGCCAAGATCTCGCCTGTCGTAGGATCGGTGACCAGCGCCGAGCCGTTCTTGGCCTTAGTCTTCTCAACTGCCTCTGCCAGGGCATCCTCGGCCGCACGCTGGATATTGACGTCGAGCGTCGTCACGATATCAACGCCGTCGACCGCAGCCACCTTTTTATAGGCACCGCCCGCGATATAGCTGCCGTCCCTCGCGCGCTCGCGCACAAGAGAACCGTTCGTACCGGTCAGAAGCTTGTTGTATTGCTTCTCGAGACCCGTCAAGCCGTCGTTGTCTACATTCACTACACCCAGCACCTGCGATGCCAGATTGCCGTATGGATATACGCGCTTCATGGCCTGCTCAAAAAGCACGCCGGGCAGGTTCTTCTTCTCCAGCGCCGCAGCATCGTCTTCGTCCACCTGGCGCTTGATATACACCCAGGTGCCATCGGACTCGACGAGCTTGCGGCAGGTCTTTTTATCGATCCCAGTTGCCTTGACCAGCGCCGACACCGTCTTGTCAACATCCTCGACAAGCTGCGGGTTCACGGCGATGTTGCGACATTCGACCGACGACGCTAGCACGTTACCGTTGCGGTCGTAGATGGTGCCGCGTTTGGCATAGAGGGTCTGCGCAAGCAGGCGGCGCGCATCGGCACGCTCGCGCAGTTTATCGGCTTCGACAATTTGATAGTCGGCAAGGCGAAAGACGCCCAAGCCCAAGCCAAACCCAATGAATCCCATGACGGCTTTGCGGCGAGGCAGAGGCGCGCCTGTGAGCCATTCGGTCGACGAACTCTTGCGCGACCTGTTGTTATGCACTTGAGGGCCGCCCGAGCCGCGAAGTCGCGACGCCGGGTCGTTGCCACGGGACTGCCCGGCGTTGTAAGATTGCCGACCCGTTCCTTGATAACCAGAACGTCCCCGCGACGAGGGACATCCAGAACCGCGGCCCCCATCGGAACCGCGGCGATAGTCATTTGTCATACTCAGCTACCGTCTTGCTACTGAGCGGTCGCGGTCGCGTTGGCGCCCGCGGCTGCATCCTGCGAAAAGTCAAGTGTAACGCTCTCGCTGGGCTCCACCATGCCATAAGCGCCCGCAAGGTCGCGAATGCGCGTGTCGGCGCCATAGACCGAATGCATGACCTCCAGGTCGGAGCTCTCATCGGTCGCCTTTTCGAGCGTGTTGGTAAGCTCGGCGTTGCTGTTGAGCACCTGGGCCGTAACGCCGGCGAGCGCCACGCGGGCGACGCCGATCGTCATGAAGATAGCCGCAATGATGCAAAACGTTTTAAGAACGCTCATGAAAACCGGGCTTACCGCCTGGTTTGCCTGACGGCCCGCGCCCGTGTAGACATCAAAGCGCGGCGTGCGCTGCTCACGGGGAGCAACGGGGGCCTGCGGCGTCTCACGATAGGCGGGCATGGCGTTCATATCATAGGCGAGTGCTGCGCTTGAAGTGTTGTAGCCCATGATATGCCGCCTCCCATCCCGAGTACGTTGGTAGTGTGTTTAAGCTTCGTTTATGGTGCGAGCGGGAGGTCCAATATCGCGCGGTCGCGCCTACAGACGCTGCGCCACGCGGATTTTGGCTGATCTCGCCCGAGGGTTGCGCTCAACCTCATCAGGCTGGGCAACCAAGGGTTTGCGGGTGATGACCTTGAGTATCGGCACGTTGCCGCACACGCACACCGGAATCTCCGGCGGACACGTGCACCCCTGGCTCATCTCCTTAAAGTGGTTCTTTACGATACGGTCCTCGAGCGAGTGATACGAGATGACGCAGATACGTCCGCCCGGGTTGAGCCACCTGGTGGCGGCATCAAGCCCTCGTTCGAGCACATCGAGCTCGTGATTGACCTCGATGCGAATGGCCTGGAAACTTTTCTTGGCCGGGTGTCCGCCATGCCGACGAGCGGCAGCCGGGATACCCGCCTTGATGATCTCGACAAATTGGCCGGTGGTTTCGATCGGTTCTTGCTCGCGGCGGCGCACGATCTCGCGCGCGATCTGCGAGGCGAACTTCTCTTCGCCGTAGACGCGTAGAATCCGGGCGAGGTCGTGTTCGTTATAGGTGTTGATGACCTCAGCTGCGTTTAAGGTGTTATTACCCGGATCCATCCGCATGTCCAATGGGGCGTCCTCGTTATACGAAAAGCCCCTGCCAGGGATATCGAGTTGCGGTGACGAAACGCCCAAATCGAACAGGAAGCCATCGACCCCGGGCACCTCGGCCGAGCAAAGCAGCTCGTCCAAGTCGCCGAAGTTGCCCTTCAGCAGCTGGTGCGGAACGCCGGGAACCTCGCGGTCCAGACGGGCGCCAGCGGCCTCGAGGGCCATGTCGTCCTGATCGACGCCGAGCAAAAGGCCCGTCTCCCCCACCTGCGCGGCCATCTTTACCGAATGGCCGGCACCGCCAAGGGTGCAATCGCAGACAACGGAGCCGCTCTTTAGCCGCAGCGACTCAAGCACTTCGCCGAGCATGACAGGTTCATGCCGATATTCTTGTGTCAAGATCCCACGCTCCATCCGTTACCCGTGCCTTGCCCTTACGAGAAGAAGAGGTCCAGCAGGGCCTCATCGTCATCGTCCTCATCGGCCGCGGCGCGATCCCAAACCTCAAGGTGGTCGTAGTTGCCCACAACCGTGACCTCGCGGTCGAGGTTCGCCTGCTTGCGGAGAGACTCGGAAAGACCGATACGACCGGCGCTGTCCACGTCCATCGACGTGGTGCGCTTGTTGATCGCCCTCATGAGCTTCTGGTCGTTAATGTCACGCGGGTTAAAACCCTCGTGGCCCTCACGACCCGCGAAGAGTCCTTCGACCCACTTATCGAAGGCCTCGGCAGAGAACACGTACAGAGCATCGACATCCAGGGCTTTAAACACGCGAACGTGCTCTCCAAGCTCCTCGCGAAGGGGTGCAGGCAGGGATAGACGACCTTTTGCATCGAGATTGCGCTCGTATGCACCAGTCATTCCCATGTGCGCCCTCCCCTCGGTTACTCAGATGGCACGTACGCGGGGAACCACCCCGCCTGTCGACGTCATCAATAATATGGGGAACCGCCCCATTTTTCAACACCTTTCCCCACCCCTTCCCCCACCCCGCCCCACCATTCCACCCCCAATATGTTGTAAAACACCCCCGAGCATATGTTCGAAAACACAATATGTTGTGTTTACAGCAAAGGCGGGATGCCACCTGTGGCACCCCGCCTTTCAACCTCAACCTTCAAGTTGACCTTGAGGCGATTTTTGCGTCCCTTTACATGGCGTTCACATCGCCCCCAAACTCCCCCACCCAAGGCACGTGCGGCCCACCACCGCGACGACAAGTGGCGAAAAATGGGACGGGCCCCAGATTGCCCATGCGCGCGCAAAAGCACGCCGCAGCAATCTGGGGCCCGTCCCCAAATACCTATAAATATGCAGGCCAGCGATGTGTTAACGATGCGCCAGCGGATGCGCCGCCAGATAGACCTCGGTCAGTTGCGTGCGGTCGACATGCGTGTAGACCTGCGTGGTCGAAATATCGGCATGGCCCAAAATCTCCTGCAGCACACGCAGGTCGGCACCGCCCGCGAGCATGTGGGTGGCAAAGGAGTGGCGCAAGGTATGGGGATGGAGCCCCACCAGCCCCACCTGACGCCCATACCGCTCGCATATCGCATGCACGGCCTGGCGCGACAGGCGACGTCCGTTCTTATTTAAAAAGACCGCCGAGGTCTCGGTTCCGCGGGCATGGGCCGCCAAGCGAGAACGTCCCTCAGTTACATAGAGCATCAGAGCTCGCGCCGCGCTTCCCACCAGCGGGGACAGGCGTTCCTTTGAGCCCTTACCGCGAACGAGTACAAAGCCATCGTCAATATGGATATCGCCCACATCGAGCCCCACCAACTCGCTCACACGCAAACCGCATCCGTAGAGCACTTCCAAGATGGCATGGTCGCGCAAGCCCATCTCGCCCTCGGGGAAGTCTTGATCGAGCAGAGCCGAGACATCCTCCACCGATAGATACTCCGGCAAACGCTCAGCCTTTTTAGGCAGGCGCAACGCCGCCGTTGGATTTTGGGCTACAGCCCCATCGCGCACCAAAAAGGCATGCAGGCCCTTCACGGCTGCAAGCGCACGCTCCACCGAGGCATCGGAATAGCCCCCATCGCGACGGTCGGCGACAAAGCCCTCCACGACCTGACGAGTCACCTCTTCAAAAGACACAATACCCGCCCGCTCCAGATAGGCGCAGTACGTCGTCAGGTCACGACGATAGGCCGCAATCGTGTTGCGCGCCAAACCCCGCTCGACCGCGAGGTAATCGAGATACTCCCCCGCCGCCACGGCGAGCGACGAGGGAGTAGCTTCGGTATGTTCCTTATTCGCCGGCACCCTTAGTCCGTAGCGAGGTTCATGGGCGTCACCTGCAGACGGTCGACACCCTCGTGCTGGCCGATCGAAGCGCGTACGAACTCGCGGAACAGCGGCTGCGGGTTGGTCGGGCGGCTCTTGAACTCGGGATGAGCCTGGGTTGCCACATACCACGGATGCACGTCGCGCGGCAGCTCGACCATCTCGACCAGGCGCTCGTCAGGCGACAGACCCGAGATAACCAAACCGGCGTCCTCGAGCTGGTCGCGGAAGGCGTTGTTGAACTCAAAGCGGTGACGGTGACGCTCGTAGACGAGTTCCTCGCCATATGCCTCGCGAGCAAGGGTATCGGCGGCGAGCTTGCACGGATAGGCGCCCAGGCGCATGGTGCCGCCCTTCTCGGTCACGTCCTCCTGCGAGCTCATCAGATCGATGACACTATACGGGCCATCCGGATCGAACTCAGAGGAGCTGGCGCCGGCAAGGCCGACGACATTGCGCGCAAATTCGCACACGGCCACCTGCATACCCAGGCAAATGCCCAGATACGGAATCTTGTGCTCACGGGCAAACTCGGCCGCGAGGATCTTGCCCTCCAGGGCGCGCTTGCCAAAGCCGCCGGGGACCAGGATGCCCGAGGCGTCGCCCAGAACCTCGGAGACATTCTGCTCGTCGAGGCTCTCGCCGTCGACCAGCTGGACGTCCACATGGCGATCGTAGAAGACGCCCGCATGGTGCAGGGCCTCGATAACCGACAGGTACGCATCGGGCAGCTGCGTGTACTTGCCCACGACGGCGATCTTCACCTTGTCGGCGTGATGGTTGGCGTGATTCTGTTTGCGCAGGAACTCGTTCCACTCGCTCATGTCGCGCTCACGCGGGTCCAGACCCAGGCGCTCGCAAATGCGCAGGTCAAAGTCCTGCTCGGCAAGCAGCTGCGGAACATCGTAAATGCTCGCGCAGTCCTCGTTGGTAAAGACGCAATCGGTGTCGACGTCGCAGAAGCTTGCGATCTTTCCGCGGATAGCGTCATCGATATGGTGGTCGGAGCGCAGCACGATAATATCGGGCTGGATGCCAAAGCTGCGGAGCTCCTTGACGGAATGCTGTGTGGGCTTGGTCTTGACCTCGTGGGCGGCGGCGATATAGGGAACGAGCGACACGTGGATGTAGCAGACGTTCTCGAGGCCGGCCTCCTTGCGGTACTGACGAATGGCCTCGACAAACGGTTGGGACTCGATGTCGCCGATCGTGCCGCCCAGCTCGGTGATGACTACATCGGAGCCGGTCTGCTCCTCGATGCGGCGGAACTTATCCTTAATGGCATTGGTGACGTGAGGAATCACCTGCACGGTACCGCCCAAAAAGTCGCCGCGACGCTCGCGGGCGATTAGGCTTTTGTAGATGGCACCGGTCGTAAAGTTGGAATCGCGGGTCAGGTTCTCATCAATAAAGCGCTCGTAATGACCCAGGTCCAGGTCGGACTCGTAACCATCCTCGGTTACAAAGACCTCACCATGCTGGAACGGGCTCATGGTACCGGGGTCGACGTTCAGATACGGGTCGGCCTTCTGCATCGTTACTTTGTAGCCACGCGACTTGAGCAGACGGCCCAGCGAGGCCGCGGTGATACCCTTGCCCAGGGACGAAACCACGCCACCGGTTACGAACACATGCTTGGTCATATTGAGTTACCTGCGCTTCCCGTAGAAGTTGTTTATCCACATCTTACGGGTCTTCATTGTAATACTCGCGCCGCGGACCGTCCGCAATTTTTCTCGCGTGCGATTGCATTTCTCAATCTTGAAACAAAACGCAGCCCGGTTTCCCAGGCGGCGTCGCTATGGCAAGGGTTACATGCTGCTATCGATCAGCAACCTCGTCCTCAAGCATTTCTTGAACGAGCATGCCGGTACGGACGCCCTCAAGATACCACTCACCACGTTCGGTGAGGCAAATGCCATTTGCAAGCTGACCGCCGTCGTCGCTATAACGCGAGACGACATCAATCATGCCTTCGGAATCCAAGCGATCGATTGCGGCGCGGGCACGATACGGCGAAACCCCCACGCGCTCGGCAAGCGTTTTGCGCGAGAAACCATACGGCCCGCCATTGTCTTCGGTTTGCTGGTCGATCTCCATCAACACCAGCACCTCGACACGCTTCATATCGTTGACACTCGCACGACCCTTGCCCGCCATAGCAGCCTCCTCAAACCGAGCACGAGCATCTAACGCGCCGTGCGCGACCGACACACCTCACGATGGCAGGTAATATCCATCATGCGGCATCCCGCTAAGGATGAAACAGTTACGGTTATTGTATACCGCTCAAATTGTTTCTAGGCAGGTAAACAGCTATTTTTCGCCGAAATAGACGCTTTATTGATCAAAAAGCCGTACCGGGCGCTAACCCGATACGGCCAAAATGCAATGCAATTACCGCGGTGCTTCAAACTTAGCGATGGAAGAAACCACGGCGCTCAAACTTGGGCTCGCAGCACACGTTGATACCCAGTTTGCGCAGTACCGTCTCGTCCGTCGGCGAGATGATAACGCTAAAGAAAGCATCGCAACCGCGCAACTGCTCCAGGCCCGAAAGGACGCGAGCGGCCGTCTCACTCGTGGCCGAGGTGATCGACAGCGCCATAAGCGTCTCGTCGGTGTGGAGGCGCGGGTTTTTGCTGCCCAGGAAATGCGTCTTGAGCTTGCTGATGGGCTCGATCGCTTCATCGCTAATGACCTCGAGCTCAAGGTCGACGCCCGAGACATGCTTGAGGGCGTTCATAATGAGCGAACTTGCGGCGCCCAGGCGCGTGGAGGTCTTACCGGTCACCACGGAGCCATCGGGCATGACCATGGCACCCACGGGACCGCCCGTCAGCTGCTCCCTGGTGAGGGCCGCCGAGCGCGCCGGTGAGTAGTTCTTATCGATGCCGGCTTTCTTCATAATAATCTTGAGACGGTCGACTTGCTCATCGCCCACGCCGGTACGGCGCACATTTTCGACCGCGGTAAAGTAGCGGCGGACGATCTCCATCTTGGAAGCGTCGCGGCAGGCATCGTCATCGGTGATGGCAAAGCCAACCATATTGACGCCCATGTCCGTAGGGCTCTGGTAGGGGCTCTTGCCCAGGATCTTTTCCATCAGGGCACGGACTACCGGGAAGGCCTCGACGTCGCGGTTGTAGTTGACCGTGGTCTTGTTGTAGGCCTCAAGGTGGAACGAATCGATGATATTGGCGTCGTCGAGGTCAGCCGTGGCGGCCTCGTAGGCAATATTGACCGGATGCGTCAGAGGAAGATTCCAGACCGGGAAGGTCTCGAATTTGGCATAGCCGGCGGCGGTACCGTGCTTATGCTCGTGATACAGCTGCGAGAGGCAAGTGGCGAGCTTGCCCGAGCCAGGACCGGGCGCCGTCACGACGACGAGCGGACGGGTGGTCTCGACAAACTCGTTCTTGCCATAGCCGTCGTCGGACACGATCAGGTCGACGTCGTGCGGATAGCCCTCGATGGGATAGTGGAGCTTGGCGGGAATGCCGAGCGCGTTCAGGCGGTTGCGGAACACATCGGCAGCGGGCTGGCCGGCGTACTGGGTGATGACCACGGCCGCGACAGCAAAGCCGTTGCCGCGGAACAGGTCAACCAGGCGCAGCACATCCTCGTCATAGGTAATGCCAAGGTCACCACGAGCCTTGTTCTTCTCGATGTGGTTCGCGTTAATGGCGATGATGACCTCGACGTCGTCGGCTATGCTCTTGAGCATGCGAAACTTGCTGTCCGGCTCAAAACCCGGCAGCACGCGGCTCGCGTGATAGTCGTCAAACAGCTTGCCGCCAAACTCCAAATACAGCTTGCCGCCAAACTGCGAGATGCGCTCCTTAATATGAGCGGCCTGCAGCTCGATATACTTCGCGTTGTCGAAACCCTGGCGCATATATGGCTCCCGTCCCGTTTCCATTTAATGTCTTAGGCGATTATAACGGAGCCTGCCCTCCCCGATGCCCAGGCCATCAACAGGCACCAACCAAACACGCCCACCGCAACCGCCAGCAGCCCGGGTAGCTAATTTGGGACGGGGCTATTTTGACTGCCCATGAACGAGCGGCAGCCAAAAAGCCCCACCCCAAATTAGCTACCTTTGTACCAACAAGGGAAACGTCGCAGGTGGAGCATAAGTCAGCGAACGGACACCAGAGCGAACAAATTGGCATGAAAAGAGGCCGGCATAGACCTTTTGGTCATGCCGGCCTCTTTGAATGACAAGTTGTCGCTCTGGTGTCCGTGCAGCGTCGACCGGTTCCGCGGTTTGGTAAAACCGCGGAACAAAGAAGCGCCCCCTCCCGCGCACGGAACGGGAGGAGGCTAAAGGTAGGAGTCTACCGGTGGGGTTACCCCACCGGACAGACGATGACCAGGTGATCCTTTACAGGATCGTCATGGTTTCCGTGGGGTACCCAAGGGGTACTTAGAGCATCACGCAAGCGACGGTCAGGATGATGGCGCAGACGACGGAGAGAGCGACGATGAGCTTAAGAGCAAACTTGAGCCAGGTCGTCCACTCGATCTTGGCCAGAGCAAGACCGCCCATGATGGCGCCGGAGGTCGGGGTGAACAGGTTCACGACACCGATGGCGGCGGAGAAGATCATGACCATGACCTCGGGCGAGAAGCCGAGCTTAACAGCCAGCGGTCCCATGATGGGCATGGAGACAGTAGCCATACCGGAGGTCGAGGGGATCAGGAAGGACAGGCCGAAGTAGACCAGGAAGCTCATGGGAGCGAAGATCACGCCGGACAGGCCAGCCAGAGCATTGGCGGCAGCGTCGAGGACGTAGACGTCGAGGCCGGTGCTAGCCATGAGGACGGAGATACCACGGGCGAGGGCGATGACGAGGACAACGGACATCATGTCGGCAGCGCCGGTGATGAAGGTGTTGACGATCTGCTTCTCGGACAGGCCGCCGATAATACCGATCAGGACAGCCATGAGGAAGAACCAGGTGGAAGCCTCGTCGAAGTACCACTGACCAATGGGCAGGCCGGTGATCAGGGCAGACCAGCCCTGAACGATGGCGTTACCGTCGGCGTCATAGACAGCGCCAGCATCGAAGAAGTTGGCGACGCCCTCGTTAAGGTCGGCCAGCGGGATGAAGCCGACGATCATGACGACGAAGGTGAAGGCAAAGGCGATCAGAACACCCTTCTGACGACCGGTGAGCTTGACCTCCTTGTGAACCTCGGAAGCAGCCTTGCCGTGAGCCTCTTCGGCGTCCTTGAGCTCCTGCATCGAAAGGATGGTGGAACCCTTGTCAGCCTTGACCTTCTTGGCATAGCTCATGACGAAGAGGATGGACATAACAGTGGTAACAATCCACAGGACGGCACCGAGGCCGATGATGATGGACTGGTTGACCTCAATGCCAACGCCAGTCAGAGCGTCAACGGCAGCACCGACGGCAAACGGGTTAACCGTGGAGCCGAGGCAGCCGCAGCCAGCGCCGAGCAGGACGGTGGCAGCGCCGACCATGGGGTCGAAGCCAGCAGCCATCATGGTGGCGGCGAGCAGGGCGTAGAAGGGAACGGTCTCCTCGCACATACCATAGGTGGTACCACCGAGGGAGAAGATGAACATCAGCACGGGAATGAGCATGATCTCATTGCCCTTAAGCTTCTGCACCAGAACAGCAATGCCGTTGTCCAGGGCGCCGGTCTCGGTCATCATGCCGAGGAAGCCGCCGAGGATCATAACGAAGAGGCAGACGGGCAGAGCGTCAGCGAAGCCCTTGACCGGGGCGGTGCAGAAATCGCTCAAGCGGGCAGCGGTAACCGCGCCACCGGACGTACCGGAGACGATAACGGTAACAACCGCGACGATTGCCAGCAGAGCAAGAAGAATGGTGAACGATGAAGGCATACCGCGCTTTTTCTTAGCGGTCTCAGTCATAGTTCTCATCCCCCCTTCATAAATCATTTACTGATCTCGCCCGAAGCGGCTCTTCCGTGCCGTGCATGTCGCTCGGTGCGAGATTTTTACCAGACAAAAGCGCTCGGGGTGCGCAGCAATGCACCCCGAGCGAGATGCTAGATGCTCTTACTTGAGCGTAGCGTACATGACAGCCTTGATGGTGTGCATGCGGTTCTCGGCCTCGTCGAAGACCTTGGAAGCGGGGCTCTCGAAGACCTCGTCGGTGACCTCCTGCTCGGTGATGCCGAACTGCTCGCACTTCTCGGCGCCAATCGTGGTGTTGGTGTCGTGGAAGCTGGGCAGGCAGTGCAGGAAGATGGCACCCGGGTTGGCCATAGCCATGACCTCGGAGGTAACGCGATACGGAGTGAGCTGAGCGATGCGCTCGGCCCAGACCTCGTCGGGCTCGCCCATGGAGACCCACACGTCGGTGTAGAGAACGTCGGCACCGGTGACGCCGTCCTTGACGTCGGTGGTCAGCTTGATGGTGCAGCCGTTAGCCTCAGCGATGGGCTTGCAGGCCTCGATGACGTCGTCAGCGGGCATGCACTCCTCGGGGCCGCAGGCCACGAAGTTCATGCCGAGCTTGGAGCAGACGACCATGAGGGAGCGAGCGACGTTGTTCTTGCAGTCGCCCATGAAGACGAGGGTCTTGCCCTTGATGTCGTAGTTGAAGTTCTCCTGGACGGTCAGGATGTCGGCGAGCATCTGGGTGGGATGCCACTCGGTGGTCAGGCCGTTCCACACGGGCACGCCGGACTTAGCAGCGAGCTCCTCGACGTCGTCCTGGGCAAAGCCACGGAACTCGATGCCGTCATACATGCGGCCGAGAACGCGGGCGGTGTCCTCGATGGACTCCTTCTTGCCCATCTGGGACGAACCGGGATCGAGGTAGGTGACGCCCATGCCAAGATCCATGCCGCCGACCTCGAAGGCGCAGCGGGTACGAGTGGAGGTCTTCTGGAAGAGCAGAACGATGTTCTTGCCCTCGAGATAACGGTGCGGAACGCCAGCGCGCTTCATGTCCTTGAAGTTCTTGGAGAGCTTGAGCAGGTACTCGATCTCCTCGGTGGTGAGGTCGAGGAGCTTGAGGAAGCTACGGCCGGAGAGGTTAACACCCATGGTTCAAATCCTTTCGAAAAAATGAATTACGTAAATAGTAGCGGTGCCCGTTTGACGGGCGAAACCGGTGCGGTTGTAGGGGGACCGCACCGGAAACGGAAAGACTTAGAGGTCCTCGCGCCAGAAGGGCATGCTCATGCAGCGCGGGCCGCCGCGGCCGCGGGAGAGCTCGGCGGAGGGCACGACGAGAAGGTCCAGGCCCTCCTTGTACAGCACGTCGTTGGTGACGGTGTTGCGCGCGTAGACGCAGATCTTGCCGGGCTCGACGCACAGGGTGTTGGAGCCGTCGTTCCACTGCTCGCGGGAGGCCGCGATCGGGTCGCCGCCGCCGCAGGGGATCAGCTTGACCTGGTCGACGCCGGTGGCGTCCTCCAGGACGTGCTCGAGGGTGTCCTCGATCAGGCGGATGTTCACGTCGCCCGGGTTCTTGCCGGCGGTCAGCTCGTAGACGCGCAGGGTGCCCATGATGGCGGGGTGGATCGTGAACTTATCGACGTCGATCTGGGTGAAGACCGTGTCGAGGTGCATGAAGGCGCGCGAGACGGGGATGTCGAAGGCCAGGATGCGCTCGACCTTGGAGTCGGAGTTCCAGAAGATGTTCTGGGCCATGACGTCGATAGCGGCGGCCTGGGTGCGCTGGGAGATGCCGACGGCGAGGGTCTTCTCGTTGATGTTCAGCACGTCGCCGCCCTCGGTGTGGAACTGGCAGTCGCGGCGGAAGTACAGGGAGACGTCCTTGTAGTCGGGGTGGTACTTGAAGACGTACTTGCCGTACAGGGTCTCGCGGTTGCGGGTGACCGAGTACATGCGGTTGAGGTTGACGCCCTCGCCGACGACCGCGAACGGGTCGCGGGTGAAGTAGAGGTTGGGCATCGGGTCGATGATCAGGTCGGACTCGGACTCGGAGTTGACCAGGGAGTCGAGGGTCGTGGACGCCGTGAGGGGCATGTCGATCTCGGCCTTGGTCATGCCGGCCATGGTCTTCTTGACGAACTCGAGGTTGTCCTCGATGGAGTCCAGCTTCTCGCGGACGATCTGCGGCATGTGCTGGCCGCGGATGCCTGCCTCGGCGATGTACTGGTCGGTGAACTCGGCGCGGGCGCCGGGGACCTGGTCGAACACCTCTGCGACGAGGTTCTCGAGGTAGAGCACCTCCACGCCCTGGTCCCTCAGGATCTGGGCGAAGGTGTCGTGCTCCTGCTGCGCGACCTCAAGGAACGGGACGTCGTCGAACAGGAGTCGCTCGAGCTCGTCGGGCGGCAGGTTGAGGAGCTCGTCGCCGGGACGGTGCAGGCAGACCTTCCTGAGCTTGCCGATCTCGGAAGGCACGTGCAGACCTTTCGTCATGGCCTCCTACCTTTCTTTCGGGCCCTTGTCAGGGCCGATTCGTTAGCGCCCCTCCGTGTGAGGCGTTATTGCTGACGACATATTTATATCCAAAATCAGTCCATACTTCCACCTCGCCCCCGAACGGTTTTATATGAGGGGTGAACGGCATACACATATACTTCACGCATGGCACACTTTGATTTAATAAAGTTTATTTACGTGCTAAAACGCGTTTTCAATCCAAATAGCAAATGGAACTTAACTTTATTAAACCACCCTCAAATTGCATATTTCTAATATAGCTATGAATAGAATCAGCGATTCATGCCGCGTCCCAACCATTTTCATTTTTATTCAGAAAAAAGTTTGTCCTATTCATTTCTGATAAACAAATTATCGTTTACCAGACGCTTGATACCGTTCACCGGAAGCTCAGTATAAGGCCCAGCGGATACCGGCTCGCTTTACGGCCCCATTTGTAACAACTTGACTTCTCGGTATAGAAAAACGAACCCGCTTCCCCTAGGGAAACGGGTCCGTTTTCGATTATCTTCGGCCAATTTGGATAAGGCCCTCGAAGATCGTCGGAACCCTAGCGATCGAACTCCGCCAGTGCCTCGCCCAAAAGCCTCAGGCCCTCGCGAAGAACGTCTTCGCTCGCGCAGTAGCCCAGGCGTGCGCCGCAGGGAAGCTCAAAGCGGCTACCGGGGGCCAGCAGCACTCCCCTCTCGGCCAACAGGCGCTTACAGAATTCCTCGTCATCCTCGGGAATATCCAGCTGGATAAACGAGGTGGATATTCCCTGCGGGGCCGTCCAGGAAACGCGATGCTGCGTATCGATCCAAGCCTGCGCGATATCGCGGTTGCCAAACACGATCTTGCGATTGCGCTCGAGAATCTTGTCCTTGTGCTCGAGCACGTATGTCGCCAGGGCATCGTTGAACACGCCGCCGCAGATCATGGTGTAGTCGCGGTAGGTGCGGATGCGGTTGGACACCTCTTCGTCGGCCACGACCCAGCCCACGCGGGCCGCAGGCGTCGAATAGGTCTTGGACACCGAGTTGGTGACAATGGCCTTCTCGTACATGTCGGCCATCGACATAAAGGCCTTGGTGTTCTCAAGCGGCAGGTACACCTCGTCGCACAGCACATAGGCGCCAGCCGAACGGGCGATCTCGGCAATCTGGCCGAGCATATCGGCATCGAGCACCGTACCGATGGGGTTCGATGCGTTGTTGATGCAGATGAGCTTGGTATTGGGACGCACCAAGCGCTTAAGCTCCTCGATATCGGGCCTCCAGCCAAGCTCCTCGCGAAGCTCCCAATACTCGACCTCGGCACCGAGCGTACGCGGAATCTCGTAGAGCGGCGCGTAGGTGGGCCACTCGGCGATGACATGGTCGCCGGGCTCGACCACGGCCATGATGGCGTTGAGGTTAGCGCCCGTGCAGCCATTGGTCTGCAGAATGTGATCGGGATTGACCTCGCGACGATACAGCTTGGCAACCTCGGCCTTAAACTCCGGAGAGCCCTCGATCCAGCCGTAGTTCATCTTCTCGCGGTCCAGGCGCTCGTAGAACGTGGCACCGTCCTGCTCATCGAGCGCGCGCAGCTCGCCCATGGTGAGCGACGAGATCGTCGACTGGGCGATGTCCCACGTGGCGCTCTTCTCCCAAACGTTGAGCCATTCCTCAACGCCAATCGTCTTAATGTCCATGGCCAAGCTCCTTACAAAAGCAGTCATCCAACCGTGTTGACGTTCCTCATACAAGATTGGGGCGGCGCGAAAACCCGCACCGCCCCAATGGGAGACATCTAATGGCAGCTAGATGTATGTATTAAGACCTGTACGGGTCCTTGAAGACCTTAGAGGTCCTCGCGCCAGAAGGGCATGCTCATGCAGCGCGGGCCGCCGCGGCCGCGGGAGAGCTCGGCGGAGGGCACGACGAGAAGGTCCAGGCCCTCCTTGTACAGCACGTCGTTGGTGACGGTGTTGCGCGCGTAGACGCAGATCTTGCCGGGCTCGACGCACAGGGTGTTGGAGCCGTCGTTCCACTGCTCGCGGGAGGCCGCGATCGGGTCGCCGCCGCCGCAGGGGATCAGCTTGACCTGGTCGACGCCGGTGGCGTCCTCCAGGACGTGCTCGAGGGTGTCCTCGATCAGGCGGATGTTCACGTCGCCCGGGTTCTTGCCGGCGGTCAGCTCGTAGACGCGCAGGGTGCCCATGATGGCGGGGTGGATCGTGAACTTATCGACGTCGATCTGGGTGAAGACCGTGTCGAGGTGCATGAAGGCGCGCGAGACGGGGATGTCGAAGGCCAGGATGCGCTCGACCTTGGAGTCGGAGTTCCAGAAGATGTTCTGGGCCATGACGTCGATAGCGGCGGCCTGGGTGCGCTGGGAGATGCCGACGGCGAGGGTCTTCTCGTTGATGTTCAGCACGTCGCCGCCCTCGGTGTGGAACTGGCAGTCGCGGCGGAAGTACAGGGAGACGTCCTTGTAGTCGGGGTGGTACTTGAAGACGTACTTGCCGTACAGGGTCTCGCGGTTGCGGGTGACCGAGTACATGCGGTTGAGGTTGACGCCCTCGCCGACGACCGCGAACGGGTCGCGGGTGAAGTAGAGGTTGGGCATCGGGTCGATGATCAGGTCGGACTCGGACTCGGAGTTGACCAGGGAGTCGAGGGTCGTGGACGCCGTGAGGGGCATGTCGATCTCGGCCTTGGTCATGCCGGCCATGGTCTTCTTGACGAACTCGAGGTTGTCCTCGATGGAGTCCAGCTTCTCGCGGACGATCTGCGGCATGTGCTGGCCGCGGATGCCTGCCTCGGCGATGTACTGGTCGGTGAACTCGGCGCGGGCGCCGGGGACCTGGTCGAACACCTCTGCGACGAGGTTCTCGAGGTAGAGCACCTCCACGCCCTGGTCCCTCAGGATCTGGGCGAAGGTGTCGTGCTCCTGCTGCGCGACCTCAAGGAACGGGACGTCGTCGAACAGGAGTCGCTCGAGCTCGTCGGGCGGCAGGTTGAGGAGCTCGTCGCCGGGACGGTGCAGGCAGACCTTCCTGAGCTTGCCGATCTCGGAAGGCACGTGCAGACCTTTCGTCATGGCCTCCTACCTTTCTTTCGGGCCCTTGTCAGGGCCGATTCGTTAGCGCCCCTCCGTGTGAGGCGTTATTGCTGACGACATATTTATATCCAAAAACCACCCGCAATTCCACCTCGCCCCCGAACGGTCAGCAAAGTGCGATGAACGGTATATCGCATATGATTCCCCCATGATGCACTTCAGTTTCGTAAAGCAGATTTTCCTAGGTAAACGTTATTTTTTTCTAGTAATTCAAGACGAAACACTCAAAGTTATCCATGATTCAAAATTGCATAGCGAAAACGGTTTTCTGCATATATATGACGCCTGTCCTCGATTCGACCTACATTCGATTATATTCAGCTTGCTATCATTCTTATTCATACATTCTCACCAGTTGTGTGAGGATATAGATCGCTTACTCAAAGCACCGGGCGTTAGTACTTCGGCTCGTCAGCGTTAGAAGTAGGTAAAGATACCGTTCGCACAATGCGTCCGTGCCGCAAGTCGACTAAATTGAGACAATAGAGAATAGTGTTGGGCTACCGTCCCCTGCGGGGACTGAACGGACAGATGAATATGCCGAGCAAAATCGAAAAAAAGCAAGCCGCCGCAAAGCTGCGCAAACCGCCGCGCGACTTCTCGTACACGCAGAACCGAGAGCTCAGCTGGCTGCGCTTTGATAACCGCGTGCTTGACGAGGCATTCGACGAGACCGTTCCTTTGTTCGAGCGTCTAAAGTTCGTCTCGATCTTCGAGTCAAACCTCGATGAGTTCCTCATGGTGCGCGTGGGTGGCCTGTCCGACCTGGCCGAGCTCAAAAAGCAACCTGTCGACAACAAGAGCAATATGACCGCCTCCGAACAGGTCGATGCCGTCATGGCAGAGCTGCCCGGGCTCCTTACCCGTTGGGAGTCCATTTTTAAGAACATCGAGGGCAAACTCAACGCCCTGGGCGTTCACCGCGCTCGCATCGATTCGCTTACGCCCGAGGAGCGCACCTTTGTCACCCGCTACTTCCAGGCCTACGTGTCGCCGGTCATCTCGCCGCTGGTGATCGACCCGCGCCACCCCTTCCCCAACCTGCGCAACGGCGCGCTCTACCTGGCCTGCGGCTTGGACGGCGTCACCGACGAGGAAAGTCTGCTGGGCCTGATCGAGATTCCCGCCTCGATGAACCGCGTGGTCGAGATCCCCTCGCCCACCGGCACCTACTCCTACATTCTGCTCGAGGACGTCATCCTCGCCTGCCTGGACAGCTGCTTTGGCTCCTATAAGCCACTCGACCGCGCGCTCATCCGCGTCACCCGCAACGCCGACATCGATCCGGACGGCGAGGGCGTCGAAGAGGAAGAGGACTACCGTCAGCACATGAAGCGCATCCTCAAGAAGCGCCTGCGCCTGCAGCCGGTAGTACTCGCCGTCTCGGGCTCACTCGAAAAAGTAACGCTCAAGACTATCCGCAAGGCGCTCGAGCTCTCGCGTCGCTCGGTCTTTACCTGCGATATCCCGCTCAACCTGGGCTATGTCTTCGGCATTGAGGGCAAGATTCCCGAGCACCTGCGCAACGAGCTGCTCTTTACGCCGTTTAAGCCGCAGCCCAACCCCACCATCGATATGACCCGCTCCATCCGCGAGCAGGTACTTCAGCACGACAAGCTGCTCTTTTATCCCTATGAGGCTATGAACCCCTTCCTGGATCTGGTGCACGAGGCCGCCTACGACCCCGAGTGCATCTCACTGCGCATCACACTCTACCGCGTGGCCAAGCAGAGCCGCCTGTGCGAGTCGCTGATCGATGCCGCCGAGAACGGCAAAGAGGTCACGGTGCTCATGGAGCTCCGCGCCCGCTTCGACGAGCAGAACAACATCGAGTGGGCCGAGCGTCTGGAAGAGGCAGGCTGCACCGTCATCTACGGCTCCGAAGGCTTTAAGTGCCACTCCAAGATCTGCCAGCTCACCTATCGCGAGGGCATGGCGCTTACACGCCTGACGCTGTTGGGCACCGGCAACTTTAACGAGAAGACGGCCAAGCTCTACAGCGACTTTATGCTCATGACCGCCCACCCCGGCATCGGCGAGGACGCCAACTTGTTCTTCCGCAACCTATCGCTGGGCAACCTGCGCGGCGATTACCGCTTCCTGGGCGTGGCGCCCGTGGGCCTCAAGCCGCTCATCATGCGCGGCCTGGACCGCGAGATCCAGCGCGCCCTCGCTGGCGAGCCAGCCCGTGTGTTCTTTAAGCTCAACTCGCTCACCGACCGCGAGGTCATCGACAAGATCGCCGAGGCATCGTGCGCAGGAGTCCGCGTTGACATGATCATCCGCGGCATCCCGTGCCTCAAGCCGGGCGTTGCCGGCAAGACCGAGAACGTGCATGTCCGTTCTATCGTCGGGCGCTTTTTGGAGCATGCGCGCGTTTACGCCTTTGGCGTGGACTCGGACATGATCTATCTGAGCTCGGCCGACATGATGACGCGCAACACCGAGCACCGCGTGGAAATCGCCTTCCCCGTGCTCGACCCCACCTGCCGCGCCCTGGTGCACGAATACATGAGTATGCAGCTGCGCGACAACGTGAAGGCCCGCAGCCTCACGAGCGACGGCACCTGGGTCCCCGTGAAGCGCGCAGAGGGTGAGAAGCCCTTCAACTCACAGGAAGCCCTGCTGGAGCGTGCCTATCGCAACGCCGAGGCCGCCGCCGAGGCAAAGCCCGCCCCTGCTCCTGAGCCGCAGCCGGCAACACCCGAGGTTCAGAAGGTCCAGGCGACCGTCATTGAGCCCGAGCCTGCACCTGCACCTCAGCCCGAGCCGCAGGTCACCAAGCCCGCACCCGAGACGAATGCCCGTCGCAAGAAGCCCGCCGGCAAGACCAAAGCCATCGAGCGCCATCGCCCCGGTCGCGTGCGCATGGGCCTGGGCCTGATCGGCCTGGGTCTTAAGACACTCATTACCGGCAAGACGAAATAGTCGTTTGTAGAAGCAGTTTGTAGAAGCGCCCCGCATTTGAGGAAAGCCTCGGATGCGGGGTGCTTTTCCCTGCTACCATGGTGCGGACAACAACGCGAATGACAGGCAGGGATATGAAGCTCACTATAGAATCGATGACCTACGGCGCCGACGGGCTGGCGCACGCCGACAACGGCAAGGCCGTCTTTGTGCAGGGCGCCGTGGCAGGCGACACCGTCGAGGCCGAGGTCGTACAGGACGGCAAGTCGTTCATGCGCGCCCGCCCCACCGAGATTCTGGAGCCAAGCCCCGATCGCATTCAGCCTCCCTGCCCCTTCGTTGGCATCTGCGGCGGCTGCTCGTGGGGCAATCTCTCACGCACGGCACAGCTCGCCGCCAAGGAGCAAAACCTGCGCTCCACGCTCGAGCGCATCGGCAAGTTCGCTCCCGAGCAGGTCGATGAGTTGGTACAGCCCATCCGCCATACCAAGGACGACTGGGGCTACCGCAATAAAATCGAGCTCGAACCGACCGTCGTCAACGGTCGCGTGCGCCTTGGCATGCACGGTGTCGACCCCAGCAAAATCGTGACCGTCGATGCGTGCCCGCTGTTCGATAAGCGCTTCCCAAAGGCGCTCAAATCGGTCGTCGGCGCACTCAACTATCTAAGCGGCAGCCATGACTTGGGGCTCGAACGCGTGGGCATTCGCGCCTCGCGCCGCACCAAGGCGCTCGAGGTCGCGCTCTGGACGCCCACAGGATCCTTTCCGCGCTCGCAGGTCTCGCGCGTGCTGGCGGACGCCGCTCATCCCACGAGCATCGTGCGTGTGATGAGCAAGGGCGAAAAGAAAGCCCGCCGTGTCTCCAAAGTCGAGATGCTCGCCGGCGAGGGCTCGTGGACCGAGAACATCGCCGAAGGCCAGATGCGCTTGTCTGCCCCATCGTTTTTCCAGGTCAATACCAAGGGCGCCGAGATTTTGATTGAGCTCGTTATGGACGCCCTCGACCCGCAGGAAGACGAGCTTGCCGTGGATCTGTACTGCGGTGCCGGCACCTTTACCCTACCGCTCGCCCGCCGCTGCGATTTTGTCGCCGCCGTCGAGGCCTATGGCCCGGCCGTGCGCGATCTACGCCGTAACCTGGAGATCAACAAGCTCGATAACGTCGATGTCATCGGCGGCGACGCGGTGCGCGAGTTCCCCGATCAGGACGCCGATGTCCTGGTAGTCGATCCGCCGCGCGCAGGATTGGCGCCCGAGGCGATAGACCTCATCGCGAGCACGAGCGCCCGCGATGTCGCCTACGTGAGCTGCGACCCGGCAACTCTGGCCCGCGACCTCAAGCGCTTTGTCGAGGAGGGCACCTTCTCCCCCGTCAAGATCACGCCGGTCGACCTATTCCCGCAAACCTTCCACTGCGAAACCGTCGTCCACCTCAAGCGCAACTAGCAGATATTATTTCTGGGGCGGGGATAAGACAGTCATTCGATGCTCGATGGTTTAGCCCCGTCTCCTGTCATGCATTTCGAAACAGACGGGACTGGAAAGCAGCGCAAGCCACCAAACAATGGCCCAGTTGATTACATTTTCATAATGCAATCAACTGGGCATTTCATTTAACTATGCACGTTGACACGGTATCGCAGTTAGCGTTTTATCGGGGTGCCGCAATGAGGACAGAACTTTGCATCAGGAACAAGCGGAGTGCCGCATGAAGCACAGAAGCGCGGCCCATCCATAGAGGTTGTAGCCTGGTGGAATTGCTGCTCACCACTAAACCGAAGCGAGCCCTGCTGGCGCGAAGGGTTAATTTGTGAGTCGGCAGCGGATCCCAGAGGGGTCGCCCCAGAATCGGTGGCCACGCGAGACGCCATCTTCCTGCGGACAACAAAAACGACGACGATAACGACAACCGCCAGCGCAACAACAATTGCGCCGACAATAATAGGACTGAACAAGAAGGACTCTTCGGCCTTTCCAGATGACGCTGTTTTTAGAGGACTTCGCGCAATGTTCGACTTGTACACATCAACCCGAATGCCCTTTTCAGCATGACCCATACTACAAACCAGCGTATCGTCATCAGCAAACCAGAGCCTGTCTCCGCTCTTTAAAGGCGTCTTAGAAGCAACGTTCTTATTTAAATCAAGCAATACCATCTTGTCATTGTTATCAGAATTAGTTTTAATTCCGAGCACATATCGACCATCATTGGACAATGAACCATAAGCGCCAACCGGACTAGACGGCTTTACTTTCTCCCCCTGCTTGCCCGAAGCACAATCATATACCGCGACTTCGTCAGAAGAAGTATCATTACCTTGCGCAATTAAAGCCAATGAACCGCTCGAATTAACCGAGCAAATGCCATCATCTTCATTCGGGTAGTCAGGCTCTGAAAGACCGCAAACAGCATCATTTGTCATTTCGCCATTCTTCGACAACAGAGCGCCGTTGTTAAGGACGGTGCCTTTGTCCGAAGTAATTGGAATGCCGGAAAAACAAAGGCCCAAAGGATAGACGGCTCCATAACTGTTTTCCGTATCCAGTTCAACGCTAACGATATTGGCAATCGAAGCTGTGCCTAAGTCATAGGTAACTATTTTATTGCAACTTTTGCCATCTTCAGACCCATCGAACACTATGTATCCGTACATACCATCCGAAGACAGCCAGTAGTCGTCTCGTATTACCTCAGAAGAGGGCTCAACGCCAAGATTATCATCATCTATAGCAAATTGCTCCTCAATCTCATCTTTTTCGAAATTGTACTTGCAAAACTGAATCGATCGAGACCCCGAAAGAAATAGAAATGATTTTCCATCTTCAGAAAGCTGAAAACGACTCGCCCTGCCATCTGCAATAACGGAACTTCCAAGCTTATAAGTCTTTGATTTATTTGAGCTCAAATCATAGGCGGTAACCGACAGGCTATCCTCGTCGTACGCATATAACGTCTTTTCATCGGAAGAGAAGCAGCAGTAGCCATCCCAGCTGTTCTCGAGGGACATTTTGATACGCTTCTGCGTTCCGTCTTCAACGTTTAAAACCGTTCCATAATCGCCGGGGTCACCATTATTATCCTCGTTAAAGACGATGTACTTCCCGGATAAAGATCGGCACACAGCACTCTCAGCGCTTTCCACCGTATATGTGTCTTTGAATTTCGGTTTGGGGACATCGGCAGCATAGGCGCCCAGCGGCGCGACAATAAGGCTAGCGGCCAGCGCCAGACCGGCTATTAGAAGCCCCCCCATTTCATTTTTCTCGTATTTGGCATGGTTTCCCCTTTCAATCGAGAAGTGAATATGACCTGAGGCTACGCTAAGCCCGAAAAAGCAAAATCTGTTGCGCAACAATTCTCAGCGTGCAAAAAAGTCGATAACGCCTGATGAAAATGGGACGGGGATTAAATAATCATTGGTACCGAATGATTATTTAATCCCCGTCCCAGAAAAATCACTGGTGGTTGACCGGAGCGCCGCAGTTTTGGCAGAAGGATGCATTTGCTTCCAACTTTGAGCCGCACTGAGCGCAAAAATGAGCGGGCTCAACCGGCTGAGCATCATCGATCGCGGTCGGCACCTGCTGTGCCGGCGGGACCTGCTGCATCGGAGGCATTTGCTGGTACGAATTGGACTGAGGAGGCTGAGGCTTATTCGACGATTCCTTGTTCAAGATAACAGCAAAGGCGACAGCCGCGACACCACCAAATACAACGAGCAAAACAAGAAGATCGGATACCCTAAGGCCTATCATCGCACATCAGCTCCTCATTTAGTGAAACATGACGGATGCTGAGATTTTATCGCCGCGCCGCAAGCCCCTCCTAGTGCGCAACACCCATCCACCCTGCATGATTTTCTGGGGCGGGGATCAAAATCATTGGGGAACGGGGCGTGGCAAGCGGGGGTCTTCGGGGTATAAGACGGCTAATTGTATGCCGCCCTATGAAAGGAACCCTTATGCCCAGCGTTGCCGTTCTTGCCGCCGATGGCTTTGAAACGATTGAATGCCTGACTATGGTCGATGTCATGCGTCGCGGCGGCGTGCGCGCCACGCTCGTCTCGATTATGCCCACGCGCGAGGTCGTAAGCTCGCTGCAGATTCCCGTAACCTGCGACGCACTCTTTGACGAGATTAACTTTGACGAGTACGACTGCGTCGTGCTGCCCGGCGGTCTGCCCGGTGCCACCAACCTGCGCGCCGACCAGCGCGTCTGCGACGTAGTCTGCGAGTTCGCCGCGACCAAGCATGTTGCCGCCATCTGCGCCGCCCCGTTTATCCTGGGCGAGCTTGATCTGCTCGAGGGACGCCACGCCACGTGCTTCCCCGGCTTTGAGAAGAGCTTCCCCGAGGGCGCCTATACCGGCGACAAGGTCACGCACGACGGCAACATCATCACCGCCAGCGGCATGGCCCAGTCGCTCCCCTTTGCCCTTGAGCTGCTGCGTACGCTCGCCGGCGACAAGGCTGTCGAGAAGGTTGCCGAGGGCATTCAGCTATGATTTTGGCTTCGCAATCACCGCGCCGCATCGAGTTGATGCGCGAAGCGGGCTACGACATCCGCGTCATTCCCGCCGACATCGACGAGACTCCTTTTGATGACGAGGCACCGCTTACGCTTGTCGAGCGCTTAGCTCGCGCTAAGGCTGCCGCCGTTGCCACCGAGCACGCCGATCCCAGTGAGCTGACCATCGCGGCCGACACCATCGTCACCTTCGATGGCAAGATTTTGGGTAAGCCGGCAAACGAGGACGAAGCCCGCACCATGCTCCACGAGCTCTCGGGGCGCACACACCAGGTGGCAACCGGCGTCTGCATCGTTAGGGCCGGAGACGTCACAGCCCCGCACGCCGCCGAGAGCCTGTCGTTTGTCGATGTGACCGACGTGACGTTCTATGAGCTCACCGACGAGCAGATTGAGCGCTACGTCGCCTCGGGCGAGCCCATGGACAAAGCCGGCGCCTACGGCATCCAGGGCGTCGGCGGGCGCATGCTCGTGCACGATATTTCGGGCGACTTCTACAACGTGGTGGGCCTGCCCATCGCTCGCGTCGCGCGCGCGATTCAAAAACTATCGTAATTGCATCTGGCGCTGGGTATCCCCCAGCGCCTACAATTTTGGCGTACCGTACGGATCCCGACCGGGCATAAGGCCCGGCGGAAAACCGATAGGAGTAAAACATGGATACACTGCTTGAGGCCATTGACGTTTGCGATGTCGATGGCTTTTGCTTTGGCAACTATACGGACGAGGAGGCCGGCACCGGTTGCACCGTAATCGTTGCACCCGAGGGCGCCACCGGCGGTGTTGACGTTCGCGGCGGTGCCCCGGCATCGCGCGAGACCGACCTGCTGCGTCCCGAGAACACCGTGGACAAGGTCCACGCCGTCTGCCTTTCGGGCGGATCGGCCTTTGGTCTGGAGGCCGCAAGCGGCGTCGCCCGCGAGCTCGAGAGCCGCAGCATCGGCCTTCCCGTCGGCCCCACGCAGGTGCCCATCGTGTGCTCCAGCTGCATCTTCGACCTCGCCTTTGGCGACCCCACCGTACGCCCCGACATCGAGGCCGGCATCTCCGCCGTGCGCGAGGCGCTTGACAATACCCCCACCACGCTCGAGCAGGGCAATGTAGGTGCCGGCACCGGTGCCACCGTAGGCAAGCTCATGGGCCCCGCCACCTGCATGAAGGCCGGCCTTGGCGCTGCCGCCGTGGCGCTCGGTCCCGTTAAGGTAGGCGCCGTGGTCTCGGTCAACGCCTGCGGCAATGTCGTCGACCCCTTCACCGGCGAATGGGTCGCTGGCATGCGCGCTGCAGCAGATAGCGACCAGATCGTCGACATGGAGCTCGCAGCCTTTGCCGCCGCCGGCTCTATGCAAATGCCGCTCGACCGCACCAACACCACCATCAGCTGCATCGTCACCAACGTTGAGCTCACCAAGGCTCAGGCCACCAAGGTCTCCCAGATGGCCGCAGACGCCTATGCGCACGCCATCCGCCCCACGCACACCACCAACGACGGCGACACCATCTACACCCTCGCCAGCGGCAAGCTAGACGCTCAGACGAGCGCCGCCGTTCCCCTAGACCTGCTGGGCATGCTCGCCGTAAGGGCCCTACAGACCGCCATCGTAAACGGAGCCAAAACCGCCAAAACCTCCCACGGCATCCCCGGTGCCGCGAAGTAAACTAGCTCGTCCGGTTGCCCGGTGGGTCTTGGTTATGTTTGCTGCTCTACAGCCCTGGCTCGCACGAAGAGCACATTAAGTGCTCTTCGGCTCGTGCGGAACTCGCGACAAACGTAACGCCCGCTCGCCTCCGACCGACTACCAACCAAATTCTTTTCAGCCCAGGCCCCTTTGTACCACGCGTCGAAGATCTTCAAATTCAACTTCCTGACAATCGATTCTTATAGCAGAGGCCCCTTGGCCTTTAGTTTGATACAAGTTCCGCACGAGCCGGAAAGCACTTAATGTGCTTTCCGTGCGAGCAGGACTGTTCGCAGTAGCAAACTAAAGACCAAGGGGCCCAGTCAACCTATCAGCAGCGATTACTCCGCAGCTAGTTGAATTTGAAGATCTTTGAGGCAAGATGGTATAGGCCGAGTGTGGTTTTGTCTCCAGCCCGTCCATGCAGGTTGGTAAAGAATCCAACCACGCCGTAGCGAGCGCGACGATACATGCGCTCGTCGTACTCCTTCAGGTCCTTCCACAGCGTCTTCAGGCGCTCATCGGCACAATCTTCCTCGGAAAGCTTGGTGAGCACCGAGCAAATCGCCATCATCATGGTGAAGTAGCCCATCATGTACGAACGCAGACGCGAGGACTCAACGTCCTGGTACAGGTGGAACGATTCCATCATGATGCGCGTTACGCGGAACTGCTGGCCCAAGCGCTTGACCATCGTAGCCTCGTTGACGCTCTGGCCCTCGCGACCGATAAAGTAGCGATAGAGGTCGATGTCGGCGTAGTACATGGTCTTGCAGCGCGGCAGCGGTACGTATGCGTAGATATTATCCACGTAGAACGTGTGTGCCGGCATAGGCAGATTGGACTCGCGCAGCACATCGGTGCGATAGCACAGGCTGTGCATGAGCAGGTTCTGATCGGGACGGAAGTGTCCGATCTGGTCCCAAGAGAAAATCTTTTTGCGCGGCAGTGCAAACTTGTAGCCAATAGCGGTATGCGTGCCCTCGTAAACCTTCTCGTACACGTAGTTCGAGATAAACAGGTCGACGCGCTGGTCGCGCTCCTCAAAGCCACGCAAAATCGAAAGCATGGTCGAAAGCGCCGCACCGTCGAGCCAGTCGTCCGAGTCAACGACCTTGTAGTACGTACCATGCGCCTCGCGCAGGCCCGAGAGGACGGCGATACCGTGGCCGCCATTCTCCTGGTGCACCGCGCGGATGATTCCGGGATATCGGGCCTCCCACTCGTCGGCCTTGGCGGCCGTCTCGTCCTTGGAGCCGTCGTCCACCACGATAATCTCGATATCGGTGGCGTAATTGCTCCCCTCCAAGATGGAGGTGATGCAATGGTCCATATCCTTGGCGGCGTTATATGAGGGAATACCGAATGTTATGACTTTATGCATGGCAGGCGATAATCTCATCCGAAAGATCGAGGGCAGAATTGGTCACGGCGTCCATATCGTAGTAACGATACTCGGCCAGACGACCCACCGGGTGGAAGTTCGTCAGGTTCTGGACACGCTCAAGATAGCGCTCGTAGAGCTCACGGTTCTCGGGCTCC
Organism: uncultured Collinsella sp.; assembly: GCA_958413765.1. GTDB lineage: Bacteria > Actinomycetota > Coriobacteriia > Coriobacteriales > Coriobacteriaceae > Collinsella. Next base: position 54,206 of record CATYVH010000003.1, read on the forward strand.
AGGATAGCGTAGTACGGCGTCTCGCCCGAGCCGGGCGTATATGCCTTGGAGTACTCCTTCATGATGGTGGTCTTGCCGGGCAAAACCTGACCGGTCATGTTCTTAAACTCGGTGATGCGCGTATAGTCCTCGCTCGTGGTGTAGTTGACGGTGCCCACGGGCTGGAACTGGTCCATATCGAGCGTCTCGAACTTCATATCGAGCGTGCGGTACGGCAGCGCGCCTAGGTCGAGGTTGAATAGCTCGTCGAGCGGACCGGTGTAGACAATCTCGCCACCATAGACCTTGCCGTCGATCTTGACGGTGGTCTCGTCGATTTCAAAGAGGTCACGGGCGTCTACGTCACAGAATACGTCGATCAGATCGTGATCGAGCATGTGCTCGAACAGCGCGGTATAGCCGTCCTGCGGCATGCCCTGGAAAGGAGCCTGCGGGAAGTAGCGATCGTCATCGCCCACAAAGACGGGAACGCGGCCGGTGATCGAGGGGTCGATCTGGTCGGGCGTCTGGCCCCACTGCTTCATGGTGTAATGCAAAAAGACGTTCTCATAGACATAATCGGCGACCTCGGCAAGATCCGGGTCGTTCTTCTTGCGCAGCTCCATAATGGGCACCTTGACGTCCTTGCCAAAGGTCTCCACGAGCTTTTGGTACAGTTCCTCGCCGCGCTCATCGCCAAAGGCAAGCTTAAGGCTCGCATGGTTAAAGGGCACGGGCATAAGGGTACCGTTGATGTTGGCGAGCACCTTGTGCTGGTAGTCCGTCCACTTGGTAAAGCGCGACAGGAAGTTATGGACGCGCTCGTTAAAAGTGTGATAGATGTGCGGACCGTACTCGTGGACCAGGATTCCGGCCTCGTCAGTGCAGTCGTAGGCATTACCCGCGATGTGGCCGCGACGCTCCAAAACGGCAACACGATAGCCGATGGTTTCGGCAAGACGGCGGGCGCAAACGGCACCGGCATAACCGGCGCCGACAACGATCATGTCGTACGCACCGGCATTAAAGCCTTCAGGCAGGCCTGAGGTAATCTGCATCGATACTCCTTGTCAAAAGCCACACGCTTTTTAACTGGGCTTTTTCTCGAACATACGTCGAGACATATTTATCAGAGCGATTATAGCGCTAATGCGTCCTATAATGAGCTTGCCACACAAGGAAAGCTCAAGCACCGCGGCGTACATTATTGAAAGGTAAACCCGCTAGCAGCGGGTTTATTCGTGTACAGCCGAGGGCCTGGAGCTTAGCGAAACGCTTGTAAGGAGTATCATGAGCGATTTCCTAAACCGTATGAAGTCTGCCGCCAAGGCCGACCTTAAGACCATCGTCCTGCCCGAGGGCGAGGATCCGCGCACCATCGTCGCGGCTAACAAAATCATCGAGGAGGGCCTGGCCAACATCGTCATCCTGGGCGATCCCAACGAGATCAACGTCCCCGGCGCCACCGTCATCGATCCGCGCAACGCCGAGAAGCACGAGGAGTACGCACAGAAGTTTGCCGAGCTCCGCGCCAAGAAGGGCGTTACCATCGAGCAGGCTCGCGCCCAGGTGATGGACGCCACCTACTTTGGCACCATGATGGTCAAGATGGGCGACGCCGACGGCCTGGTCTCCGGCGCCTGCCACTCCACCGCCGACACCCTGCGCCCCGCGCTTCAGATCCTCAAGACCGCCCCGGGCACCAAGCTGGTCTCGGCCTTCTTCGTGATGTGCACCGACACCCCGCAGTTCGGCACCGACGGCACGCTGATCTTCGCAGACTGCGGCCTCAACATCAACCCGTCCTCCGACGAGCTCTCCGAGATCGCCATCGCCTCGGCCCACTCCTGGTCCACCTTCATGGGCAATGTTGAGCCGCACGTGGCCATGCTCTCCTACTCCACCATGGGCTCCGCCGGTGGCGAGGTCGCCAAGAAGGTCCAGGAGGCCGTGAAGTTCTGCAAGGAGAAGGCTCCCGAGCTCGCCATCGACGGCGACCTGCAGCTCGATGCCGCTATCGTCCCCACCGTCGCCCAGCTCAAGGCCCCCGGCTCCTCCGTCGCCGGTAAGGCCAACGTGCTCGTGTTCCCCGATCTTGAGGCCGGCAACATCGGCTACAAGCTGGTCCAGCGCTTCGCCGGCGCTGACGCCTACGGCCCCATCCTGCAGGGCATCGCCAAGCCGGTCAACGACCTGTCGCGCGGCTGCTCTGCCGACGACATCGTGGGTGTCGTCGCCATCACCGCCGTCCAGGCTCAGATGGCTGAGTAGCGGACGTATCCCCTCGGGACCCTACAGGGTAAACCTCTGAAAACGTCCTCGGACATGCATGAAGCCCCCGCTGCGCACTACGTGCGGCGGGGGCTTCCTCCGTCCTGCGGAAAGTTTTCAGAGCTTTACCCTGTAGGGTCCCTGCCGCCACGTAGCAATCAGGGAATCTGGAGGGTGGACGGCGGCTTGGCTACGAGCTGGGGCGGGGAATCTGAATGATTGAGTGCCGTTGTTGGGAGCGCAGGCGTTGCCGGCGATGATCACTTTGGGACTGGAATTTCCGCCTGCTAGTAAAAAGGCCTCCGGAGCTGTTGCTCTGGAGGCCTTTCTTTCAATTACAGACGAATGCGTTAGTTGTTCTTGGTCAGGCGCTCGACGTCGTGGGCGATCATGTATTCCTCGTCGGTGGGGATGACCATGACCGTGACGGAAGAGCCGGCGGCGCTGATGACCTGCGGGCCGTTACCCACGGCCTCGCGGTTCTTGTTGTTGTCGATGCGCACGCCCAGCCACTCAAAGCAGTCGCAGAAGGCCTTGCGGATCGACCAGTCATTCTCGCCGATGCCGGCGGTAAAGGTAATGGTGTCCACGCCCGCCATGGAGGCAATCATGGAACCGGCCTGCTGCATGGCCTTATAGGCGAACATATCGAAGGCGAGCAGGCAGCGCTCGTCACCCTCGGAAGCGCGCGTACGGATGTCGCGGGCATCGTTGGAGATACCCGAGATGGCAAGCAGACCGGACTGCTTGTTCATCATGTCATCGACTTCCTGGTAGCTGTAGCCGCCCTCGCGCTGCAGGTAGCACACGGTGGCCGGGTCAATGGAACCACAACGGGTGCCCATCATCAGGCCGTCGAGCGGCGTGAGGCCCATCGTGGTGTCGCGGCACACGCCGTCCTCGATGGCGGCGAGCGAAGCACCGTTGCCCAGATGGCACGAAAGCAGACGGTGGCAGCGCGAGCCCAGGATCTCCTTGGCCATCATCCACTCATAGCGGTGGCTCGTGCCGTGGGCACCGTACTTGCGCACGTGGTACTTGTCGCACACGTCCTTGGGCAGGGCGTAGGTGTAGGCGACCTCGGGCATGGTCATGTGGAACGAGGTGTCGAAGACGGCCACGTTGGGCAGCTCCGGATACTTCTCGCGGCAATATTCGATTGCCGCGGCCTCGCCGTAATTGTGCAGCGGGGCGAGCGGAGCCACCTCGAGAATCTTAGCCATGACCTCGTCGTCGACGACCGCGGAATCATCGAAGTGCCAGCCACCCTGAACGATACGGTGGCCGATGCCATCGATCGTAAAGTCGGTCTTCTCGAGCTCCTCGAGCACGCGCGCAATGGCGCAGCGATGATCGGGAAAAGGAATCTCCTCGGTCTGCTTGGCACCACCGTTCTCGGAGTGGCCAAAGATGCCCATCTCCGAGCCGATACGCTCGCAGTTGCCCTTGGCGAAAACCTCGCGGCTATCGGTATCCAAAAGCTGATATTTAAGGCTCGAGCTGCCGGCGTTGACAACAAGTACGTTCATGAGACTCCTTCGTGATTACAGTACGGTCGGCAAACCTATAAGGCGGCCGTACTCTTAATAAGAAGTTATCAGAATCCAATAAATAACTATTAAACTCTTCGCCCAAAGAGCGTAAAAGGGGGCTGAACGGCACAAGGCCATCCAGTCCCCTCCCCTTGCATCAATTACTTACCGTTGACGATGCGCTCGACGTCGGAAGCGATCATGAACTCCTCGTCCGTGGGGATGACGAAAATCTTGACCTTGGAATCCTTGGCAGACAGGCACCAAGCGCCGTCGCCGCGCAGAGCATTGCGGGCATGGTCCATCTTGACGCCCATAAAGGCCAGACGATCGGCCACGCCAGCGCGGACAGCCGGAGCGTGCTCACCGATGCCGGCGGTAAAGACCAGGGTGTCCATGCCGCACATGGAAGTGGCCATCTCGGCGGCCTTGGCGGCAATCTTGTAGACGAACATATCGAAGGCGAGCTGGGCCTCGGGGTCGCCGGCAGCGGCGAGCTCCTCGACGTTGCGGCAGTCGTTGGTCTTGCCGCCGGTCACAGCCAAAAGGCCGGACTTCTTGTTCATCATCTCGTCGACCTCGTCGAAGGTGTAGCCGCCTTCGCGCTGCAGGTAGCACACGGTAGCAGGGTCGATGGAGCCGCAGCGGGTGCCCATCATGACACCGTCGAGCGGCGTCAAGCCCATGGTGGTGTCCATGCACTTGCCGTCCTCGATGGCGCACAGGGAAGCGCCGGAACCGATGTGGCACACGACGACCTTGCGAGCCTCGCCGTTGGTCATTTCGGCAACCTTCTTGGAGATGTAGCGGTAGCTGGTGCCGTGGGCGCCGTACTTACGAATGTGCAGCTTGTCGCAGACGTCCTTGGGCAGGGCGTAAGTCTTGGCGACCTCGGGCATGTTGAAGTGGAAAGCAGTGTCGTAGACCGTGACGTTGGGCAGGTCGGGATACTGCTCCAGGCAGTACTCGATAACGTTGGCCTCGGGGTTGTTGTGCAGCGGGGCGAGCGGGGCAACCTCGCGAATCTTGGCGAGGACGTCCTCGTCGACGAGGGAGGAATCGCCGAAGTACCAACCGCCCTGAACGATACGGTGGCCGATGCCCTCGATCTTGACGCCGTTGGCCTCGAGGTCCTTCAAGACGACCTCGATGGCGACCTTGTGGTCGGGGAACTCGATGTTCTCGGTCACCTTCTTGGAACCGTTGGCAGCGTGGGTGAAGGTACCGCCGGTAAAGCAGACGCGCTCGCAGGAGCCCTTTGCAGACACCTTGTGGGACTTGGTATCGATGACCTGATACTTAAGGGTCGAAGATCCTGCGTTGACGACCAGAACGTTCATATGTCTCCCTACTAACAGGCGGTGTGGCGCCGCCAGATTACATACGCTTCAATAATAAACCCAAACGCCCTCGCGCTCGGGTTTATTGCGTTGATATATAAGTTATCGATGCCTGAGCTTCCGTTTCAATGCAAGGAAGAAGCGCCCTCAGATGAGGTTCTCGCCCAGGTTCTTGCCGCCGAGGACGTGCATGTGGAAGTGCATGACGGTCTGGCCTGCGTTAACGCCCTTGTTGGAGATGACGCGGAAACCGTCCTCCAGACCCTTGGCCTTGGCGACCTCCTGGATGGCGTGAGCCATGGCGCCCATGGTCTCGGCGGGCACGTCATCGGCGATGTCGCTGTAGTGCTTCTTGGGGATCACGAGCGTGTGGACCGGCGCCTGGGGGTTAAGGTCATCGAACGCGATGACCTGGTCGTCCTCATAGACAACGGTCGAGGGGATCTCGTGGTTGGCAATTTTGCAGAAGATGCAATCGCACATGATTGGTTCCTTTCTCGCAGACCAAGGTAATTATATTTGGTCGGAATGGTTAGAACGAGAGACTGTCGTCGGTGTTGGCGGCTTCGCCGTCGGCGAGCACGTCGTTGCCGTCGACGTCCTTAAGGAGCACCGAGACCTTCTGCTCGGCATCGGACAGGCGGGTGCGCAGACTCTTGAGGAGCTCGACGCCGCGGGTGTAGCTCTCGAGCGACTCCTCGAGCTCCATATCGCCCGACTCCAAGCTGCGGATGATGAGCTCCAGCTCCTGCGAGGCCTGCTTGTACGTAAGCTGCTCGACCGGGGTCTTCTCTGCCATATCTGTTTCCTTTCCTAAGGGTCTATCACTGTGAAACGCGGCCTACTCGACCGCATTGACGGTTGCCGACACGTTGCCGTCCGCCATGCGCACGCGGATGGCGTCGCCCGGCTTAAAGGTCTTGACGCTCGTAGCCACATCATCATCGCTGTACGCTATGGAGTAACCGCGGGCAAGCACCTTGAGCGGCGACAAGGCATCGAGCGAGGCTGCCGCACGGCCCAGGTCGGATGCGGGTTTGCTGAGCATCGTACGTCCCTGATGCTCCAGACGGGAACTCGCGAGCGTGATCGCATGGCGCTTGCCATCGAGCCCCGAGGTGCTTGCGATCAAGCGCTCGGGCAGACGCTCGAAGTTGGAGCGGAAGGCCCCAACCGAACGCGTTATGGCGCCGGACAGACGATCGGCCGTCAGGGCAAGCTCGGACTCGCGGCGCTCGACCATAAACGTTGGGTCGTTGAGGCACGGGCGGCGCGCGGCTGCATCGAGCGCGTCGCCCAGTCGAGCCGTATAGGTGTCCCAGGCGCGGCGACCGCGCTGATCGAGCATCTCCAGGTCGACCTGATCCGACCCAATCATCGAAGCCATCGCGGCGCCCAGACGCTGATGACGCGCCTCGAGCACGTCGGCCAACTCCGTCATAGCCGGCGCCACCGATTCTGCCGCCGCCGTTGGCGTGGAGGCGCGGCGGTCGCTCACCATGTCGCAAATCGAGGTATCGGGCTCATGCCCAATGCCCGTCACCACGGGCACGGGACAGGCCGCCACCGCACGGGCAAGCCCTTCGTCGTTAAAGGTCATAAGGTCTTCGAAGGAACCGCCGCCGCGCACCAGCAAAATGCAATCGGGCGCCGGCGTAATGGCGGCGGCGCGGCGCAAGCCCTCGATGAGCTCGGCGGGCGCACCCTCGCCTTGAACCTTGGCCCCCACGCAGACGAGCTCGACGAGCGGGTTGCGACGGCGCAGCGTACGCTTGACGTCGTCGATTACGGCGCCCGAAAGCGAGGTGACGACCGCCACACGCGAGCAAAACACCGGAATGCGACGTTTGCGAGCCTCGTCCATCAGGCCCTCGCGACGCAGCTTTTCGGCCAACTGAGCCACCTGCTGACGCAGCAAGCCCTCCCCCGCCAGCGAGAACGAGCGGGCGACGAAGCTCATGCGACCCGTAGGCTTGTAGAGATTGAAACTGCCCCTAAAGCTCACCTGCATGCCATCGCGCAAATCGAAGGTGCGCTTGAGATAGGCGCCCTTCCAGATGATGCAGTCGACGGCCGCCGAGTCGTCCTTGATTTGGAAGTAGCAGTGGCCGCTTCGGGCATTGGGACCGCGGAAACCAGTGACCTCACCCAAAACGCTCAGCTGCGGAATGGCATCGAGCGCGCCGGCGGCGATCTCCACCGCTTGGCTCACGCTGAGCTCTTTGCGCTCCTGCTCGTCCGATCCGTCGAACTCGGCGGAAACGGCATTGCCGGTTAGATTCCAGCCTGCCACGCAGTCCCCTTTCGTCATCGTGCACATGGGCTCCGGCCCTGCGCTAATTCAAGTCCAACACATAGTACAGCGCCGCGGGGACACAAATCCCCACGGCGCCCGTCGGTCCCATTTGTTATCGGTTGGAGTTTCTGTTGTAGCGAGCCATAAGGTAGAGCAGCTGAATAATCGAGGTGAGCGCCGCGGCCACGTAGGTGAGCGCGGCTGCCGTCAACACCTTCTTGGCACCGTTGACCTGCTTGGAACTCATGCCCGACTGCTCGATATACGCCACGGCGCGTCGGCTGGCATCGATCTCAACCGGCAGCGTAACCAGCTGGAATAGCACGCTAAACGAGAAGAAGATCAGCGCGAGGGTCGTGAGCCCTGCTATGTTCATAAACAGGCCCATGAGCAGCACGATGGTCCAAGTGTTCTGGGTAAAGTTGACGACCGGCACGAGGGCGGTGCGTACCTTCATCATGGCATAACCGCTTTGACGCTGGGCGGCATGGCCCGCCTCGTGGCAGGCGACGGCAACGCTTGCGACCGACCCGCCAGAACGGTTGGCATCCGACAGATACAGGTTGTTGTCCTGCGGGTTGTAATGATCAGTGAGCTCACCGGCGACGCCCTTGATACCCACGGCGTTGCAACCGTTGGCGTCGAGCATGCGGCGAGCGACCGTGGCACCCGTGTCGCCGTCCGAGCGAACCTTGGACCAGGTCTTGTACGTCGAGTTGATATAGCTCTGCGCAGCAAGGCCAAGCACTGTACAAACAAGAACAACCAGCAGGTACAGCGGGTCGATGCCAAAGCCGTAACCATAGTAATAGGGCATGCGAATTCCTCCGAATCGAGTTACACGTTGGAGGCATTCTACCCACTCGCCCAGCCAACGAGACACCATCGATGTTTTGGCATTGCAACCCTAGAACGTTTGCATCGCTTGGTAAAACCGCGTAACTATATAACTACAAAAGCTCGATTTTGCCGTCTTTGACCGTAAGACCCATGTTGCCGGAAAGCAGATCGTCCAGGCGCGAACCCACGAGCTCAAAACGCCAGCCTTCGCGCAGGGGGCTTTGCTCAGGATGCTCGATGTAATCGGCCAGGTCATCGCGCGAGGCGATAACCGAGGTCGCAACGCCCGAGCGCTCGGCAACCAAGCGAATAAGCGCATACATAAGATCCGTCACGCTCTCCAGCTCCGGCGAGATCTGGCGATGTCCGCGCACCATGAGCGGCAGGCGATCGTGCGGGCAGCTCGCGCCGCGCTTGATGGCCATGAGCGCGCCGTCCACATCGCGCTCCCCCAGCTGGTCGGTGCCGCGGATGCTGCGGAACTCCTCAACGCGCACGGGATTGCGCTTAACGAGCGCCAGAAGCGTATCGTCGGACATGACCCACTTGCGTGGGATGTTGCGGCGCTCGGCGCGGTCCTCGCGCCAGGCGGCGAGCTCGCGCGCAATGCCCAGCTGATGGCGGCTGCACGAGTTAATGCGCTTGACCTTGCGGAATGCCTCATGGCGGTCGGCGCGGTAGTGCGACTCGTCGGCCAGCGGGCGCAGCTCATCGAGCACCCAATCCACACGACCCAGCTCGCGTAGGCGGCTCATCATCTCGGTATAGGCAACGATCAGATACTTGACGTCATCGATTGCGTACTCAATCTGCTTATCGGTCAGCGGACGGCGCGACCAATCGGTCAGTGACTCGGTCTTGGGCAATGAGACGCCGCAAAACGTCTGCACGAGCGCGCCGTAGGAAATCTGCTGGCGCTCGCCCAAAAAGGCGGCGGCCACCTGCGTGTCAAAAATGGGACGCGGCAGCACGCCCACGGTATGGAGCATAACCTCCATATCCTGTGAGCAGGCGTGGAAGACCTTGGTCACGCTCTCATCGCCCATAAGCTCGGCGAGCGGCGACAGGTCGTCGATCACCAGAGGATCGACCGCGACGCTCTCGGCGGGGGTGGCAATCTGGACCAAGCACAGGCGCGGGTGGAACGTGCGCTCGCGCAAAAACTCGGTATCGACGGCAATCGCCTCGAACTCGCGGGCGCGCTGGCAAAAGTCGAGTAGAGCCTGATGTGTGGAAATGTACATATCAACCCATCGAATAAGGTTAGGCCCGAAAAACACGGGTAGGATATCGGCATTGCCCTACAACTATACTCGGTTAGTCACAGAACGGGAACGTAAGTATGCGCTGCCTTATCATCCACAACCCGGCATCGGGCCCCAGCTCAGATGAAATCTTCGCATTCACGCACGCCCTTGCACAGGGTGGCGACGAGGTCGTGATGCGTTTTATCGGCGATGGCATGGAACCCGAGGACGCCGTGGCAGACGTGCGCGAGTTTGATCGCGTGGTGATTTCGGGCGGCGACGGCACCGTCTCCAACGTGCTCGACCAAATGCGCGGATGCGGCGTCCCCACGCTCGTCTTCCCCTCCGGCACGGCCTGCCTGTTCTTCAACAACATCGGCAATGCCCCTGAGGCCGCGGCACTCGCCAAGGCCTGCCGCGTCGGCCGCACCGTCAAGGCGGATATGGGTGAGCTCTTTTGGCTCGACGAGAACGGCAACGAAAAGCGCCACGGCTTTGTTATCATCGCCGGCTCGGGCTACGACGCCGAGATCATGATGAAGGCCGCCCCCACCAAAAACGATATCGGCGAGATCGCCTATTTCCTGTCGGCGCTCGCCACACCCAACCCCACGGTGGCGCACTTTACGATTGAGCATGACGGCATTGTCGAGGAGCTCGATGGCATCTGCTGCATGGCCGGCAACACCTCGGTCATCCAAAACGACATCAACCTGTTCCCCGATTGCCGCATGAACGACGGCATGGTCGACATCGCGGTCATCGAGCCCGTAAAAACCGTGCAGCTGCTCCCGACCGTGATCACCGCCGCACTCGACCCCGCCGGCAAGGTGCTCGGCCGTCCGCAGTTCAAGATCATCCAGACCAAAGAAGCCAAGATCACCTGCACCCCGTCGCTGGGCATGCAGTTCGATGGCGAAATCATCTCCAGCAACTCGGGCGTCTTTGGAGCCCGCGCGCTTCCGCAATGCCTCGACCTCATCGTCGACGAATTCTCCCCACTCGGAAAATAGGAGGACCCAATGAACGACAATCCCCTGCTCGGCTTTATCGTCATCGTTCTGGCCATGCTCATCGGCTATGCGATTAACGTGATCCACCGCCGGAAGAAGTAATTCCACATTGGTATGATATTCATCCAATTATCGTCTCCCCCGTTGTTTATGCATTTGCCAAACAGCGGGGGATTTTTCTTTGCGCCCCGTGCAAGGCGCTTTATTCAGATACAGTAATTGCAGGGTGTCTTTATTTAAGTAAAGCTACATAATGAGTATTCTTATCCGCTCATCGCATATTTTAGGACGCTCATCGAGTATTTCATCAAATTTAATGAATACTTCTTAGACTTCCGATAGGCTAATAGATGTATTTATTAGCTGAAATCCTGCACGGTTCCGCAGGGTTTCAACGGTTGGGAGGGATTATGAGGTTTACTCATCCTGTCAACACGCTCAAAAAGCTCGGCTGCGGCCTTGCGTTTGGAGCAGCGGCCATCATGGCCATGCCGACTTCGGCGCTGGCCTGCACCCAGATCTACATGGGCAGCAAGCTCACGGCAGACGGCAACACGTACTACGGCCGTTCCGAGGACTTCGGTCCACGCTATGTCAAGCACTTTGGCATTGAGCCCGCACACAAGGACGGCAACGAGTACACCTCGGTCGAGTCCGGTTTTGAGTACAGGTCCAAGGGCGCAACCTACCGCTACACCTTCGTTCGCGACAACCCCTCGCAGTGGGAAGATCGCTACGACGCATATTCCGAGGCCGGCATTAACGAAAAGGGCGTTTCCTGCTCTGCCACGCTGAGCACCTCCTATAACGAGAAGGCCGAAGAGGCCGATCCCGTCACCGAGGAGACCGGCATCGGCGAGTACAACTACGCCAGCGTCATTCTGGGCGAGAGCGCCACGGCCCGCGAGGGTGTCGAGCTCCTCGGCAGCCTGATCGACGAGCAGGGCGTCTGCTCCAACGACCAGATCATCATCGCCGACAGCACCGAGACCTGGCTGTTCGCCGCGCTTTCCGGCCATCAGTGGATTGCCATGAAGCTCGCCGACGACATCGCCTCGCTCAACCCCAACATCGGCAACCTCACCTATGACGTCGACCTCGACGACACCGAGAACTGCCTCCACTCCGAGGGCATCGAGTCCATGCCTAAGGAGAAAGGCTTTGCCGAGTACACCGACGGCAAGTTCGACGTCGCCAAGACCTACGGCGAGGAGATTAGCGAGGCCGGTATGCACCAGTGGTCGCGCTATGTCCAGGGACGCGATTACTTCATGGCTCCGCTTGCCGAAGGCACCGACTACGAGATCGTCAAGGACGAGGGCGAAGAGGCTCGCGCCACGACCGGCGCCCTGGTCCACGAGATGCAGCCGCTGTTCTTCCAGCCCGGCAAGTCCGACTGGAACACCTTTGAGATGATCCGCAGCTTTGCCACTCGTGGCGAGAATGTCGCCGGCCTCAACGCCAACACCGACGGTGCCTATGCCATCGGCTCCAACCGCAACACCGAGATCCACACCTTCCAGATCCGTCAGGGCATGGACCCCGAGATCGCGACCATCCAGTGGGAGATGCTCTCCAACGCCGAGTTCTCCGTCGCTATTCCCTTCTACTCCGCACTGCTCACCGAGGTCAGCCCCTACTTCAGCGATCAGGATGTCTCCTTCGATCACTGTGAAGAGGAAGACGTCGTGAACAACGAGGAGCCCAAGAACTCCATCAATTACGTCCTCATGGACATCAACACGCTCGCCGAGGAGAACCGCGACAACTGCGCCACCGGCGTCCGCGCCTATCTCGACGCTCTGCAGAAGGAGCTCATCGAGCAGAACCTGACCGTCGACGAGGCCATGCAGGCTGCCGAGGGCACCGAGGCCCGCACCGCCCTGGCCAACAAGGCCGGCAAGGCTGCAACCAAGAACACCTATGTTAAGTGCAAGGCCATGCTCGAGGAGATGCGCGACTACCTCCAGGAGGGCGATTTCTCCGAGGAGTTCGTCCCGAGTGACTACGATGCTGACAACGACTGCCTGGTCGAGTCCATCACCTACGCCGACGAGGCCCTTTCCGATGAGGACGTGGCCGAGCCCGAGGCCGAAGAGGAAGAGGTCACCGAGGAGAAGTCCGAGGGCAACAACATGGCCGCCATGGCCGTTGGCGCCGTCGTCATCATCGGTGTCTGCGCCTACGTGATCTATCGTCGCAAGAAGGCCTAAGGCCCTCATGTCTTAGCTGAGCGGACAAGGCAGCCATGGCAGCCTCGCCCGCTTAGCCCGCTCTTTTGACCGACGGGAAACCCGCCTGAAATCTTTTTAAAAAAGATTTCCCCGCACACACTTCGCTGTGCTATAGTGCAGCGCAACAGCAATCAGGTGCTACCGCGCCACGGCATCACGAAAGGAGCCACCAACATGAAGAACACGATGAAGTCTCTCAACAACTGGTGGTGGCGTGATGCGAATACGATCGGTCGACAGTGAGTCCCTCACGCCTGTTTTTGCGCTCTAGGTGATTGGAAGGCCTCCGGTTTCGACCGGGGGCCTTTTTCTATCTCGAGCCCGATCGCATTCGCATCACGCGCCTCCGCTTTTCTCTTGCAATCCCCTTCCGAAAGGATTTTCACCATGTCTCAGAACACCACCGCCACCCAGCCCCGCACCGTCCATACCGCCGATCGCGGCAAACTCGATGTCCGCGCCCTCGTCCTGCTCGCCATCCTGCTCGCCGCCGGCTTCATCCTCAACTTCACCGTCGGCAAGGCAATCTCGGGCATCTCGGGCGGCATGATCAGCCCCGAGTTCATCATCTCGGCCTTCTGCCTCACCATCCTGGTCGTTCGCCCCAACATCGGCCAGGCGCTCGTCATTGGCCTCATCTCGGCTGCTGTGATCCAGATCACCACCACTTCGCCGTTCGTCGATTTTGCCGCCGAGGGCATCGCCGCCATGCTCATGGCCGGCATCGTCAACGCCGCCGGCAAGAACGGTCAGGTCAAGCCCGCCATCGCCATTGTCGCAACCTTCCTGACCACCTTTGTCTCCGGCGCCATCTTCATGGTCATCAAGATGGCCATGCTCGGCGTGGTCGGCGAGCTCGCCGCCGCCATGTTGCCCGTCGTCGCCATGACCGCCGTCTTTAACGCCATTCTGGTCGGCGCCCTCTACCTGCCCATTCAGAAGGCCCTTAGGCTCAACTAACCCACTCGGCTTTACGAGCCACCCCATCTTGGCGTTCATTCGTCGCTCGCGTACCCAAGTACGCTTCGCTCCTCTTTCGCGCCAACCTGGGGCACCTCGTAAAGCCGTCTCCGCGCTCCACCAACACAAGACTGTCCCAAATAACTAGCTTTTGGGGACGTTCTTAAACGACTGGTCATGTAAAAACGTCCCCAATGACTATGAAAGGTATCCATGGAAACGATCATCAACGTCGACGATGTCTCGTTCTCCTATGGCACGCAGACCGAGCAGGCGCTCAGCCACATCTCGCTCAGCGTGAACAAGGGAGATTTCATCGGCATCATCGGGCCCTCGGGCGCCGGCAAGTCCACGCTTGCCGCCTGCCTGTCGGGTGCCGTGCCCCACCACTACACCGGCACGTTCTTTGGGTCCGTCATGGTTGACGGCCACAACACCTGCGAAGCCTCGCTCACCGACGTGTCGCAAATCGTCGGCAGCGTGCTGCAGGATATCGACACGCAGATGGTCGCCTCGGTCGTCGAGGACGAGATGCTCTTTGGCCTCGAGAACTTTGGCATTCCCCACGACCAGATCGAGCAGCGCGTGAGCGAAACGCTCGAGACCGTCGGCATCAGCGACCTGCGCGACCGCGAGATCGCCACCCTCTCGGGCGGACAGAAGCAAAAGGTAGCCATCGCAGCCATCCTCGCCATGCGTCCGCGCGTCTTGGTTCTCGACGAGCCCACCGCGGCACTCGACCCCGCCAGCTCCACGTTGGTCTTCGAGACGCTGCGTGAGGCAAACCGCGCACTTGGAATCACCATCGTCGTCGTTGAGCAAAAGGTCGCCCTGCTCTCGGAGTACTGCAACCGCGTGCTCGTGCTCAACCATGGCGAAATCGCGCTGCAGGGCGAGCCACACGAGGTCTTCGCGCATACCGACGAGCTCCGTGCCATCGGCGTCGACTGCCCTCGCGTCACGCGTATCTTCAATAGCCTCGAGGCCGATGGCCTGGTAAGCGGTACCCCTTGCTTGGATGTCGATGAGGCCGAGCTCCTGATTTCGGGCATCGTCGACCCCGCACGCGCGGCCAGCGAAGCCCAGGCGCCCGCCGGCTCCCCGCATGCACCGTCGTTGCGCCCTCATGCCAAGGACGCCGAGCCCGTGCTCACCTTCGATCACGTTGAGTTTGCCTATCCCAATGGCGGCGCCGCCGTACACGACCTTAACCTGACCCTCTATCCCGGCGAGCTCGTGGGCATCGTCGGCCAAAACGGTGCCGGCAAGACCACGCTCACCAAGCTGCTCACGGGCCTGCTTAAGCCCGCCTCGGGCAGCGTGCGCGTTACGGGGCTGGATACCGCAGCCGTTCCTACGAGCCGCATCGCCCGCGAAGTCGCAACCCTCTTCCAAAACCCCGACCGCCAGATCTGCAAGGATACCGTACTCGACGAGGTCGCTTTTGGCCTGGAGCTTGCCGGCATCGACCGTGCCGAGGCTCTGCGCCGTGCTCAACTTGTTATCGACCGCTTTGGCCTGCCTGCCGATGAGGCACCTTTCTCACTTTCGCGCGGCCAGCGACAAATGGTGGCGCTTGCCTCCGTCGTAGTGGTTGAGCCCAAGATCGTCGTGCTCGACGAGCCCACGAGCGGCCTTGATTACCGCGAGTGCATGACCGTCATGGAAACGGTGCGCACCATGGCCGAGCGCGGCTGCGCCGTTATCATGGTCTGCCACGATATGGAAGTTGTTTCCGACTTTGCCGAGCGTATCGTAGTAATGGCCGACGGTCGCATCCTCGACCGCGGCCGCACGCACGAGCTATTCTCGAACATCGATCTCATGCGGCGTGCCTACGTGGAGCCTCCCCAGGTTATTGAACTCTCGCGCCGTCTGGCATCTTCCGTCTCGCCCGCTTTTGCGCAGGTGAGCGAGGTCACCGATGTCGTTCGCATTACCAAGGAGATGGTCCGCCGTGGTTAACGTCATCGACTACATGCCGGGCGATACGCTGCTGCATCGCCTGAACCCCGTCGTCAAACTGGGCCTCGCCGCCGCCATCATCGTCGGCATCTTCTTGTCCGACACCTACGTGGCGCTGCTGGGCTTTTTGGCACTCACCCTTGCGCTGGGCGCCTATGCCGGTGTCGTCGACCGTCTGTTCTCGCTGCTCAAGTTGCTGATTCCGCTCGCGCTTATCATGCTGGTGCTCCAGCTGGCCTTTATGCGCGATGGCAACGTTGTGTGGGGCTTTATCACCGACACGGGCCTCATCACAGGATCGAAGGCCTGTCTGCGCCTGCTGGGTGTGGCGTTACCGCTCATCCTCATGCTCATGGTGACCAAGCTCAACGACCTTGCCAACGCCTGCGTCGAGGTGCTGCACGTACCGTATCGCTATGCCTTCACCTTTACCACGGCGCTGCGCTTTGTGCCGGTGTTTGGTCAGGAGATGAACGCCATCATGGAAGCGCAGACCGCGCGCGGCGTCGAGTACGACACCAAGAACCCTATCAAGAAGCTTAAGCTCATGTTGCCACTGTGTGTGCCGCTGCTCATCTCGAGCGTGGCCAAGACCGATGCCACGGCCTTGGCGGCAGAACAGCGCGGCTTCTATCTGCGTACACGCGCCAGCTCGTACAAGCGCTACCCCATCAAGGGCCTGGACATCGCCGTGCTCATCGTCAGCATCGCCCTCATCGCCATCGGCTTCCTGTTCTAGTTCGCCACCGGCAGCAACCGCCCAACGCAAAAGGCCTCGGCTCGCACCAAACGAGCCGAGGCCTTTACTGTTTCACCAGATAAAAGCTACCAAAATTAACCTGTCCCTTTTTTGGCAGGTCGGAAGCTAGAGGCGGTAGGGAGCGCCGCTGCGGATGATGGATTCGCGCACCAGGACATCCATGGCATCGAGGGTGATCTCGGGCATCTCTCGATACTTCTGCAGCACCGATAGCTCGGTGCAGGCCAGAATGACACGGTCGCAGCCGCTACGGGCGAACTCCCACATCACGCGGTCGAACTTATCCATATCGGGCTCACGTCCGGCCTTCACATCATCGTAGATAAGCGACATCACATCGTTCTGACGTTTCTCGCTGGGATAGACGACCTCAACACCCGCAGCCTCGCATTCGCGGCCGTAGACGCCCGCGCCCACGGTTCCGTCGGTGCCCATAATGCCAATCTTGTGCACCGGCTCGGCCGGCATACTCAGGTTGGGGTCGAACTCGCACTCCCCCATCACCGCACCCGCAAGGGCATAGCGCACCGACTCACGCGGCATGTGGATAATCGGCACCTTCGTAAACGACTGGATCTGGTCGTAGAAGTAGTGCGACGTGTTGCAGGGAATGGCAATGTGCGCACAGCCCAGCGACTCGAGTGCCTGGGCACACTCTTTCATGGTCGCCAGCAGCTTGGCATGCTCGCCGGTCTTAATGGCAAGCGTGCGGTCGGGCATGGTCGACTTGGAGAGCACCACCATGTCGATATGTTCCTGATCGCAGGCAGCAGCCGTATGGCGCACCACCTGGTCGTAGTAATACGACGTGGCCTCGGCGCCCATGCCGCCGATAACTCCCAGCTTTTCCATCGCCGCCTCCTTGGTGACGCTTGCGCAATTGCGCGTATCATACCCGCGCCCGCCCGATGTAAACCGGACGGGCGCCGCACTCATCTACTTGTAATACGTCTTGAACAGCTTAAAGTGGCGCAGCTTGGTGTGCCACATGCGCAGCCAGCGGTTAAAGACAAAGTCGCCCTTCATAAACGAAGGGTCGGCGCCCTTGCCTTCCTTGTCCAGGCGATGCACCTCCGCGCGCAACTCGGGATCCTTGACGTACTTGTCGACGACGCCCATGGGAACGACCATCCACAGTGCCTCGTCCTGTGCCGTCACAAACTCCGGCTCAAACGGACGGTTGAACACATACTCGTCCACCACATACTTGGCGACGTTAAAGCCGCTGTTGGTAACGTAGTAGTTGCTGCGACCTTGGCGCGTGTTGAAATCGAAGAACTTAAACGAGCCGTCGCGCTCGTCGTACTTAACGTCAAAGTTGGAATAGCCCACAAAGTGAAGGTCCTCGAGCAACTTGCGCACGCCGCCCATGAGCTCGTCATTGGGCTCGGTGATGATACAGGCGTGGTTGCCGACACCGTGAGGCTGATGCTCCTCGAGCAGCACGTGACCCAAGCACATCATACGCACCTTGCCGTTACGGTCGGAATAACTGGTGAGCACGCGCATGTACTCGTCGTTGCCGGGCACGCGATCCTGCAAGATCAGGTCGTCGGTGTAGCCGCTGGCATACGAGTCGCGAATGACCTGTTCCAGCTCGGCACGGTCGGCAATCTCATAGGCCTTTTTCTGGCCCTCGAACTCGTGCTGCCACCACATGATGCCGTCAGAAGGCTTCAGAATCATCGGGTAGGGAAAATCGATCTGGTCGAGCACTTCGGCAGGTGCCTCGCCTTTGGCGTTCAGCATCGCCATGGTGAAGGTAAAGGTATGTGGATAGGGCACACCATGCTTCTCGCACAGCTCGTAGAAGATCTCCTTCTTCTGGCACTGCTCAAGCATGCTATAGGGAGCGTAAGGCGCGACGATGTTATCCGCCAACTCATGGGCATCCTTGGCCTGAGCAACGAGGGCAACATAGTTATCGCCACAGCCCACAAGGACAATCGTCTTATCGGCATGCGCTTGGGCAATGCCGTTGACGGTCCTGAGCATCACGGGCATGGTATCGATATCCACGTTAGGCGTGTAGTCGATAATCTGGCTGCGGTACGCGGGACCCGTCTGGTACTTGCCAAAGACCAGGCTCTTGACCTGGTACTCCTCGTAGAAGGCGCGCGCCACCGAATAGGCGTTGATGTCGCCACCGAGCAGCACGGGAATGAACTCGCGCTCTGTAAACTGCAATGCCATGGAAACTTCCTATCATGAACTGCCCACACAACGGGCGGTCTTTGCGCAACTGATTTATTCTAGCGTGCCGAGCCGCTGGTGCCCAAAGCTCCACCGTATCTATGGCAATCGACGTGATCGTCCAGCATAAAGCCGCACTCACCGCGATGGGGCCTTGTAGCTGCAAACCCCCTGTTGAGATAGCTTTCACGGCCGAAAGCCCGTCCGCAAACAGGCCCCCGTAACGTTAAAGTTGAACTCTATGGTTTCTCAACAATTCATCATAACTGCAGGTCAAAGCCAAAGCCTCAAGTTCGACTTGACCCTTTGGAACCTTTAAGGTTCAAGTTGAGGTCGAAAGCAGTAGTAGAATACCGTTCGAACCATAACCTACGATTGATTGCAGAGGGACTGGATGCAGCATTCGAATCATCGCACCGCAGCGCTCATTGCGTCGAAGCCGGCTCGTATCATCACGAGCGCCGCGCTCGCCGTTGCGCTGACGGCCACGCCGATGCTCTCCCCCGTTGCGGCGTATGCCGCCTCGCAGGCAACGCAGGACCAGCTTTCCGCAGCCCAGCAGAAGATCGAAGCCGCCACGAGCGCCTACAACGACGCCCGCACCAAACTCGATGACCTGCAAAAGCAGATTGACTCCAATGAGGCAAGCATCGAGGAAATCGAGGCTAAGCTTCCCGAGCAGCAGGCCAAAGCAAGCTCCGCCATGCGCGATCTGTACAAGTATCAGAAGGGCACCAATCCTATCGTGAGCTTCCTGGTCAACGCGCAGAGCCTGGGTGAGTTCATCACGACCTGCAAATACACCAACCAGATCACGAGCTCGAGCGTCGACGAGATCGAACAGCTCAATAACATGCAAACCGAACTCGAGCAGAACAAGGCTGAGCTCCAGCAGGCCAAGTCTCAGCTTGAGGCAGAGCAGAAAAACGCCGAGGATGCGTTGGCTCAGGCCCAGCAGCTCCGCAGCGAGGCGCAGGCAAAAGCCGAGCAGGAAAATGCCGCCGAGCTTGCCAAGCTTGAGGCCGATAAGGCCGCCGCCGCCGAGAAGCTCTCGGGCGAGGGCGTAAGCGGCAGCAATTCCAGCAGCCAGGCCACCAACACCAACACCACCATCGACACCACGGTGAACAACGCCAATACCGGTAGCTCCGATTACGATTCGTTCATCAATGAGTGGACGAGCCGCATCGACAATTATCTCGCCGGCTCCCCCATGGCAGGCCAGGGCTATAACTTTGCCGTCGCCGCTTGGAATACCGGTGTCGACCCCCGTTGGTCCCCCGCCATCGCCTGCATCGAGAGCACCAAGGGTGCTTATTGCGCCAATTCTTACAACGCCTGGGGCTGGAGTGCCCGTGGCGGCGGTTGGCGCAGCTTTGGCAGCTGGAGCGAGGGCATCTCCGCTCACGTTGCCTATCTGGGCGCCAACTACGGCTCCACCCTTACCCCGGCAGCGGCCAAAAAGTACTGCCCGCCCACGTGGCAGGACTGGTACAACAAAGTCGCCGCTCAGATGAACCGCATCTAAGCGCAACTGCAAAGGGCCCCAATGGGGCCCTTTTCTTTTAGGTAGCGGAGGTATCGACGACGCCGGTCGCATTGGCAACCGCGACTATGACGATCATGCATAGGAGCAGCACACCCAATGCCTTGAGCCAGAGTTTCGCGAGTTTCTTGCCGCGATAGCTGTCGAGCAGTGCGAATCGCCGACGAAGACGGCGCTTATCGAGCAGCACAAAATGCATAAGCACCATAAGGCCATCAACAAAGAAAAAATACTCGATTATGAGAAACCACGTCGGGTAGCTTTGGTTTGCTCCCGTGGGGTGAAAGACGGCAAAGTGACTTCCGGCAAAGAACACAAGTAGGGAGAAGCAGACAAGCGTATTCCAAATGCGCCCCAGAGACTCCGGAACGCGAGAGAGCAGACCGCATGCAGCGGAGGCGGCAGGCCTAGGAAGCCCTGCGGGGTTCTGGAGCCCTTGGAGCATCAACACCGTCTCCGAGGCCGGAGTACGGACAGGCGCAGGCGCAGGAGGCCGCACGGGGCGGCTCAGATCGTATGCCGCGCGCGTCGCCCGTCCCAATGCCTCCGCACTCGCAAAACGCTTGGCCGGGTCGAGCGCCATCGACATGCAGACGGCATCGGCAAGTGGAGTGGGAATGCCACGCGCCTCGCATTGCTCGCGCATGTCGAGCCCTGGTTTAGGGTCGACTCCCGTCAAGCAGAAGAACAACAGGGCGCCAAGTGCGTAGACGTCGCTGCGCACGCTCGTCTGCCCAAACCCATACTGCTCGGGCGGCGCATAGGGCCGCGTGCCAAACTTGACGGTGTCGGCATCGGCACCATCGCGCCATACGCGCGCAATCCCCAAGTCGATAATCACCAGCGACGAAAACGTCAGGCCGTCATCAGACGTATAGTTGGCACCCGTCACGATGATATTCGACGGCTTGAGGTCGCGATGGATCACCGGCGCCGACGTCTCCCCCGCCATTGCAAAACCGGCGTGGAGCTCGCCCACGGCATCGCATAGGGCAGGATACAATTCACGTGCATAATCGGGGGTGGCTCCCAGACGGTCCACCAGCGCCCCGAGCGTCTCCCCTTCGATGTATTCCATAACCACGTTGAGCTCGTCGCCCACACGACGACAATCGACGATTCTGGGCAGGTGCTCAAAACGCCTGCCTGCCCGCTGAGAGGCAAACAGACGCTCGTATGCCCCGCCGATTTGAGCCGAAGCATCGATGCGTTTACGGACAAAGGGGCCGAGCGAACCACCGCCGGTTCCTTCAAAGTACACGAGCTCGGTTGTTTCAACGGACGAGCGCTTAAGTACACGCTCCACGCGATAGCTGTCGTCGCGACCGAGCGACGCCAGGTGCTCGGCAAGCGCTGCGGTCAGCTCGTCATCGGAATATGTTGTGGTCTGAGTATCCATAGCCTCCATCATAGCGCAGGGCGCAGACACCCCATGGCATCCGCGCCCCGTTCGCTTGCATCGTTGTTCGGCAGCCCCGCCGGCTCAGATATCAGCCGCTAACTCACCGTCTCCTCACCAAAGCGATACAGCTCCTCGTTAACCTTTTGGAGGCTACACCCGCGATCGATGCAAAAGATGATAATCGCATCACGGCGATCCTTGCAGTTAAGGACGCTTACCCCGGCAGCCGTCAGCGCACGGTTGGTCTCCTTGAGCGTCAGCGCCATCGCAAAGGCAATCTGCAGCACCTTATTGCGACTCGGGTGACGCGCACCGGTAAAGATCTGATAGCCAAAGGTCTCATTGAGATCGGCCATACGAACCACGCGCGAGCGCTCCAAGCCCTTTTCCTGCAGCAGCTGCTTCAGGTAGTCCGAAAGCGACGGGGCGGCAAAGTCGTGCTCCCTGATATAGCCATCGATGTTCGGCGCATCGAGAAGCTCATTGAGCAACTCCTCAGTCAGCTTTTTATCGGGCATACGACTTCACCTCCCCCAGTGCATGCAACATGCTAGAAACCGCTTACGTCCGAACGCTCCCAGCTAGCAACCTGGTCGGGAGACACCGTACCCAGCGCCTCGAACTTCCAGGAGCCGCCCGCCTTCAGATGATTGGTGTTTGCAAGAGCCGTTCCAACCTGGTTGCCATCGGCATCATACAGAACATACTCAATCTGAATGTAGCTCTTTTCCTTGTCCGTGTTATTGGTCAGCGTGCCCGTGATCTTATAGGCAAACTGATTGGAGGTGTCTTCAGCCTCATCAGCAATGGTATACGGTTCTTGCGGTTCTTTTTGCTCCTCAGCCTGCTGTGTCGCCTCGACAGGTTTTGCCGAATCGCTCGCAGACGAATCGGTTGAATTGCCACCCATAGAACCCACGGCACCGACGATAACCAGCACCACGATGACGCCTAGGACAATCTTGCCGATCGGCTTCTTTCCCTCTTTTGCCATTATTCATCCTTCCTACGATCCGGCTACCGTGCCGGCACACAGCACATCGTAGAAAGGATTGAACTTGAATTCATTAGCTGAGGGCTAAGGTTGCGGTAAACGGCCAATGCAGCTATCCAGACGCCGAGCAAACGCACTTTGCGTGACCGTCTGCTGGCAGCGCATCAACCCACCGTGACGGATTTCCCGGTAAAGGCACTGATCATCATTAGGACAAAGAACACCAGGTAGCTGATGCTCAATAGGTACGCAATGATCAGGAAGACGACCCAGCCGACATTGGTCTTACCGTCGGCGCGGCGCCGCTCGCGAGAACGGCACAGCCAGACCGTCACGCCGATGGCGGTGATAAACAGTACGAGTGCCGCCGCAGCCAGCCCAGCAAACACAAACATCACGCCAATGCTCACAGCGATGACCGGAAGCAGCAGCAAACCGCATCCGCATCCACCCGGACTATATACGGCAGACTGTCGGCGTCGTTCCATCGTCACTCCAAGCCAAGCAATCGTTTGTAGACATCGAGGCCTTTGAGTAGGATTTCCTCGTCAAAGAGCATGGTATCAGTGTGAAGGGCGCTCGTGGCATAGGCGGGGCAGCCATCCGAATCGATCGGATTATCTTGTCCCTCCGGCACGCCCGTACCCAGGAGGAAGAACACGCCTGGCAGATGGCGCTGATAGAAAGCGAAGTCCTCGGCAATCAGCAAAGGCTCATCCACGAGTTGCAGCTCGGACAAGACAGGCGCAATGTGGGCGAACAGCTCGGGGTCGTTATCGACCGGCGGATAGCCCTCGGCAAAATCGAGGTCATATGTGCAGCCCGTTGCGACGCAGGCATCGTCCAGCACGCGGCGCACGCCCTCGCGCGCGCGGTCGAACATGTCGTCCGTAAACACACGTAGGCTGCCGGCAACATGGGCCTCCCCCGCCACCGCATTGCAGACGGTGCCGGCCTGCAGCAGGCCGAACTTACCAATGCAGGGCTCGTCGACACCCAACTCGTCCATGAGCTCGCGCTCGGAAACCAAGAACTTGGCAGCCGCCAGCGCCGCATCGTGCGACTCCTCGACCGGAACGCCATAGGTCTTAGCGATATGGATGCTCGTGCCATGGATATGAATGTGTGTCTCACTCGAACGCGCCAGCAATGGGCCGGAGCAGCTCGCCAACGTGTTCGCAGGCAGGTCGGGCCATACGTGGAACCCGAAGATGCGGTCCGCCCCGTAGCGCTCAAACACCCCACTCTCACAAACCGTCTTGGCGCCACCGGTCGTCTCCTCGGCAGGCTGGAACACAAAGAGCACGTTGCGCTTGATGGCACCCGGCTGCTCGCGAATCGTACGGTCAACGTAGGTTGCCGCAGCAAGTGCCATAGCCATGTGCCCATCGTGCCCGCAGGCGTGCATCTTGCCGGGATGCGTCGAGGCAAAGGCCGCGCCCGTTGCCTCCGCGATGGGCAGGGCGTCCATGTCGGCGCGAATCGCCGTGGCATGCACGGCACCAACGCCAGCGTCGAAGAAAGCGCAGACGCAGCTGGGGCACGGATGGGTCACCTCACAAGCGAGCGGCGCCAACACGCCCTCGATATAGGCGATCGTCTGCGGAAGATCGAAATCGAGCTCCGGAATGCGATGAAGATCGCGGCGATAGCGACGGAGTTCTTGGAGCTCGGTCATAGAGAATCCCTTCGTGAGGCACACCTGTTGCAACTTATTGTGATACAGGATTGTGGCACACATGTTTCCAGCATATCCCTGCATTTTTTAAACGTTATATACGAATACTCTTGTTTGGTAAAGTGCAACGTGGTAGGGTCGTTACCACTTGATAGAGGCGCGGGCACGAAGAGCCGCGGGCGAGCCGGCAGGCTTTGACCCCGCGGGGAGGCGAAACCCGCCGAACTGGGTTTTTCGGGCACGAACAGCCTGGTGGGCCTGCGGGAAACACCCGCAGGACTGTCTGCAGCAATGCGGGAGCGCTATCCGGACATTGGGTCCACGCTATGCGGATTCGATGCGCAGATGGCGCCGTCTGGATAGCGAGGTTTACGGGACATGGCATTGACCCCCAACGAAGCATATGCGGCTAAGCAGCCGTTTGTGGACAAGGAGACGCTCGAGCATATCGTCGAGCAGTTCCCCACGCCATTTCATCTATACGACGAGGCGGGCATCCGCCGCAACATGCAAGAAGTGCGCGACGCCTTTGCATGGAACCCGGGCTTTAAGGAATACTTTGCCGTCAAGGCCAACCCCAACCCGGCGCTCATCTCCATTCTCAACGAATACGGCTGCGGCTGCGATTGCTCGAGCTATACCGAGCTCATGATCGCCCGCTCGCTGGGCATCACGGGACACGACATCATGTTCTCGTCCAACGACACGCCGGCGGCGGACTTTGAGCTCGCCGACAAGCTGGGTGCCATCGTCAACTTTGACGACATCAGCCACATCGAGTTCTTTGAGCACGTTGCGGGGCCCATCCCCAAGACGGTCAGCTGCCGCTTTAATCCGGGTGGCCTGTTCCAGCTCTCCAACGGCATCATGGACAACCCGGGCGACTCCAAGTACGGCATGACCACCGAGCAGCTCTTCGAGGCCTTTCGCACGCTCAAGGCCAAGGGTGCCGAGGACTTTGGTATCCACGCATTCCTTGCCAGCAACACCGTCACCAACGACTACTACCCCAAGCTTGCGCGCATCCTCTTTGAGCTTGCCGTGCGCCTGGAGCGCGAGACCGGCGCACACGTCGCCTTCATCAATCTGTCCGGCGGCGTCGGCATCCCCTATCTGCCCGAGCAGCAGGCCAACGACATTCACGCCATCGGCGAGGGGGTGCACGCGGCATACGACGAGATCCTGGTTCCTGCCGGCATGGGCGATGTGGCCATCTGCACCGAGATGGGCCGCTTTATGATGGGCCCCTACGGCTGCCTGGTCACCAAGGCCATCCACGAGAAGCAGATCTACAAGGACTATATCGGTGTCGACGCAAGCGCCGTCGATCTGATCCGCCCTGCCATGTATGGCGCTTACCACCACATCACGGTGATGGGTCAGCCGGGTGGCGCCGACAAGACCGCAGCACCCGTTACGGACACCTACGACATCACGGGCAACCTATGCGAGAACAATGACAAGTTCGCCATTGATCGCGAGTTGCCGCATATCGACATGGGCGACCTGCTCGTGATCCACGATACCGGCGCGCATGGCTACTCCATGGGCTACAACTACAACGGCCGTCTGCGCTCCGCCGAGGTGCTGCTGCGCCCCGATGGCTCGGCCGACCTCATCCGCCGTGCTGAGCGCCCGGGCGATTACTTTGCCACGCTCGACGTGCTGCCGAGCGGCCGAGAGCTGCTGGCCAAGTCGCGCGCCGAAAGTGCCCGCCGTCGCGCCCAGGACGAGCGTCTGGCCGTCGCCGCTCAGTGGAACAAACGCATCCAGATCGCGGAAGCGAAGGAGAAGAACATGGATATCCGCAACCTCGAGGGTTCGATCGTCGCCCTCGTCACGCCGTTTAAAAAGGACGGAAGCGTCGACTTTGACGCGCTCGAGCGCCTTATCGATTTCCACCTGCAAAACGGTACCGACGCCATCCTCACCCTGGGCACCACCGGCGAGAGCGCCACGATGACTGACGATGAGGACAACTCCGTTGTCGCCGCGGTGGTCAAGCAGGTTGCAGGCCGTGTCCCCGTCATCGCCGGCTCGGGCTCCAACTCCACGCAGACCATGCTCACCAAGTCGCTCACCTATCAGGGCCTGGGCGCCGACGGCCTGCTGCTCATTACCCCCTACTACAACAAGTCCAACGAAGAGGGCATCTACCAGCACTTTAAGACCGTTGCCGATGCCGTAGATATCCCCTGCATCCTGTACAACATCCCCGGCCGCTGCGGCTGCGGCATCAGCGAGCGCAATGTGGAGCGCTTGGCCGCGCACCCCAACATCATGGGTATTAAGGAAGCCTCGGGCAACGTCGCCTACGCGGCCAAGATCGCCCACCTGCTGTCCGACGACTTCCGCATGTACTCGGGCGAGGACGCCCTCACCGTGCCGCTCATGAGCCTGGGTGCCTCGGGCACCATCAGCGTGTGGGCCGATGTTCAGCCGCAGCTCGTGCACGACATGTGCCGTGCCTATCTGGACGGCGACGTGGCGCGTGCCCGCGATATCCAAATTGCCGGCCAGCCGCTCATCAATGCCCTCTTTAGCGAGGTCAACCCCATCCCCGTTAAGGAAGCGCTCGCACAGATGGGTATGATCGAGGCAAACTACCGTATGCCGCTGTGCCCCATGGCCAACGACACACGCGCTGCACTCACCGATGCTCTGAAGGGAGCTGGTCTGCTTGATTAAGACTGTCATTATGGGAACGGGCCGTATGGGCTCGCTCATCCGCACTACCGCCGAGGGCATTGTCGACGCCGCCGGCCGGCCCGTTTTCGACATCGTCGCCCAGATCGGTTTTGACCTGACCGAGCTCGAGAGCGCCCCGGCAGCCGACGTGATCATCGACTTCTCGAACGTCGTGACCTTCGATGCCGTCGTTGCCTATGTCGAGCGTACGGACGCGGCGTTGGTCTCGGGCACCACGGGCTATACGCCCGAGCAGATGGATCGCCTGCGCGAGCTAGGTCAGGACGCCCGCGTCATGCACTCCGGCAACTACTCCATCGGCATCGCAGCCCTGCGTCATCTGGTGGCCCAGGCCACGCGCGAGCTGCCCGGCTTTGACTGCGAGATCGTCGAGACGCACCACAACCAAAAGGTCGACGCCCCCAGCGGTACCGCCAAGCTGCTGCTCGATGCCGTCGTCGAAGCCGAGCCCGAGGCAGGTTACCACCCCGTCTATGGCCGCGAGGGCATGTGCGGCGCGCGTGACCCCAAGGAGATCGGCATGCACTCGCTGCGCGGCGGCACGGTCGCCGGCGTACACGAAGTGAGTTTCTTTGGCCAGGACGAAGAAGTCACGCTCGCGCATCGCGCCACGAGCCGTCAGATCTTTGTCAACGGCGCTCTGGCCGCCGCTCAAAAGCTCGTCACCTGCGAGCCCGGCTTCTACACGTTTGACCAGGTCATGTTTGCCTAACCCGGCATCAACCAAATCCACCCAAAGGAGAGACAGCAAATGAGCAACGCAGCCGAGATGGATGCACAGGAGATTATCAACTACATCGCCACCGCGCCCAAGAAGACGCCCGTCAAACTGTACGTACGCGAGAAGCCCGATACGGAGGTCCAGTGGGGCGACGCGCGCGTCTACGGCGATTGCCACGGCAAGACCGTCTTTGGCGATTGGGATGAGCTCAAGGCAATCCTCGACGCTAACGTCGATTCTATCGAGTACTTTGACGTGGAGAACGATTGCCGCAACTCCGCCGTACCCATGCTCGACCTTAAGGGCATCAACGCCCGTATCGAGCCGGGGGCGATCATCCGCGACCGCGTCGAGATCGGCGACCGCGCCGTCATCATGATGGGCGCCATCATCAACATCGGCTCCGTCATTGGCGAAGGCTCCATGATCGACATGGGCGCCGTGCTGGGCGGCCGTGCCACCGTGGGCAAGAACTGCCACATCGGCGCCGGTACCGTGCTGGCAGGCGTTGTGGAGCCCGCTAGCGCTACGCCCGTTGTCATCGAAGACGATGTCATGATCGGCGCCAACGCCGTGGTCTTGGAAGGCGTACGCGTGGGCAAGGGCGCTGTCGTCGCCGCTGGTGCCGTATGCGTCGAGGATGTTCCCGCCGGCGCCGTCGTGGCCGGTGTTCCCGCCCGCGTCATCAAGATGCGCGACGCCCAGACCGACAGCAAGACCGGCCTGGAAGTGGGCTTACGTCAACTGTAGGGTTACGCGGTTTTATCAAACCGCGTAACTAGCCGACGCTGCAAACGCCCCAGAGCGGCAATCTGACGTTCAGTCGTCGGGCATGACCAAAAGGTCAATGCCCTCCTCTTTCACGTCACCTTGCTCGCTCTGGGGCGTTTTCGCTGACGTATGCTCAGTCTGCAACTCAATTCAGCTCCAAGCAAAAAGGCCAAAGTCCCGAAGGGCTTCGACCTTTATTTTTCTGCAGCGTCCAAGCGCAGTTTATCTATTCTCGATGCTGCCGATGTTTTTGAGCTCGATGGAGATGAGGCCGTTGGGTTCGTTGACGAACTCGATGTACTCGGAGTTCGAGCCCATCTCGGCCGGAAAGCTGATCTCGATGCCCGTGTCGGTACGAATCTTGTGGTTGCGCACGGCCGCACGCTCGACCTGCTTGCGCTCCACGGGCACACGCTCGGGCACCTTCTCTTCGGTCAGCGCCGCACGTACGCTCTCCTTGATGACCGGTTCGTCCTCAAAGACCTCATCGACGATATCCCAAGGCGGAAGCTCCTCGTCATCCTCGACCTTCTCGGCAACGGCAGCCTTAACCTTAGCGAGCGCTACGGCCGTATTGGCACCGTGCTCCTCGGCGACTTCCTCGACCACACGCGTCACGATGTCGATGACCTCCTTGCCCGATACGCCCGTGTCGCACTGCAGCAGGCCATCGGGGATAAGCATACGGTCCTCGCCGGCAATCTTGCGCTTCTTGTCCACGTAGCCGATCTCCATGGTACTCGCGCGCACGATGGCATAGCTCGGCACCTTTTGCGAGGGGTTCGGCAGAATGGCGTAGTGGCGCGCGATGTCGTTGCGCACCTCTCCCTCCTCGCGGCCCACTTCGTGCATAAAAGCCTGCTTGGAGCCCAGCAGCATCACGGCAAACCAGCGGGCATCCTCATCGTCGTCAAAATCGGCCACGAGCACGTCGGTGGACTCGGCTTTCTCGGCTTTGGTGAGCTCGGAGGAGATAAACTCCGCAATCTGCTGCGACAGGTCCACGAACTCGCGCTCGCCAAAGAAGTAATCCTTGAGCTCGCCGCCAAACGCAGAGTTCTCGGCAAACGTGGCGCGTTTATTGTCGGCCGAGGTACGTGCGCGGCGCAGATGCGTGGTCACGAAGTTGCGCACGGTGCGGCTCTCGATATCGAGCTCGCGCTGGCTCATAACGTTGACGGCAGAGTCAAAGTCCAGGATATGCAGAATCGCGTGATTGATTTTCATATACGGCATTCCGTTCTAGATCGATTTCGGCACGAACCAGTATAGCGGTCGAGCCCTCCCCGAGCGCATCGAAGATTGGTACATCGGGGACAGGTTGCTTTGCACCAATGGCTAGCGCAGGAGCTCGGACTGCCAAGCCTCGAGCTGTTCTGCCAAACTCTTGCCGGCAGCGGGCATGTCGATCTGGGGTCGTTTGGGCAGCAGTGCGCATTTAAGGATTGCCACGATGGTCTGCGAGACAAAGCGTCGCGTATCCTTGTCAAAGCCTTGTGCAGCCTGGAGCATCACGGGCAGGCTCTCGCGCAGATTCCCAGCGATATCCGCAAACCGCTCAGCACCCGTAGCCTCAAACACGGAGAACAATGCATCTACAAAACGCTCGCGCTCGGCAGGCCCCACTGCAAGCAGCATCTCGCGAATGGAGCCATCAACGTATCGAGCACCGGCGGACAGGCGCTCACAGTACACGAAGTCGCGACCATCAACCACCCAGCTAAAGGGATTGTGCTGCAGCAGGCTGAACTCAGTGCTCTCAACGATGGCATAGTCCTCCTGTGTCTCGAACATCATGCCAAAGATCGACGACCGAGGTAGCGTCTTATCGATGCGGCCGGAAAGATCGGCAAAGGCGTTGCCGTTCAGAAACTCCTCGACGAAGCCAGGACCATCATGGGAATACACCCGTTCGATTCGCTCACGGGCGACATCGGAGCACATCGCCGCACCGTACACCGCAAGGTTTCCACCCTTGGAATGACCTCCGCACAAAAGCGGCCCGTCAATCGCATCCGCCGCCTCGTCCACATAGCGCGCCGCGGATTCCTGGGCCGGCACAGGACACCGGAACGCCATGTTAAAGTCCTCTTTCCAGCCCACAATCGTACTGTCGGTCCCCCGGAAGGAAAGATAGCTAAACCCCGCCGGAAACCGGAACGCCATGGCTGCAAACTGCTCTGTCGCCACCACATCGCTCACGGCACGATAGCCGCAAACGTGCACGCCACGGTAGCGAGGGCTTGCTGCCACGGCCTCCAACAAGGCCCTGCTCCCCTCTGGATCCCACAGGTCGCCAATCATGTCCCGATAGCACTCGGCACGAAGCAGCTCGCGTACGTCTAGGCCCTGCCAGTTCGTCAGCTCCGCCATATCACCCGGCAAACGCAAATAGGACAACCACGCAAAGACCAGGCTATCCACAGCGCAGAACGGCCGTTCCTCAAACGGGTCAAACGCCGTCTGGGCATAGGTCAAAAAATTAGGCGAATCCGACATGGCCCTCCCATCAACTATGGTGCATCGAGGACAGGTTATTTTGCACCAAAAAGGCGCCCGGACCGTGTGGACTCGGACGCCTTCATTGTAGCTTTTCGCTCTCGCGAGCTTGATTTAGCAGGAGAAGTCGACGCTGTCGATGATGTCCTTGAGGGCCTTGGCGGAGGCAGTGAGCTCATGCTGCTCGTCATCGTTCAGCGGCACGGGGACGCGGCAGACAACGCCGTCGCGGCCAACGACGGTCGGCATGGAGATGGCAAGATCGGACAGGCCGTACTCGCCCACCATGAGCGAGGAAACGGGCAGAACGGTCTGCTCGTCACGCATGACGGCAGTGCAGATGCGCTTGACGGCCATGGCGACGCCGTAGTAGGTGGCGTGCTTCTTCTCGATGATGGTGTAGGCGGAGTTCTTGACGTCCTCGGCGATGCGCTTCTCGGCAGCCTCATGCTCCAGATGACCGTGAAGCTCGCAGAAGGTGTTCAGCGGAACGCCGGCAACCTGAGCGCTGGACCAAGCGACAAACTCGGAGTCGCCGTGCTCACCCATGACATAGGCCTGGACATCGCGCGGGTCGACCTCGACGTGGGCACCAAGCATCTGCTGCAGACGGCCGGTGTCGAGCACGGTACCGGAACCGATGACGTGGCCCTCGGGCAGGCCGGACATCTTGATGGCGGCGTAGGTCAGAACATCGACCGGGTTGGAGACGATGAGCAGAATGCCGTCGAAGCCGGACTTCTTAATCTCGGGGATAATGGACTTAAAGATGCTGACGTTCTTGTTGACCAGGTCCAGGCGAGTCTCACCGGGCTTCTGGGCAGCGCCAGCGGTGACGACGATCATGGCGGCGTCGGCGACATCGGAATAATCGCCGGCGTAGATCTTCATCGGCTCGGCAAACGTCATACCGTGCGCGATATCCAGGGCCTCACCCTCGGCGCGGTTCTTGTCCACGTCGATGAGGACCATTTCGGAGAACAGACCGCTCTGCATCAGCGCGAACGCCGAAGACGAACCGACGAAACCGCAGCCGACAATAGCGACCTTCTTCTCGTTAACCATTAGAAACTCCCATCTCTCTCCACAAACAAGCCGCCCGGGAACGACCCGAGCGGCTTGCCGTAATCCCAATACATCCAATCGGGACTTTGATTATGCTCCTATTCGCAGCCAAAAATCGACCGTTTACCGAAATTGTTTGCAGAAATCGTAAAATAACTGCACGAAATCGGTTTCGAGCTATTGACGAGCCGAAATACCTTTCTAATACAGGCCCGCCTCGCGAATGGCCTCGACAGCCAAAGCAATCTGGTCGGGCGGCAAGACCAGCGCCATGCGCACGTGCCCCTCGCCCGAAGGACCAAAGCTCGCGCCCGGCGTCACCACAACGCCGGCCTTCTCCATGAGCTCCTCGCAAAACGCCATGGAATCGGTGCGACCACCGGGAAGCTTGGCCCACACAAACATAGAGCCATGCGCGTTGGGACGCTCCCAGCCCAGGCCCTCAAGACCGTCGCACAGGGCATCGCGGCGCTCCTGGTACTTCAGACGCTGCGCCTCGACCTCATCGCGCGGGCCGTTCAGGCAGGCGATAGCAGCCTTCTGGATCGGGAAGAACATACCAAAGTCGATCTGGCCGCGCAGCTTGGCAAAGGCAGAGACCACGTCCTCGCGGCCGACCAAAAAGCCGATACGCGCACCGGTGACGTTAAACGACTTGGAAAGCGAGAAGAACTCCACGCCCACCTCAAGCGCACCAGGATACTGCAAGAAGCTGCCGCCCGGCTCGCCGTCGAACACGATGTCGGAGTATGCGTTGTCGTGAACGATGAGCAGGTCGTGCTCGCGGGCGAAAGCGATGATCTCCTCGTAGACCTCGGGCGTGCCCACCGAGCCCACCGGGTTGGCGGGCAGCGACACAATCATGTACTTGGCACGATCGGCCACCTCGGGATCGATACCCGCCACATAGGGCAGGTAATTGTGCTCCGCCACCAGCGGATAGTACTCGAGCTTGGCATCGGCGATCTTGGCACCTGCCTCAAAGACCGGGTAGCACGGATCGGGAACCAGAATGGTGTCACCCGGATCGAGCAGGGCAAGGCCCAAATGGCCAACGCCCTCCTGCGTGCCGTTGCACGACTGCACCATAGACGGCGTAATGCCCGAAACGCCAAAGCGACGCTCGTAGTAATCGCACACGGCTTGCTTGAGTTCGGGCAGGTCGCGCAGGGCATACTTCCACATCTCGGGGTCCTGGGCCGCTTGCGTGAGCGCCTCGACCACGTGGTCGTACGGCTTAAAGTCGGGCGTGCCCACGCTCATGTTGTAAATGGTCTTGCCCTGAGCCTTCAGCGCGAGAAGCTTGTTGTTGAGCGAGGCGAAGACCTCCGCGCCAAAGCGGTCGAGACGCTGCGATGCCTGCATGGTGCCACCTTTCGATATAAAAAACGCGGCGCTCCGACAAGAGCGCCGCGCGATACGGGCCATCAGATTGCAAAAGTGTAACGCTTGCAACCCCCGTATTGGTTCAATTTAGCCAACCTTAGTCAACTGGATTGAGCGCGTCAATCTGGGCGAGCCACAGACGCGAGCTGGCGTCACTCGGCATACGCCAATCGCCGCGCGGGCTGAGCGTGACCGAACCCACCTTGGGGCCATCGGGCAGGCAGCTGCGCTTAAACTGCTGGGCAAAGAAGCGACGGTAGAACGTACGCAGCCACGTGTGAACGGTCTTGACGTCGTAGACGCCCTCGAAGCTCTTGAGCGCCATGCGGTAGATCTTGCCCGGCTCAAAGCCAAAACGCAGCAGGTAATAGAGGAAGTAATCGTGCAGCTCGTACGGGCCCACCAGGTCCTCGGTCTTCTGCGCAATCTCGCCGTCGCCCGTGGGCGGCAAAAGCTCGGGCGACACCGGCGTATCGAGAATATCGAGCAGTGTCTCGGCGATGCGACCACCAAAGACATCGGCCGCATAGCGCACCAGATGGCGCACAAGCGTTTTGGGCACGCTCGTATTGACGGCATACATACTCATGTGGTCGCCGTTATAGGTAGCCCAGCCGAGCGCCAGCTCCGACAGGTCGCCCGTGCCGATGACAAAACCGCCAGCCTGATTGGCCAGATCCATCAGAATCTGCGTACGCTCGCGGGCCTGGCTGTTCTCGTAAGTCACGTCCTGCACGGCCGGATCGTGCTCAATGTCCTTAAAATGCTGTTCCACGGCCGCATGGATCGAGACTTCGCGGAAGCTCACGCCTAGGTCGCGAGCGAGCGACTCGGCATTGGACTTAGTGCGGTGCGTAGTGCCAAAGCCGGGCATGGACACGGCCGTGATACCAGTGCGCGGCAGCCCCAGCGCATCGAAGGCGCGCACGGTCACAAGCAGTGCCAGCGTGGAGTCCAGGCCGCCTGAAAGACCGATGACAGCCGCCTTGGTACCCGTATGGGCAAGACGGGTCTTGAGGCCCGCGGTCTGCAGGTCGAGGATGGTCTCGCAACGCTCAGCCAGGTCACCATGGTCGGCCGGTACAAAGGGCGCGCGGGGGAAGACACGGTCGATGTCGCAGGCATCGCGCAGGACGGGAGCCTCGGAGAGCGCGCCCTCAAAAGAGAACTCAACGGTCGTGGCCTCCGGAGCATCGTCGGCACGCGTCCACGTCGTCGAGCGACGGCGTTCAGCAACCAGGCGGTCAAGGTCAACGTCGGCGATGGCCATATCGCAGGTAAGCAGCTTGGTCGCGGCGAGCTTGGAGCCGTTTTCGTAGACGAGGTTCTCGCCCGCAAAGACCATGTCGGTCGTGGACTCGCCCTCGCTCGCGTCCGCGTAGGCATAGGCGCAGTACAGGCGCGCGCTCTGGTTGGAAATGAGGCTGCGGCGGTAATCCGCCTTACCGATAATCTCGTCCGAAGCAGACGGATTGAGGATCACCGTCGCACCGGCAAGCGCCATCTCGGTCGAAGGGGGCGCCGGCACCCACAGGTCCTCACAGACCTCAACGCCCAGCACCAGGTCCTCGGCGCCCTCATCACAGCAACGGTAGACAAGCCCCGAACCCAGCGGGACCGGACCCTGACCGGCAAATTCAACCCACACGGGATCCGCAGGCGCCGGAGCAAACCAGCGGCGCTCGTAGAACTCGCCATAGTTGGGCAGATACTTCTTGGCCGTGAGGCCCAAAAGCTCGCCCGCACAGCACACGGCGGCACAGTTGTAGATATTCTCGGCAACTGCAACGGGAAGACCGACGGTAAAGACAATCGGCAGCTCACGAGTTTCATCGAGAATATGTGCCAGCGCGGTCTCGCAGACATGCAGTAATGTGCGGTTATGGAACAGATCGGCCGCGGTATAGCCGGTCAGATTAAGCTCGGGCAACACCAACGCACGAACGCCACGCTCGGCAGCATCGCGAACAGCCGCCAGCGCAACCTCGGCATTGCCCTCGACATCGGCAACGCGAATCTGCGGCGACGCCGCCGCCACACGCAAAAAGCCATCAGACTGAGAAAGGTGAAGATTCATAAGAATGCTCCCGTGCGTAGACGCCATTCACAACAATTAGCAAGCCCTATTGTAGTTCAACCGCCGGGTGCAACCGCATCCCACCAACTTGGTGAGCTATTGATGAGTTGATGGTATCTGCTAAATGTCACGTACGATTCACATCTGGTGGGTACCCTGATGGCTACACGAAACGAAGCAGATTTACACCGGGAGGACCCCGTATGACAACCAAGTACACTGACGCGCCGCGCACGCGCGTCATGACACCGGCAGCGCTCAACAACGGCGTGCACGAGAACCATTCCATCGGACAAACCATGGCCATCGCGCCCAAAAAGGGCCTGTTCGACGACATTTCCATTCCCCAAATCATCGCCGGCGCCGCAGCTGCCGCCACGAGCGTCGCGCTTGCTTCAAAGATCGGCATTGCCGGCTCGGTGATTGGTGCCGCTGTGAGCTCAGTCATCACTGTTGTGTCCTCGCAGGTCTATCGCCACTTTATCTCCGCCAGCGCCGAAGCAATCAAGGGCACGCATGCCGCTGTCGACTACCCTGCCGGCGTCTACGAGCCCGTTGAGCCCAATGTCGAGGAGCACCTGGGTGGCGCCGCGACTACGCAGGAGATGCGCCAGATTGCGGGGCGCGCGACCACGGCGCGCGTCGCCCCCAACAGCCTGCGCGCCAAGGCGGCAGCAGAGCGCAGCCAGACGCAAAAGAAGGTCATTATCTTCTCGATCGCCATCGCCATCGTCGCAGTTATCGCCTGCGCCGGCGCCATCCTCATCACCACCGCCGGTGAGGGTCTGGGCGAGCGCCCCGAGCCGATCCTTTCGTCGCGCACGGCCGAGAGCGATGCAAATGTCAACACCCAGTCGCAAGATCAGCAGGCGCAGGCGGACGGCACGCAAGACAGTTCTACCTCAGCCGATTCGTCCTCGAACACCCAAAACCAATCGCAGGGCACCGATTCCTCTACGGCCAACAGTGGCACGCCGTCCGACACGACCAACTCAAGCCAAACAACTGACGGTTCACAGCCGAACACGGGAGGCCAGACGAGCGGCGCCACGTCGGGAACGGGTGCAGCAGACAGTAGCAACACCAACAGCTCGAGCGGAACCGCGTCCGGCACGGCATCTGACAACTCGAGCCAAGGCACGGCATCGGGCAACTAAGCACATTTGCCTCTCATAGATAACCGACCTGTACAACGGGCGCGAATCGAAAGCGGTTCGCGCCCGTTTGCCTTGGGCGCCGCCATGGCGAACGCCATGCGATGGTAAGATGCTTTACATGTGTAAAGAGGAGATTTGCCATGAGCAAGACAATAGTTAGGCCCACGCTTTCGCTGGGCAACCACATCTATCTGTATCGCCTGCTGCGCGATGCGATTGGATGCGGCAAGCAGACGTTTATGACGCAGGTCGAGGAGGCGCTCGCCGCTGGCGACATGACCGCTTATGACCTGGGCTTTGAGTCCACGCGCGAGCTGCTCGAGGAGCTCGACGACTGCATTAAGCTGACCGTCTTTAAGGGCGGTCGCCTGTATGCCACCGTCATCGCCAACGAGGCATGGGATGCCGCCCTTGCCAAGGGCGAGGACAAGCCCAAGGCTACCAAGGGCGCCAAGCAGTCCTACAAAAAGAAGAAACGCGGTGAGAAGGACCTCAAGGCCGTGCGCCCCAAGCACGTTAAGCGTCCCGAGCCCGAAGCCATGGTTGAAGCCGCGCCGGAACC
The DNA here is from genome assembly GCA_958413765.1 of uncultured Collinsella sp. GTDB lineage: Bacteria > Actinomycetota > Coriobacteriia > Coriobacteriales > Coriobacteriaceae > Collinsella. Next base: position 91,403 of record CATYVH010000003.1, read on the forward strand.
CGAGCCCGAGACAGAGATCGAAGTCGCTATTGAGGTAACGGCAGAAGCCGAAACCAAAATCGCCGCCACGACCGATCCCGAAGTCATATCCGAGCAGGAAGCAACTGTGGAGCTCAACGAAGCGCCCAAGTCGACAACCGAAGAAGCCGCTGACCAACCCGAGACGCCTGCGTTCCAAAACAGCGATGTCTTTGGCAACGAGGCCGAGGACGATCAGTCCGACGAGCCCGCCGATCAAGGCGCTACCGAATCGGCACCGGAGCCCGAGACGCCGCAGCCCGCCATCTCGCTCACGGTCGTCTATGACCCCGAGAACGCCAATGCCGGCATCACCACCATGGCCTCCACACCGGTCGAGGCAAAGCCGTCTGTCGAGGCGGAGGACGCCCCGCAAGCCGACGCCAAAACCGAGACTGAAGACACATCCGTCTCCGTGGAACCGACAGATTCCGCAGTTAAGCCAGAACCGGCGCCCGAGTCTGCACCCGTCATCGAGTCCGCATCCGCACCTGTCTATGACCAAATTCCCGCACCGGTACCGGCTTCGGTACCCGCAGCAGCACCGGCCCCCGCACCCGCAGCACCGACCATCCCCGAGGACTTCCCCGTCGATTTCGCAACCGAGGTCTTCTGCCCCGGCCCGTTGCTACACCAGCTGTCGACCTATCTCCCCTACGGCGCCGACACGCTCGGCATCGTCGGCGAGTACTACTGGATCGCCCGCGAACGCGGCACCATCGAGGCCGCGCGAAACCGCGCAATCTTCCCCCTGCGCTACACGCAGGCCGGCGAGCGCCACGAAGTCACCGTGCGCATCCGCCGCAACACCACCGGAGGCCTCGGAGCCACCTGGACCGTCGACAAGGTTGAAGAATCCAACGAATAGCAAAACGCGACGAACGTCACAAAAACGTTCGCCGCGTTTTTTTATTTTCCCAGGTTGAGCATAAGTTGGTGTGACAAAGGGGCTGTCCCTTTGCCACATCAAACTAGTCCCTGGTAAGTTTCCTGTGGATACGATGCGGCTGGGCTGCGTCCTCGCCCAGGCGCTCGATGCGGTTGGCCTGATAGGCCTCGAAGTTACCCTCAAACCAATACCAGTTGCCCGGGTTCTCATCGGTGCCCTCCCACGCCAGGATGTGCGTGGCAACGCGGTCCAGGAACATACGATCGTGGCTAATGACCACCGAGCAGCCCGGGAACTCGAGCAGCGCCGCCTCGAGCGAGGACAGCGTCTCGACGTCGAGGTCGTTCGTGGGCTCGTCGAGGAGCAGCAGGTTGCCGCCCTGCTTGAGCGTAAGCGCCAAGTTCAGACGGTTGCGCTCGCCACCGGAGAGTACGCCAGCGCGCTTCTGCTGGTCCTGGCCCTTAAAGCCAAAGCTCGCCACATAAGCACGGCTCGGAACCTCGGTCTCGCCGACCATCATGTGGTCCAGGCCGTCCGAGACGACCTCCCACAAGTTCTTATCGGGGTCGATGCCGGAACGGTTCTGGTCGACATAGGAGATCTTGACGGTCTCACCCACCTCAAGCTCGCCCGAAGTCAGCGGCTCCAGACCCACAATCGTCTTGAACAGCGTGGTCTTACCGACACCGTTGGGGCCGATGACGCCCACGATGCCGTTGCGCGGCAGGGTAAACGAAAGGTCGTCGATGAGCACACGGCCATCGAACTCCTTGTGCAGATGATGGGCCTCGAGCACCTTGTTGCCCAGACGCGGGCCCACAGGGATGCGGATGTCGGTCCAGTCGAGCTTCTGGCTTGCGCGGGCCTCGGCCTCCATCTCCTCGTAGCGAGCCAGGCGGGCCTTGTTCTTGGCTTGGCGAGCCTTGGGCGAGCTGCGCACCCACTCGAGCTCGGCCTCCATGCGCTTGGCGAGCTTGGCATCGCGGTTACCCTGAGCCTCGATACGGGCGGCCTTGGTCTCCAGATACGTGGAGTAGTTGCCCTTGTAGGGATAAAGGTGACCGCGGTCGACCTCGCAGATCCACTCGGCAACGTTATCCAGGAAGTAGCGATCGTGTGTGACGGCAAGCACCGCGCCCTGATAGTTATGCAGGAAGTGCTCGAGCCACAGGATCGACTCAGCGTCCAGGTGGTTCGTGGGCTCGTCGAGCAGCAGCAGGTCGGGAGCCTCGAGTAGCAGCTTGCACAGGGCCACGCGACGGCGCTCGCCGCCGGAAAGCACGTTAACCGGCATGTCGGAATCAGGCAGCTGCAGGGCGTCCATGGCCTGGCCGAGCTTGGAATCGATATCCCAGCCGTCGGCGGCGTCGATCTCGTCCTGGAGCTTGCCCATCTCGGCCATGAGGGCGTCCATGTCGCAATCCGGGTCGCACATCTCCTCGCCGATCTTATTGAAGCGATCGACCTTGGCGATCATGTCGCCAAACGCCATGCGCACGTTCTCGATAACGGTCTTGTCGTCATCGAGCGGCGGCTCCTGCTGCAGGATGCCCACGGTGTAGCCGGGGGTGAGCCTGGCATCGCCGTTGGAGACCTCCTCGATGCCAGCCATGATCTTGAGCAGGGTCGACTTACCCATGCCGTTAGGACCCACGACGCCGATCTTGGCACCGGGGTAGAAGCTCAGGGTCACGTCGTCAAGAATCACCTTGTCGCCATGGGCCTTACGAGCCTGATACATCTGGTAGATAAACTCCGCCATTTGCCTGTTTTATCCTTTCTACCTGCTGTTTCCCTATTCTTGTTTTCGTTTTAGTGGAAACGAAATGAGGTAACCAGCTCTGAAATTTAACGAAAAAGGGGCATGGTTGCCCACACCCCCTAATACTACCTGGGAAAAGCCCCCCGGAACACACTATGAACTGCGTACGCTAGTTTTCCGCAACCTTAGCGATCGGCTCGCTGCGATTTGCGCCACAGCAGATACGAATAGACGTAGGCAGCGCCAGCTGAACCAAACGCCAGCACCGCAATCACCGCGGCGACGACTTCACTCGAAAGCACGCTACCCGCCACGCCCATCACAATCAGGCCAATACCCAGCACCATAAAGCAGGCACCGCCAAAACGCTGCGTACGGCGCCAGTTCTCGGGATCGGCAAGCGCCCAGGGCGTCTTGATACCGAGCGTATAGTTCTGCTTCACACGCGGCAAGTAGTTACCCACACCAATGAACAGCAAACCGACAGCACCGGAAATCAGCACGTTGACCGAACCGACCGCCGGCACCACGCCCCAGACCGTAAGCTCTCCCAGCCAGCTTATGCCGCACATGAACAAGGTGAAGGCAATTACGAAGCCCTGATAGAACTTACCCGAGGTTCGATATGCCTCACCTTTGGGATCGATGCGCGGCACCACGCAGAACATTGCGAGAAGCGCCAGAGGCAGCACGCCGAGCGCGGAGGCCATCCAGCTAGGACCCCAACCGTCGACAGCGCCGTTCGCGCCCCAGTGCGTGGGAATCTGCGCAGGCAAGCTCGGCATCACCATGAGGTGCGCTACGACATTGGCGACGCACAGAGCGACCAGCGCAATCCACACGCGCGACGATACCCCTGTGGGGTGAATGCCCTTGTTTTCGTTATTCATCCTTATCACCTTCATTGTTTGTAAAACCCATAAACCAGCCAATTAAATCCTGCATGACGGTGGTGTTTAAGCTGTATACGATGTTTTGGCCATGGCGCTCGTCGGTCACCAACCCGGCGTTTTTAAGCGTCGCCAAGTGATGGCTCAGCGACGGCTTACTGATATCGAAATGCTTGGCAAGCTCCCCCGCCGTGCAATTGCCCTCGCGCAGCAGTTCCAAAATGCGCCGCCGCGTAGGATCGGCCAGCGCCTTAAAACCCTCTCCCGGCATAGAACCTCCTCTCGCTATCTCTCGCGACGTGGACACTATACTCGTTATTTAGATGTTTGTCTAATCATCTAATTTACTGCTCAGCATAGAACGCCTGTTCGTTTTTATATAATGGGGCCTGAAGCAGATGGGCTAGCTCCCTCTTCCCAAGAAGAAGATGGACTATGAGTATTGACGATGTCCTGACGTTGTTATTGCTTGTAATCGCGGCTGTGGAGCTCGGCATCCACATTGGAGGTCGAATGAAATAGCCACCCCCGCGTAATGCGAAGACGGCCACTTCTCACGCTACAAACGTGCATTGGAGTTGGCCAACCCGCTGCAACGGGTGCCATCTGCTTCATCTTATGCGAATCCCGATCTCATTTCAACAAGCCCCTAGGGCTCAAATCCAATCGCGATAATACCTATAATGGCGACAGCTAAACCACGACCCGCTTCCCCATCGGAGGATATCTATGACCGAAACCACGACCGAAGCTCCCGTCGAGACACGTGACACCAAGCTCGAGATCATCATGGGGCGCGAGGCACTTGATAAACTCGCCGATGCCACGGTGCTGGTACTCGGCTGCGGAGGTGTGGGCTCCAACTGCTGCGAGGCACTTGCCCGTGGCGGCATTGGTCATTTCGTCATTCTGGACAAGGACATCATCGCGCCCAGCAATATCAATCGCCAGTCCATCGCCTTTCACAGCACCGTCGGCAAGCGCAAGGTCGATGTTATGGAAGCCATGATCCACGATATCAATCCCGCCACCACCGTCATCAAGCGAACTGAATATCTGCTGAGCGACAATATCGACGAGTTCTTTACGAGCGTTTTTGAGCAGACGGGCGGCAAGCTCGACTTCGTCGTCGACGCCATCGACACCATCTCGGCCAAGCTCACCATTGCCAAATATGCTCAAGATCACGACATTCGTTTGGTTAGCTCTATGGGCGGGGCCAACAAGCTGCATCCCGAATGCTTGCGTTTTGCCGATATCTTTGACACCGTGCGCGACCCCATGAGCCGCATCATGCGCAAAGAGTGCAAAAAGCGCGGCATCAAGAGCCTGCACGTGCTGTTTAGCTGCGAGGAATCGGTTAAAACCCAGCCCCGCGACCCTTCCAACATCCACGAGCGCACCGAGCTGGGAACCGCGAGCTTTATGCCGCCCATCATGGGCCAGATGATCGCCGGCGAGGTAATCCGCCAGATCAGCGGACGCGGCACCGAGCGCGCGCGCTCCGACGGCCAGCGCTTGGACTAGCAGGGATGCCGCGATGGAGCCGCAGTTGTTTGATGCACACTGTCATCTTGATTTGATGGCCTGCCCGGATACCGTTGCCGATGAGACGACGGCACTGAGCCTGGGTCTATTTGACTGCGGCGTCGACCCACGCGACTTCGCGGCAGCAAAAACACGCGCCAGTCACCACCCGAACATCATCGCGGGCGCAGGGCTCCATCCCTGGTGGCTCGCCGAAGGTCGATGCAGCGCTCCCGAAATCGACCTGCTTTGCGAAGTCGCTGCACAAGAGCGTTTTATCGGCGAGATCGGGCTCGACTTTTCAGCGCGCTTTGCTGGAAGCGAGCCGTTACAAATACAGGCACTTGATCGGCTCTGCGATACGCTCGCGCAGCATCCTCTTGCCGGACGCGTGATATCAATTCACGCCGTTCGTTCGGCAGGAACCGTGCTGGACGTCCTCGAGTCGCACGGACTACTCATCCCAAATCCCGACTCCCCCTTTATCATCTTCCACTGGTTTAGCGGCACCTCGGACGAACTCGTCCGCGCGCGCGATGCAGGCTGCTATTTTTCCGTCAGCGAGCGCATGCTCGCCACCAAACGTGGGCGCGAATACGCCCGACAGATTCCACTCGACCGTCTACTACTCGAGACCGATGCGCCGGCAGAGCCAGACGCAGAAACAAGTGCGCAGTCGCTCATCAGATCGCTCACAAGGACCTCGATGCGCATCGCCTCGCTCAAAAACTGTGACGCAAAGCGCATCGAGTCGGCAGTTTTAGCAAATGCGCACTCTTTTTTTGACCTTCGCTAACCCATGTGGCAAAAATGCCAAGGGACATGCGAATCGTACAACGCAGTCCCTATTGATAGGCAGTGCAATTCGGCAGCATTACACCAATTCGTGCATGAGATCACGGTTGCGCGCATACAATTCGTCAAAGATATGACGGCGCGACGCATATAGCTCGTGGGCAGTCATATCGGGCACGATTGTTTGCGCAACGCCAAGGACTCGGGCGAGTTCATCCCATGATGCATAGGCGCCACCTGCGAGAGCTGCCATGATGGCATCACCGAAGCATGCGCCCACCGTAACCTTGGCAACCGAGACCTCGCGCCCGCATACGTCGGCGATAGCTTGCATCCAAACTGGATTCTTGGTTCCACCTCCGACAAGCATAATGCGCCCAATTGGCAGTCCATGCTCTCGCTCGATAATGTCGACATGGGATGCAACGGTATACGCGACGCCTTCCAAGGCGGCGCGAACCACATGGGCTCGTGTATGCCTTCCGGTCAAGCCAAAGAAGACGCCACGCGCCTCGGGATCATTGAGCGGAGTACGCTCCCCCGCAAAGTACGGCAGACACAGGAGCCCATCGGCACCCGGCGCCACGTCGGCGGCATCATGCGCCATAACCGAATATGCATCGGGGCCACCGTGGCCCTCGGCCTCTACGGCGTCGCGATACAGTTCTTGGCGCAGCCACGATGTGAGCGCACCCGCCGTATTGGTCCCCGCGCAGATCCCGTAAGTTCCGGGAATGATAAACGTCCCTGGCCACAGACGGGCATCATCGATCATATGATCAGCTAGGTAGATGAAATACGCTGTACTCCCCAACTGAACCATCATATCGCCGGGACGGAATACACCCGTCGAAATGGCCTCGGCACCAGAGTCGCCCGTTCCCACTAAGACAGGTGTCCCTGCCGCGAGCCCCGTCGCCTCAGCCGCACGCTGCGTAATCACCCCGGCAATATCGGTAGCCGACATTACCTCCGCCATCTGGTCAGGCCGGCAGAAACGAGCACATTCCCGAGCATCAACCTTCCAAGTGTAGCGGTCATATAGGGGAAGAAAATCCTCCGCCAAATAACGGTCCACCGTAAAACGCCCCGTCAACTTCGCGCACAGAAACGATGACGCCGTCAGGAACTTCGCGGCACGTTCGTGCACCTCGGGCATATTCTCCTTAAACCACAAGATCTTGGGAGCAATATCTGACGAACAGGGATCGTGCCCGAAAAGCTCGCGCGCGCGATCTGACCCATATTCGAAAAGAAGCTCGTCAATCTGCGGCTTCGAACGTGCATCGACTCCATATAAAATCGCGGGCGCCAGCGCGTTGCACTCGGTATCGACCGGTACGCAGTCGCAACCCAATGCGGAAAGGCCCACGCATCCAATCTGCGCCGCATTAACCCCCGATCGCACCACCAGCTCGCGCGACAAGCGGCAAAAATCGCCCCACCAAACTGCCTCCGCATCATGCTGGTACCATCCATCACGCGGGTTGTCCGTCTCGTGTCCACAAGAGGCCTGGCAAACGATGTTGCATCGACCATCGATTAAAACGCCTTTAGAGGCACTTGTCCCAATATCAATACCCAGATAGAACCCCATAGGTGCCTACTTCCCTCGCGCCGTGCGAGCGGCAGCCATAAAACGAGCTACCCGCTCAACATCAACCGGGGCATCCAGCTTTCCATCGCGCTTTAAGCACGTGCCGACAAACGCGCCATCGTAGTGAGCAAATACGTCTGCCACGGTATTTTCGCGACAACCGGTGCCACACACCACAGGTACTTGGCCAACACGCTCGCGGACCTCATCGGCAAGCTCGCCCGAAGCGCCGCGACCGGCAGCCGAACCGCCGATGACCATCGCATCCGGTAGGCAATTAAAGAGAAGTGAATCGGCAATGTCCGCAGTCGTGCGGTCGTTGAGATAAACCTCCCCCTCGCTCGTGATGAAGTGAAAAAGCTTGAGGTCGTCCAAGCGCAGCGCCGCCTTGCGACGCATGGTGTGCGCGAAATCTCGGTTAATCAGCCCGAGATCACCGGCCCAGGCACCGCAAAAATTGCAGCGCGTGAACTGCGCGTCGACGGCAGCGCACAGCTCGATTGTAGCATCACCATCGTAAATTGCCTCAGCTCCCCAAGGAGTCGACAGATCATGGGATAGAGCCCCGATTACATAGCCCATCGATGCAAGGGTTGAGGGAGAAACGTGCTGCTCATAGGGCATCGAGAGCTCATTGGTAATCAAAATGCCATCGACACCGCCCTGCTGCAACGCTTCAAGATCGCGCTTGGCGGCTTCCACGACCTGCGACACGCTTCCGCCCGGGTAATACAGTGGATCGCCCGGCAGAGGACGCAGGTGCAGCATTCCGATAACCGGCTTTTCGGTCTTGAACATCGAGGTTAGAAACGACATAACGTGCTCCTTCTTAGGGTCATTGCAGGGACGTTACTCCCCCAGCGCCTCGACGTACACTTTTCGCTTCTGCGGACCGTCAAACTCCGCAAGATAGATGTTCTGGGCACCTCCGCACACGATGTGGCCATCTTGGACGGGAAAGAAGCAACTGTTTCCACAAATCATGCTCTTGATATGCCCACAGGAGTTGTTACCGGTGGCTCCATAGCTCGGCAGGAAGTGTGCATGCGCATAGGGGGCATCGAGTGGGGCGATGCGATCAAGCGTCTCCATAAGATCCGTCTCCACGCAGGGCAGCCCCTCGTTTACCACGATTCCGCAGGTCGTATGCGACAAAATAATCGCCGCCAAGCCATTCGTCACCGAGCTGCGTTCGATGGCAGCGTGGACGTCCTCGGTAATATCGATGAACTGGTCCGGAGCAGTCGATAGATAGCTCAATGTCTCGAGCGTCACCATGTTCACTCATCCCCTTCAAGAAAACGCAGGGCATTACCCCAGTAGAGCCTTTCTCGCGCATCATCGCGCATGGGCACGGTATCGAGCGCCCGCTTGAGTTTGAATGCACGGAAGCGCGGCGTATTGCTGGCGAACATCACTTGGTGCGATAGCGCGCGCTCATACCACAGCGGTCCCATATCGACCGTGAAAAGACGCTGCATCATCTCCTCGGGCGAATCTATGTAAGTGATAGAGGTGTCCGCGTAGCAGTTGGGATACTTGAGCAGCATCGCCACGGTCTCGCGCACCCAGGGCCAGCCAAAATGGGTCAAACTAAAACGCACATTTGGATGCGTTGCGATTGTGTGCTCAAATGCAAGCGGGTTACTGCGCGAGAGCTCTGCGCCCGGCTCCCAAGACATACCGGCATGGAAAACCACCGGCTTGTTATAGCGCTCGCACAGTTCGTAAAGCGGCTCGGCCACAGCATCATCGGGGGCAAAACCCTGCTTTGCCGGATGCAGGCAAAGCCCCTTTGCCCCCAACTCGGTAAAGGCGCGCTCCAATTCGTCTGCGGCACCGCTCACCTGCGGGTCTACGCTCGCAAATCCCCACAGACGATCGGGATGTGCGGCAACCAGCATGGCAATCTGCTCATTGGTGCCAAAGTGCCCTCCGCATGCCGTGGTTACATCGAGCGGCATGAGCACGCTCTTCTGCACATCGCAGACGTCCATCTCGACTTGAAGCTCATCCCAATCCATGGGGCCCATATGCCCCATACCAAATTCTCGTGACCAAAAACCGAATCCATCAGGCTCATCACCCGGCGTACAGATCTCGCCGTAGAGCATAGGATGGACCAACATGTCGATAACCATTTCGTACTCCTTTCCAGGCATTTGACCCTAGTACGGCTCAAACGAACCAATCACTCGGGACGACAGCTCAGCGCCCGCCTTCATACACGCCGGAATATCAAGGCCATCGATCACGCCCTTGGTAAACCCGGCGATATACGAGTCGCCGGCACCCACGGTATTAACGACCTTCTCCGCTGGCACGATCCCACACTCATAGAAGCGCTCACCGTCATAGGCAATGCTTCCCTTCTCGCCAAGCGTGGCAACCGCAACGCGCGGTCCCAATACCTGCACGCGGCGTACCCAGTCTCGTAGCTCCGGAGTGTCCTCTTCAAACGACATGAACGCATAGTCAACGTAGGGAAAATGGTTCTCGCAGGCATATTCGGGATCCTGGCTGAACACCGAGAAGTCCATAACCACCGTCTTGCCCGCATCATGCCATTCGGGCAGGAGGTCCAAACAATTGCCAAACAGGTCGGTGTGAATGATGTCATGTTCTAGGATAAACGCCCGGTCGTCTTCATTCGGTCGATATGTCTCCATTACGCCATCGATTGCCTCGAGATGTACGCGATCGACGCCGTCTTTCAACGCCATGAGCATCACCGAGGTGTCGCCATCCTCCACCCGCAGATGTGAGATATCGAACCCCTCGGCGGCCAGCGCCTCCCTCATCTTGTCTCCGTACTCGTCCTTGCCGACGACCGACACGGCGGATACCGAAACGCCCATTCGTGCAAGATGGATACCCCAGTCAATGCCATTACCAGTCGGATAGAACACGCCGATGTTTTGATAGACGTCCGCACAGCAAAAACCAGCCGCACACGCTTTAATACCCATGGTCTTCTCCAATGTTCAAAAGGGGGCCCACCACATAACGAGCCCCCTTTTCGCGTTTCGCTTATTGTTTTGCATCGGTTGTCCAAGGCCTCATAGCCAGACCGCCGTACGCTTTCTTAAGCTATTCGACGATTGGTGCTCCGTGGCCCCAAGAACCTTCCATGCCGCACACGGTCGAGGCAAACCCGGCAGCAAAGTCGAGTGCACGCTCGATGGCCTCGGCGCCATCTTCACCACGCTTGGCGGAATCGAGATAGCACATCAAAAACGAGGTGAGGAACGAGTCGCCCGCCCCCATGGTGTCCTTCATGTCCGTTACCGGTTTAGCCAGCTGGCGGTAATAACGCTCGCCGTCGTAAGCAATGCAGCCCTCGGCGCCCGCCGTAGCCGACACAAAACGCGGACCCAAGCCCTTCACCCATGCCAGACGCTCGCGAATCTCGTCCTCACTCGCGGCATCCGCCGCACTAAAGAAAGCGAAATCGACGTAGGGCGCAATCTGCTCGTAGTACTCGTCGGTGGAGTCGTCCGAAAAGTCAAAAGAGACCGTGACGCCCGCAGCCTTCAGCTTGGGCAGCTCGCGCTCGGTAAAGCAATAGTTGCCCGAATGAACCACATCGAACTGCTTCATGTACGAAAGGTCAAAGCGATCGAGGACATAGCGCGCATCGCCACGGATACCGCCCTCGTTGGAGCCAAGGAAGACACGGTCACCGTCAACGACGGTGACGCGAGCCGCTCCGTTCTCGCCAATCATCTGCTCGCACTTGTCAAGCTCGATACCCTCATCCTCGAGGCTTGCAATGACATGCTCGGCAGCGGCGTCATTGCCAAAAATGCCCATGTATGCGGAGCGTGCGGCACCGCATTTCTTGGCATAAACGGCGAAGTTCACCGCATTGCCGCCAGGATACATGGTATGGATATGCTCGTAGCGATCGACGACGTTGTCGCCAAATCCGAGCGCGTTAACGTTAAATGCCATGGCCTTTGTCCCTTCTAGTACTCGACAACACCCATATAGCGACGGAAATCGGGATCGTGATCAAACACCTTGCCGCGTGCAGCACGCAGCTCGCAGTTCATGGCATAGAACAGCACCGGGTCCAGATAGGCACGGACGCTCGCCGGCACGGCTTCCATACCGTACTCCTTGGCATCGAGCACCATCAGCGTATCGGTATGCGTCTTAAGGAACGCCAGGGCGCGCTCGTCCATAGCACGGCACTCGCTGGAGCCCATCTGCAGGAAGTAAAAAACGCCATCCTGAGTAGCCTCGAAGGGGCCATGGAAGTACTCGGCAGAGTGGATATAGCTGCAGTGCTGCCACTGCATCTCCATAAGAGAGCAGATAGCGAAACCGTAGGTCTGGCTAAAGTTGGGACCGCTGCCCAGAATATAGAAGAACTCGTGCTCCTGGCAAAGCTTGGCAAAGCGATCGCCCAGCTCGGCATTTACCTTCTCGCGTGCCGGGGGAAGAATCTTATCCATCTCGGCGATACCGGCATACATATCGGCAAGATCGGCGTAGCCCTCCTGCTGATCGAGCAGCTCTGCCGCAAGCGACAGCGAAATACCAGCGGGGACCTCGGCCTGCGGCACACCCTCGCCCCACGGGTAGACCCACGTGGTCCACTTGCCGGAGTCGATCTTAGATCCAGCGTTGTCGGTCTGGGCGATCACCGTAGCGCCGGCAGCAAGGGCAATCTCGCAGCCCTCGACGACCTCGGGGGTGTTGCCACTGTGGCTACAAGCGATGACCAGGGACTTCTCGCCCAGACGACGCGGACGCATAATGTCGAATTCACGCGCGGTATAGATATACGAAGTGAAGGTGGTTGCCTCGCGCTGCAGAAGCTCATGGGCCGGGATCAAATCGATCATGGAGCCACCGCAAGCAATCCAGTAGACGCTGTCGAACTTGCCCTTCTCGGCAATTGCCTCTTTGATCAGATCGTGTGCGTTCATATCCAGTTCCTTTCTTGTTTGGTCCGCAATCAATGAGATTGGCTGCGTGGCCGATAGTTGTTTTAGTCAATCAGATATTTCTCGAATGCGGCCATGTTCTTGGCATCTGCCGCCGCCGGGTCATCGTAGTAACGACCGTCCGTGATTTCCTGGCCCAGCATGCCGTCAAAACCATGGGCGTTGAGCGTGGCGACGAAGGCGTCCATATCGTGCTTGCCATCGCCCCACACCAGATGGCCATACGGGTCACCGTCGATAAAGTGCATCTCGTGAATTGCCCCATCACCAAAGGCGGCAAACCAGTCCTCGAGCGCCTCGCCTGCAACGCCCATCGCGGTTGTATCAACCATGGGCTGTAAGTACGGGCTCGCGACCTCGTCAATCATGCGCTTCGCATCGGAAACCGTCGTCACAAGGTTGCTCTCCTCGGGACGCAGGCTTTCCATCGTAAGCACCAGACCGTGCTCGCCGGCATACTCCGCCAGAATGGACAAGTGCTCGCGGCTGCGCTTCCAGGCTTCCTCGCGATCCTCGTCCCAGTCGCCCCAGCCCGAGTTGACGGACATACGGTCGCACCCAAGTACCTCGGCAAGCTCAATGCCGTGCTTAAAGTACGCCAGGCTGCGCTGTTCATGCAGCGGCTTGCGTGCGCAGTATTGCCAAGGATAGACAACATTCTCGGGGCACAGAGTACGATACCTAAGCCCACGGTCTGCAGCCTTTTTCGCCAGGACCTCAGCCTCAAAGTAGCCCGTGTGGTCGAGCGTCACATGCGGCTCCGCACACCACAGCTCAATGGACTCAAAGCCCAAACGCTGCTGCGCGTCAAGGAAGTAATCGAGCGACCACATGATGTAGTGGATATTCATGCCCGCAATCTGTTCGCGGCGCAGCGTCGGTTTGGATTCAGACACCTTATGCCTCCTTATTTCGATCGAACACGATTTGTCCGTCCGACATCGTCATATCAACCGCAAGATCGCGTGCGTCGCGATAATCGAGGTCGAACACATCCCGATCGAGCACGCAGATATCGGCAAGCTTGCCAACCTCAAGCGTACCCAGCTCGTCTTCGCGCATCAGATCGTACGCGCCCCCGGCAGTCCAAGCGCGCAAGAGCTCGACAAGCGTCAGCACGTTGGCCTCATTCACGGGCAGTCCATCGTCGAAGTATCCGCCGCACGCGCTGTAGATTGACTCGCCCAGGCTCGGAATCAGCAGCGGCAAATCCGTACCACAGCACACCGTGCATCCGGAATCTTCCATGCCGCGGCGATTCCAGCTGTGTAAAAGTCGCGTCTCGCCAATTTGTCGACGCATCATCGATAGGCAATCCTCGCGCCGGTCCAGCGTCAGAATCTGCGGATAGACCTCGCAAATTCCACCTAACTTGCCAAACTCGACAAGATCGGTCGGGTCAGAGTTCTCGAGATCGGTAATCGCATGGCGGCGAAGCATCCGTCCATGTTCGTCTCGAGGCAGCGAGGCATAGAGCGCCACGGTGCGACGAACGGCGCCATCTCCCTGGCAATGCAAGGAATATCGGAAGCCGTCAGCATCAATTGCACGTAGCTCGTTCTCAATCAGATCCCACTCGGGCTCCTCGACGACCGTCTTGCCGGCGGCTCCCGCATCGGCCGTGTCCTCATAGGGGTCAATCATCTCGGCAAGCCCCACGCATACGCCGCGATCGGTCATACGGTTGAAGCCAGAAAAACGAACGAACGGTCCCCGGAAGCGCTCTCGTGCCTCGCGGGCATATGCCAGATTTGCACCAGCGCCCACCGGCTGCGACATCATAGAGACGCGAACCGTCAGCTCACCAGATTCCTCACGGCGAGCCATTTCGTCGGCAAAGCCGTAGTAGTCATCAAACGCCATCTCCTTGATGGCGGTAACGCCGCGCTCGTTAAGCATGCTCATGTAGTCCGAATACCCCGCACGTACCTCGGGCAGCGCGAGGAAATCGCTCATCATGCGCCAGATCTTCTCGGCATAGCACGCCTGCGGTGTAAAGCCGTATCGCGCACTGGCGGCAGCATTGAGAACGCAGGTCTCCGCACCCGGCGTAAAGCAGACGACAGGGATATCGCCAAAACAATAGTCAAACACAGCCGCCGTATTTGCGTTCTCGGCATCCGATGCCAGCGTTTCGGGTAGGTTGTGGCCAAAAGCCGCCGCGCAATCCGGATGATCTTCTTTCCATGCACGCAAGAGCGACACGGCCTCTTTGGCATCGGCGACGCCGGACAGATCAGACCCCAACGTCCGCAGCGCCCAGCCCGTATAGAAGGTATGCACATCGATCAGGCCAGGCATGACGGTGCGGTCGCCCAGGTCAACTACCTCGTCCGCTTGGGTCAAATACGAAGCTACCTCACACTTGGTGCCAACAGCCTCAATTCGATTGCCACGGACCGCTACGAAACCTTCAAACGGCAGGTCCCCCGTACCGGTAAAGACGCTCTTAGACGTCAGGACCGTCAAACGATCAGACATCACAACCACCTACACCGGAAGCATGCCAGAGATTGCCGTTACGATCAGGCCAAAGACGACCATGAAAATGAAGAACTTCCAAATGGTCTTCCACCATTGGCCAAACGAGATCTTTGCCACGGCAAGGCCGGCGACCGTCATGCCCGCCACGGGACTGATGGTGTTGATGGTCTGATTAGCAAACTGGAGCGCGGTAACGGCTGCCTCGGGATTGAGGCCCATAAGCTCGGTCAGGGGGCCCATAACAGGCATGGTGAGCGCCGCCAGGCCAGAACTCGAGGGAACCAGCAAAGAGAGCAGGCCAAGGACGATATACATAAACGTGGTGTAGACGGCGGCGGGTGCACCGGCGAGCGCAGTAGCGAGCGCCTGGAGAATGGTGTCGATGATCATGCCGCCCTCGGCGATGACCAGAATACCGCGAGCGATACCAATAACGATGGCGGCGTACGCAAAGTCGGCGAGACCTTTAACGAACTCCTCAGCAATCGTCTGCTGGTCAAGACCGCCCAGGATACCGGCAAGCAAGCCCATGCCAAGGAACACGGCGGAAATCTCATTCATGTACCAACCCTGGGTAACAAGACCCCAGACGATAATGCCCATACCGCAAGCAAAATCGATAAGCACGAGCTTCTGACGGATAGTGAACTCTTCCTCGATGGAGGCATCGGTCACGGAAAACTCGATACGCTTGAGCTTATCGTCCTCGTACGTAATGGACGACTCGGGGTTTTTCTTGACGCGCATGGCGTAGCGCATGGCCCATGCGATACCGACGGCAGTGAAGATGGCCCAAGAAACGGCGCGCAGCCACAGTTGCGGATTGCCCTCGATGCCGATAATGCCCTGTGCGATCAAGACGTTAAACGGGTCGATGGTCGAAGCACAATATCCCAGGTTAGGACCAAGGAAGCAGATGATGAATGCCGTCATCGAGTCATAACCGATACCCATCATGATGGGAATGAAGATGGCATAGAACGGCAGGGCTTCCTCAGACATACCAAACGTAGTGCCGCAAATGGACAGCAACGTCATCGTGATGGGAATGATGAGGATGTCCTTGTTCTTGAGCTTTTTAATCACACGGCTCATGCCGGCATTCAAAGCGTTGGTCTTGGTGATGATTGCGAACGATCCGCCAATCAATAAGACGAACGCAACGACGTCGGCAGCCTCTTGGATGCCCTTAGTGGGCGCTTGCAGGACCGCGAAGATATCCTGACCCAGATTGATGGTCTCGCCGGTCTCGGAATCGGTGTAGTTCTTATCGACCTGTTCATAGGTTCCAGCAACGGCGACTTCACGCTCGCCCGCCGCTGTCGAAATCGTCTTGCGCTGATACTGACCAGAGGGAACGATCCAAGTCAGGACCGCAAAGACAACGATCAGCAAGAACATGATCGTATAGACATGCGGTAATTTGAACTTAAAACGTCTGTTTGTCTTCTTCGCCTTCGTATCTGACATAGATACCTCCAAAGAACTCGAGACTGCATCGCATCTCGCTTCAACGTCTGCACAAGGCAAACGTTCTATGACGTTCTATAGATTACCAGCAGCTTTTCTCGTCATCAAGATAATTTCAAACTGATTGCCGCAACGCGGTTGAACGGTTGCGTTTGCGCCGTGAACGGTATGGAAACGCCCGGTGAGATGATCCACCGGGCGTCTCCATTCGCAATGTCCTAGATGTCAAAAACGTAGCGAGACCCAACGATCCGCTGACGACCGATGATAAACGGCCGCCGCTGCTCATCAAAGAAGAAGGCTTCCATATAAAACAAGGGTTCGCCAACGGGAACCGCCAGCAACCGAGCGACCTCGGGCGATGCGCACGCGATCTCGAGCGTGCACGGGTCGGTAAACGCAGGCGTCCGCCCCGTCCGGTTGCGCACGAACTCAAAAATGGATTGGTTAGATAGAGGCGCCGTTGATAGATAGGCGTTGTCCTCGTAAACGTATATGTTGTTCTCAAGCATGACAGGGACGCCATCGGCAGTACGCACGCGCTCAACGCAAATCAAGTCAGTTCCAACGGGAACACCAAAGAACTGTGCTTCGGTGGAATCCGCCGGCAGTATCTTTCTCGAAATGACACACGCCCCCGGTTCCATTCCGTTAGCGCGGCATGCGTCCGAAAAACTCTGGACGTCATCCTTCTGGCGAATCTTGCGCTTGAGCTTGGGGGCATTGACAAACGTGCCTTTCCCCTGTCGCTTCGTTAGATAGCCCTGTTGGACGAGCTCCTCAATAGCGCGTCGCACGGTAACGCGGCCAACTTTATAGCTCTCAGCCAATTCGAATTCGTTGGGTATCCGCGCACCTGCCTTGTAGGCACCGGAGTTGATTTCGTTTTTAATGATATCAATGACCTGTTGGTACAGCGGTATCGCTGCTTTACCGTCAGTTAGCCCTTCAGTCGGTGGCATATACCCTCTCCCAGCGCAATTACGTCTAAAACGGGCTTAAGGGCATTCAACAAGTCCTTAAGCCCGCATTAGCTTAAAGTATGCTAGGTGTCGCACCAAAATGTCGGGTATTTACTCATCGGACCCGAAAAACGCGCAACTAACGCGCTCTTACGCGAGTTCCAGCAGGTCCGGCAGCTGATCGATAATCTTATCCGCGGCGTCCTGACTAAAGCCAAAGCGCTCCTCGCGCTTGGCGATGACTGTCAGACCGGCGCGCTTGCCGGCAGTGATGCCAGGCACCGAATCCTCAACGCAGCAGCAGCGATTCGCGGGCAGCCCCAGCAGGTCCAGCGCATGCAGGTAGATGTCGGGCTCGGGCTTACTCTCCTTAAACTGCTCGCCGCTCACCACATACTCAAAGGCATCCGACAGCCCGCACGCGTTGAGCACTTCCTCGATGCTATCCATGGGAGACGAGCTGGCAAGCGCCACGCGAACGCCACGGCGTGGCAGCTCTCGAATCGTATCCACGGCGCCTGGGTTAATCAAAGCCTGATAGTCGCGCGGACGCTTATGCGCCCACTCGTCCCAACGGGCCAACGCTTCCTCGCCAGTGAAATGCCCCTTACCGGCGCGCTCAAACCAATCGACCAGCATATGCAGGAAGAACTGATGCGAGGTACCGACTTGCCCATTCAACTCCTCTTGAGTCAGGTTAAGCCCAAGCTCCTTGGCAAACGCGGCAGTCTCGCCCAGGTAGTAATACTCGGTATCGACAATGACACCGTCCATGTCAAAGATAACGGCGTCGAACGGAAATGCGGACACGGCACCCTCCCTAACAAAAGGGCGCCCGCAAGCAGGCGCCCAAACCATGCATTAATCGGCGATTCTAACCCAGCAGCTTATCCAGCGCCACTGCAATACCGTCTTCGTTGTTATTGGCGGTTACCATCTGGGCAACTGCCTTAACCTCATCGACGGCGTTGCCCATGGCAACACCGGTGCCGGCCCACTCAATCATGGACTTGTCGTTCTGGCCGTCGCCAAACGAGACGACCTCGCTGGCATCGATACCGAGCTTGGGCAGGGCACCCTCGAGCGCACGGGCTTTGTCGATACCGGGCGCCGTGTACTCAAAGTACCAGTCGGCCGTAAACATGCCCGAAAGCGTCTGGGTAAAGGGCGCATACATCTCCTCGTAATGCGCCTGCAGGTAGGTCGGATCACCCGCCGTCAGCAGCTTGTCCACGGGATAAGTGTCCACGACCTCATGCAGGCTCTCGACCTCGCGAATCTTAAGATCGCACGCATCGCGCTCATACTTGACGATATTCTTCCGCAAGCCGTCAGGCAGCGTGATCATGCAATGGTACGAGTCCTCGACGTGCAAATCGCGACCGAGTGAAATCATAGGAATCACGTCGAAATTGCGCAGATGATCAATCAGACGGTGCAGTTCGTCAGCCGGCATGGCCTGATCAAAAAGGACCTCATCGGTCTGAGCGTCGACCACGTGCGCGCCATTAAAGGCAACTAGCAGACCATCATGGTTTTGAAGGTCGAGCTCCTGCGCCAAGGCGTGCAGCCCCCATGCAGGACGACCCGAAGCCAAGATGAGCTTAATGCCCGACTCCTGCGCAGCGAGCAGCTTCTCGCACGTACGCGGGCTGATGACCTTTTGGTCGTTGGTGAGCGTACCGTCGATATCCATTGCGATGGCTTTGATTGCCATATATGCCTCCCTGTCATTGAACAACCTTGTCTGAGCCATCATACAGAACACCCACGGCGGCGCTGTTTGCAACGGGAAAAATGTCATATTGTCCCAAACATGAACGGCGCGCCTTCGACGATTGCGATGCCCGTCGAGGCGCCTCCCGATACATTCCATCCTATCCAAATAGCAAGGGCCCGTATCCCAACGGATACGGGCCCCTTTCAGCCATAAGCCAGCTCGGCCGTAAAAACTACTTGCGGTGAGCGCGGTAGAACTCGATGAGCGCCTGGGTCGAAGCGTCCTGCTCGGCCTTGGCAGCGTCGTCGTGGAAGGCCGGGGTGATCTGCTTGGCAAGCTGCTTGCCCAGCTCAACGCCCCACTGGTCGTAGGAGTCGATGCCCCAGACCGTGCCCTCGACAAACGTGATGTGCTCGTACAGGGCGATGAGCTCGCCGAGCGCAAACGGGGTCAGCGTGTCACCGAAGATCGAGGTCGTCGGACGGTTGCCCTCAAAGCAGCGGGCCGGGACGATCTGCTCGGGCGTGCCCTCGGCGCGCACCTCATCGGCCGTCTTACCAAAGGCGAGCGCCTTGGTCTGGGCCAGGAAGTTGCCCAGGAACAGCTCGTGCACGTCCTGACCGCTGTCGGTCGCAGGGTTGGCGGTATTGGCGAAGGCAATGAAATCGGCCGGAACCACCACGGTGCCCTGGTGCAGCAGCTGGTAGAAGGCGTGCTGACCGTTGGTGCCGGGCTCGCCCCAGAAGATCTCACCGGTATCGGAGGTCACAGCGCTGCCGTCCCAGCGGACGTGCTTGCCGTTCGACTCCATGGTGAGCTGCTGCAGGTAGGCCGGGAAACGGTGCAGGTACTGGCAGTACGGCAGCACGGCGTGGCTCTTGGAACCGAAGAAGTTGACGTACCAGACGTTGAGCAGGCCCATCAGCGCGACGGCGTTGTTCTCGAGCGGCGTGTTGCAGAAGTACTCGTCGATGGCGTGGAAGCCCTCGAGGAACTGCTGGAAGCGCTCGGGGCCGAGCACGACGATCAGCGACAGGCCCACGGCGGAGTCGACAGAGTAGCGGCCACCGACCCAGTTCCAGAAACCAAAAGCGTTAGCGGGGTCGATGCCGAAGGCCTCGACCTTCTCGAGTGCGGTGGAAACGGCGACAAAGTGCTTGGCCACGGCCTCGGCGTTCTGCTCATCGGAGCCGTCGATGGCGCCCTGAGCCTTGAGCTGCTCGAGCATCCAGGTCTTGACCTCGCGGGCGTTGGTGAGGGTCTCGAGCGTGGTGAAGGTCTTAGAGACGATGATCACGAGCGTGGTCTCGGGATCCAGACCCTTGAGCTTCTCGGCCTGGTCGTTGGGATCGATGTTGGAGATATAGCGGCAATCGATACCGGCGTCGGCATAGGGACGCAAGGCCTCGTAGGCCATGACCGGGCCCAGATCGGAGCCGCCGATGCCGATGGACACCAGGTGCTCAATCTTCTTGCCGGTAACACCCTTCCACTCACCGGAGCGCACGCGCTCGGCGAAGGCATACATGCGGTCGAGAACCTCGTGCACGTCGGCGACGACGTCCTGGCCGTCGACGATGAGCTGGCCCTTCTCGCTTGCCGGGCGGCGCAGCGCGGTGTGCAGGACGGCGCGGTCCTCGGTGGTGTTGATGTGCTCGCCGGAGAACATGGCGTCGCGGCGCTCCTCGAGCTTCACCTCGCGGGCAAGATCGCACAGCAGCTTGACGGTCTCATCAGTCACCAGGTTCTTGGACAGGTCGAAGTGCAGGTCACCGGCGTCAAAGCTCAGCTTGTTCACGCGCTCGGCATCGGCGGCGAACCAGGCCTTGAGGTCGATACCCTCGGCCTCGAGCTTCTCCTGATGGGCCTCGAGCGCCTTCCAAGCGGCAGTCGACGTAGCATCGATAGGTGCGGCAACAGTTGCCATAGAGTCCTCCTCAGCATACGGGCGCACGCCTCCATGCGCCCGGACATTCAGATGCCACTATTCTAGCGCAGGTCAAGACTATAATCAGCGAGCGTTGCCAATCGGCCCCCAAACGGCAACCGACCAAAAAGGGACAGGTTTAATTTGGCAGGTCAAACGCTTTACCAATCAAAAATAACCTATCCCTTTATGCCAAATATTAGGCCGCAGCGCAGACGTTACCGAGCAACTCACGCAGAGGAAACCCGATGCCCTCCAGCAGTTCGGGCGCGATGATGGCAAAAACGGGAACCTCGCCGGCCCCCACGACGGCAGGCACTTTGCCCTCCGAGACGATACATCCATAAGGGGCAAAACCGTCTTCGCCGGCATCGAGTACGGCCATGCGACGAGCGAGTTCGCGCGCAAAGCCCGCCGTATCGGCATCGCCGATCGCCAGGACAAAGTCCACGCCCTCATCGGTCGCCAGGGCCACGGCCTCGTCGATCAGCTCGTCTCCCCCGTCGCCTTCAACCGAGCCGCAGCGAAAAAGCACGCGTTCGAGCAGAGCTCGATCAAGCGAGCCGAGTGCTGCCGAGACGAGCTCATCGCGCGTATGCTTGTCACCGCCCAGTACAACCAGCGCCTTGGTGCCACCGTAGCGAGCGACCAATCGCCCGCACCAGCGAGCCACATCTCCATCCGCAACAAGGCGCGTCGGCATACCAAACCCATAATTGACCATCTTTCCCACAACCCTTCCGTGCGTATAGGCGGTATCGTTCAATAGGCTCATGCTACGAAGCGAGCTTTTCCGAGCTGTTTCGCGCTCTTTAGGGCTGCGTTAAAAACCCGATGCAACCGCACGACCATACCTGCCAAATAGGGACAGGTTTTGACGGTGTCCGGTCGAGCAGGTATTATCGAACAGGTATTCGATAAGAACATGTGTTTGATGGGAGGCACGGATGGCGCACGAGCAGCACACCTACATCTGCATCGACCTCAAGACGTTTTACGCCAGTGTCGAGTGCGTCGACCGCGGACTCGACCCACTCACTACATGCCTGGTCGTTGCCGACGAATCGCGCGGGCGCACGACCATCTGCCTCGCCATCACACAGGCTATGAAGGACCTCGGGATACACAACCGCTGCCGTCTGTTCGAGATTCCCGACGGCATCGACTGCATCAAGGCCGTACCGCGCATGCAGCACTACATGGAGGTGTCGGCGCAAATCTACGGCATCTATCTGGA
Organism: uncultured Collinsella sp.; assembly: GCA_958413765.1. Taxonomy (GTDB): domain Bacteria; phylum Actinomycetota; class Coriobacteriia; order Coriobacteriales; family Coriobacteriaceae; genus Collinsella. The sequence goes on from CATYVH010000003.1 coordinate 113,636, forward strand.
ATACGTGAGCCCGCAAGACATTCACGTCTATTCAATCGACGAATGCTTTATCGACGTGACGCCCTATCTAGACCTCTACCACACCAATGCCGAAGGGTTCGCCTGCATGCTGCGCGACGAGGTCCTCGCGCGCACCGGCATCACGGCAACCGTCGGCATCGGCCCCAACCTATTCCAGGCCAAGGTGGCGCTCGACATTACCGCCAAGCACGTACCCAGCCGCATCGGTATGCTCGACGACGAGACCTTTCGTAAGGAAATCTGGCCCCATCGTCCCATCACCGACATCTGGGGCATCGGGCCCGGCGTGGCAGCACGACTCGAAAAATACGGCGTCTACGATCTGATGGGCGTCGCCGCGCTCGACGAAAACCTGCTTTACGATGAGCTTGGCGTCAATGCCGAGTATCTCATCGACCACGCCTTCGGACGTGAGCCGACAACCATCGCCGATATCCAAGCCTATCGCCCGCAAGCGACCTCGACCACCACAGGACAGGTGCTCTCGAAGGGCTATGCCTACGAGCAGGCCTACACCGTCTTGCGCGAAATGGTCGACAACGCCGTGTTGGATCTAGTCGATAAGCACGTGGTCTGCGACAGCATCTCGCTCTTTGTGGGCTACGCGAGCGAGCGCGCCGACATACGCCGGCTCAACGCCAGCGGCACGGCGCAGTATATAGACGGCTGCGGACACTTGCGCTCGAGCACCTCGGGCATCGAGCCCGCAGCGACCGACGGCCCCGAGCTCGCGCCCCGTGCTCCCAAGCCCGTCCAGCGCGATGACGAAAGGCGTCGCTTGGTGCGCGAAGCGCAGGCAATCGATGGCATCTTTGTGGGAGAGCATGGCGGCAAACCGCGTGGTGGCTATGCCGCACTCTTTGCGCACTCCAACGCCTCGCGAAAGCTGCCCGAGCGCACTAATTCGTTTAAGAAAATCATGGGGTATTTCGATGACCTTTGGGCACAAACGGTCGATCCCAAACGACCGGTCAAGCGCATCAACCTGGGATTTGGCAATCTTGTGCCCGAGGAATTTGCCACCATCGATCTGTTCAGCGATATCGAGGCCGATGAGCGCGAGCGCGACCTGGCGCGCGCCATCCTGGCCGTGAAAGGCAAGTACGGCAAGAACGCGCTCGTCAAGGGATTAAGCTTTACCGCCGGCGCCACCGCGCGCGAACGCAACGGCCAAGTTGGAGGACATCGTGCCTAAACCCAAGCAGCAGCCCGTGCGCCCGCCGACCGCCTTCGAGCGCCTGGCGGACCCCGAGGGCAGACGCCGCGCCGCCGACCCCAACCTCACTGCCAACGGTGCCGTGCGCGCCAACCGCGCCGCACAGTTTATGCCCTTTGCCGCCCTCACGGGATACTACGAACTCGTGCGCAAGCAGGAAATCACCGTCGAGTCAAAACGTGAGCTCACGGAAGAAAAAGCCCTCGTACTTTCTAAAAAGCTCGAGGGTCTCAAACGTGGCGACTTGGTTCGTGTCACCTATTACGATACATACGGCTATCGCAGCCGCACCGGCATCCTCGACGAGGCGCTCCCCGCCTTCAAGCTCCTCAAGCTCCGAGACATCGCCATCGACTTCGACGACATCCAAGACATCGAACTGCGCGGACGAGCCTAGCCAAGGAAGCGCACCCAGAGCGACGCTTACAGCGTCATGACGTAGTAACCCGCATCTCTCACGGCAGTCTCAAGGACACCGCGATTGATCGGCCGCTTGGAGCGCACACGCGCTGTGTGGTCCGCGTACGTTACCGTAGCCCACACACCATCCAGCGCATTGAGGGCATTGGCTACGTTCTGAGCGCAGCCTTCACAGCTCATGCCGCCGATGAGCAGCTCATCGCTATAGGGATAGTGTGACGCATCGGTATCCACCACAACAACCTTTTTGGCCTTCTTGCCGCTCGCACCATCGCTGCAACAACTCTTCCCGTGTGTCGAAGCGGCAATGCGACGCAGTCCAAAAAACATGCCGACGGCAATGACGGCCAGCACGATGAGATTCGCAGGGTTGAGCAAGTCACTCATGCGCTCCCCTTTCAAGTAGCACTATCTAGATACCCCCATGGGGTGTCCCCATCTTAACCCAAAATCATGTCTGTTCGGTCAATTAGTTTCCCTCTTCAAACTTTTTTGTTGACCATGGCTTACTTTCGTGTATAAGTTTTCCTAGGCTAACAGTTTAGATCCGTAAGGAGCGCCGTGACTCGAACCATAGACATCCCAACGTTTCAGGCAGCAGTCGTGCGCAACTGCTCTCCCACGCTCGCGGGCATCAAGCCGGCATCGCTCTTTACCTATCCAGGCACCTACGCCCACGGGGACGGCTCGACCACAACCGAAACCATCGCAGAACGCCGCGCGCGCCTGCTCAACGTTATCGCCCAGTGCAATCGCGAGCTTGACCCGCTCGGCATCCACCTGAGTGTTTTGGTCTGGCGGCCCTGCGGAGCACTCGTGTACGTGTACCGAGCCAAAAGCCTCGCCACCTATTTCGCAGACCCTCGCGCCCAAACAGCGCTCGCCTCGGAAGGCTACGACACGAGAGACCTTTCGACATGCCTTGTGCATTTGGCATCACGCATCACGCTCGCGAGCAATAACATCGCGGAATGCGCTTGTAGCCAGACTCGATGCGCACTACCCCAGCAAGCTAGCTGCAGCAACGACTGCACCTGCGAGTTTCCGCACGAAATAGGCTACTTCCTTGGATATCCCTACGACGACGTGCACGAGTTTATCGTCCAGCGCGGCGAGAACTACAAGGTCTTTGGAGCTTGGAAGGTCTACACGAATGTCGAGCAAGCGCTTGCGATGTTTGACGCCTACCGTGCCTGCACTCAATACCTCACCTTTGTCTATCAGCAGGGCTGCAGCTTGGCGCAACTTGCCCAGGCAACCCGATAGAACATAGAAGCCGCGGCAACTGCCGCACAACTGAAAGGACTTAACATGAGCAAGATCGCCGTCGTCTACTGGAGCGGCACGGGCAACACCGAGGCCATGGCAAACCTCGTCGCCGAAGGCGCCACGTCCGCGGGTGCCGAGACCGAGGTCATCCCCTGCGCCGACTTCTCTGCCGACAAGGCCGCCGAATATGATGCCTTCGCCTTCGGCTGTCCCGCCATGGGCTCCGAGGAACTCGAGTACGATGAGTTCCAGCCGATGTGGGACGAGGTCAAGGAGACTCTCGGCGACAAGAAGGTCGTCCTCTTTGGCTCCTATTCGTGGGCCGAAGGCGAGTGGATGGACAACTGGAAGGCCGACGCCGACGAGACCGGCGTCAACGTCGTGGACTCCACCATCTGCTACGACGCGCCCGACGACGAGGGCGAGACCGCTTGCAAGGCCCTCGGAGCCGAGCTCGCGTAACGAGCCCGGGGTCTCCAAGAGAGCCTGCATCAAAGCGCATCCCCATCCCTACAAAAGAGCGGGGCTGGATTCAAGTCCAGCCCCGCTCTTTTGTAACGGCAGTTACATCAGCCGGCTACGAAATATTGCCCAAGAACGCCTTGGTGCGCTCGCTCTTGGGGTGGTCGAAGACCTCACTCGGCGTACCCTCTTCCACAATGACGCCGCCGTCCATAAAGACGACGCGGTCGGCGACATCGCGGGCAAAGCCCATCTCGTGCGTCACGACGATCATGGTCATGCCGTCGCGCGCCAAGTCGCGCATGACGCCCAGGACGTCGCGCACGAGCTCGGGGTCGAGCGCCGAGGTGGCCTCGTCAAAGAGCATGACGTGCGGGTTCATCGACAGGGCGCGAGCGATGGCAACGCGCTGCTGCTGGCCGCCCGAGAGCTGGCTCGGCATAAAGTCGATACGCTCGGCAAGACCGACCTTGGTCAGCTCCTCGACGGCAATCTTCTCGGCCTCTTCCTTGCTGCGCTTGAGTACCTTCTGCTGCGCGAGCATGACGTTCTTTTTGACTGAGAGGTGCGGGAACAAATTGAACTGCTGGAACACCATACCCAGATGCGTGCGCACCTTGTTAAGATCGACGCCCTTGGCGCACACGTCCACACCCTCAACGACAATCGAGCCACTCGTGGGATGCTCAAGACGGTTGATGCAGCGAAGCATCGTCGACTTACCCGAGCCCGAGGGACCCAGAACTACGACAACCTCGCCCTTGTGCACATCCAGATCGATATCGCGCAGGACCACGTTATCGCCAAAGGCCTTCTGGAGGTTCTTGATGCTGACGACGACCTCGTTCGAGTTATTGGTTTCGCTCATGATAGGACCTCCTTACAGACCGGCGATGTGATCGGCGGGCGTCGCGACGACCTGTCCGGCGCTCTTGGCGGGACGCTTCTTCTTAGTTTCGGCCGTGCCCAAAAGCCTCGCCTCAAGGCCGCTCACCAAGCGAGCGAGCGGCAGGGTGATGACCAGATAGAACAGGGCGGCAACCACGTACGGTGTAATAGAGCCCGTCGTGGCCACGATGGTGCGGGCGTTCATGACGATCTCGACCACGCCCACGGCCGCGAGCAGCGACGTATCCTTGTAAAGCAGGATAAATTCACTGGTCAGCGTAGGCAGGACATTACGGAACGTCTGCGGAATCATGACATAGAGCAGCGTCTGGAACGCGTTCATGCCCAGCGAGCGCGCAGCCTCGTTCTGGCCCTTGGGGATCGACTGAATACCGGCACGGAAGATCTCGCACAGGTAGGCGGACGAGTTCATGGCCATGACGATGACGCCCAGCACATAGTCGTCAACCTTGACGCCGGCCAGCGGCAGGCCAAAGAACGCGATGTAGATCTGCAGGAACGCCGGCGTACCGCGAATGATATTCACATAGATACCGGCAAGGCAACGCAGGATGCGCGACTTGGAGATGCGCATGAGCGACAGGGCGAAACCGAAGGGAATTGCCAGCGGAAACGCCACGAGCACGATCGAGAGCGACATGAGGAAGCCTTTGAAGACGATCGGCAGGCTCTGGACCAAAATGACCGGGTTCAGGAACAGGCGAAGGAACATGTTGGAATTCCATGCCTCGACCCACGGCTGCTCCTTAAGGTCGGCCAGGAAGTTATCGAATGCCGTCACGCCCTTGATCTCCACCGACGGAATCTTGGAGATCTTCTTGGTCGAACCATCGGCCAAAGTGTAGGTGCCGCTAAAGGCCTCGTCACCGCCCTCGACGGGGAAGGTCACGCCGTAGACCTCGACACGGAAAAAGCCGCCGGCAGGCGCCGTCTCGCCAAAGTCAATCTTGAGCGTCTGGCCGTCAGCCTTGCACGTGGGTTTCATGGGCGTACGGTCCATGAGGTCCTCGCCCGAGAGCATCGTCAATCGCGTGTCATCGGTACCAAACGTCGTGCCGTCGACAAACGTCAAAGAAAGACCGCTCAGCTCCTCGTCGGCATCGGCCTGAACTTCCCAGGTAATGCGCGTCTCGGTGCCGCCGACCACATCGCTGCCCGAACCGGTGTTGGGTCGGGCGGTAATCTTTGCGGTCTCAAGCGCCTGGGCGGTCGTGGGCGCATATGCCCCCGCGCACACCAGCGCGAGCGCCACGGCCATGACGCAGGCTAGCTTTTGGAGCAAGACGGGCAGTGGAAAACGCTGCTCAGCGGCCCCTTTGTTCAGTCGAGACAAGGTGGCTCCTATCGTAGAAGTTGCCGGCAAAATGAGACGGAAATGCTCTCCGTCAAGAGAAGCGCAAAGGCCCTCTCCGCCAAAGCGGAAAGGGCCCGCGAGCAATCAAGTAGCTATTTTACTTGATGTTGTACTTAGCCATGAGGGCATCAACGGTACCGTCGTCGGTCAGGTCCTTGATGGCCTGGTTGATGTCGTCCTTGAGCTTGGTGTTGCCCTGGTTGATGGCGATGGCGTACTCCTCGCCGGTGCTAATCTGCTTAATGGTCTGGCAGGTGTTGAACTGCTCGGCGGTCAGCTGGCTGGCAACGGAGCGGTTGGTGACTACGGCGTCGCCCTTATCGGACTGCAGAGCGCTGAAGCACTCGGTGGCGTCCTTGTAGGGGACGATCTTGGCCTTGGGGAAGTTCTCCTGGGCAAAGGACTCGGCGGTCGAGCCAGACTGGACGATGATGGTAGCATCGGCGTTGTTGAGCTTCTCGCTGTAGTTGTCGGCCGTGATGTCGGTGTTATCGACCTTGGTCACGATAGCCTGATCGTCCATGTAGTAGGAATCGGAGAAAGTGACTTCCTTCTCACGCTCGGGCGTGTCGGTGATAGCCGCGATGGAAACGTCATATTTGGCGCCCGAAGCGACGCCCGGAACCAGCGTGTCAAAGTCATTGTTGACATACTCGACATCCAGGCCCAGCTTGTCGCCGATAGCCTTGATGAGCTCAAGGTCAAAGCCCTGATAATCGCCGTTGTCATCCTTGTACTCAAACGGAGCGTACTCGGCAGAGGTGCCGACGGTCAGCGTACCGTCCTTGACGAGCGCGTACTCCTTGGAGCCGTCGACCTTCTCGACCTTAGCGTCGTCAGAGCTGCTGGAACCGGCATCAGAACCAGAGGTGGCGTTGGACGAGCCGCAGCCCGTCAGAGCGAGGGCGAGCGCCATAGCACCCGTGGCGGCAAATGCGCCAAGCTTCTTCAGCTTCATAATCAGTCTCCTTCCAATGACCCCACGTGATTCAGAGGTCTGCAAAAACTGAGGGTTATTATGCACCCGCTTGGAAGAATCTGCAATTAGAAAACTGATTGAAACAAACCCATAACGTGAATGGAGCACTCCACTTTATGGCAGCCTTTACTGCTGCAACGACCTTAACAGTTTGATTTCAGCCGCATAACCTGCAAGTTCGTTCGGTGTCTCCAAGATGAATGGCAATGCGCGCAAGCGGCCATTCGATACAATATTCTGTATAACCTGCATACCGCCGCCAAACTCTTCACTACCCAGGTAGCCCTTGCCGATGCACTCGTGGCGATCCTTATGGGCGCCGCAGGGATTCTTGGAGTCATTGATGTGCACGGCGCGCAGGCGCTCGATACCCACCACACGATCGAACTCGTCAAGCACACCGTCAAGATCGCGGACGATGTCATAGCCGGCGTCATTCACATGGCAGGTGTCTAGGCACACGCCCAACTTGGCCGACAGCTCGGGGCGCTTGTCGGCAACGCCCTCGATGATGAGCGCCAGCTCCTCAAAGCTGCGGCCCACCTCGGTGCCCTTGCCGGCCATGGTCTCGAGCAGCACCGTCGTCTGCTGGCCCTCAAACATCACCTGGCACAGGGTGTTGACGATCATCTGAATGCCGGCGTCGGAGCCCTGCCCCACATGCGCACCGGGATGGAAGTTGTAGTAGTTGCCGGGCAGCGCCTCCATGCGCCGCAGGTCCTCGGCCATGGCCTCCAGGGCAAACTCGCGCGCCCGCTCCTTAGCGGAGCAGGGGTTATAGGTATACGGGGCATGAGCCACGAGCGGGCCAAAGTCGTTTTGCGCCATAAGCTCGCACAGGGCCGCCACGTCATCCATGTCAAGGTCTTTTGCCTTGCCACCGCGCGGGTTGCGCGTAAAGAACGCAAAGGTATTGGCGCCAATGGACAACGCCGTCTCCCCCATCGCCCGATAGCCCTTCGTCGTCGAAAGATGACACCCGATCGTCAGCATCTCCAACTCCCCCTCATCAGTTGCGGTGAAATACGGTCTATTGGTGCCTTATTTTGGCGCAAACAGACCGTATTCCACCGCAAGATATAAAAGGGGCATCGGGGGCACGGTCCGCCGAGCCTTCTTGAGCACCAGCACCGCAGCCTAGAGCGTCAAGCGAATCGCATCGATGATCTGCGCGCAGCGCTGTGTGGCGGCAAGGGGCATGACGGGACTCTCGAGTTTCCCCGCCCGGATGAGCTGGGTCGCATGCGAAGCTTCGCCGTAAAAATCATCGACCTCAAATGGGGCGTCGATTTCGAGCACTCGACCGTCGGAGTACTTCACATGGGCGAGCTCGGGGCGATGGAGGCGCTCGATTTCCAACGAGCCCCGCTCGCAGGCAATCGTTAAGCGGCTTTCATATGCTGCTTTGCCGTCGTACACCATATGAATGGGTATACCGCCGACACTCATATGGATCTCATCGGCCCAATCCACGCGGCCGCCCGATACGTCACGCCAGCGAACTTCACGAGACGAAACATCGCACGCACCCGCAAGCAGATCCTCAAACCACCCGACCGCATAGCAGCCCATGTCATATAGACAGCCACCCTGCAACGGATCGAGCAGATAACTCGAAGGGGACTCACCATAATCGAGTTTTTGCACGCTTTCGATCGAGACGATACAGCCGAGCTCGCCCGACGCAAGCAAGTCCTCCACGCGAGTGCGCATCGGGCAAAACCGATTCTTCATCGCCTCCATAAACAGCACGCCGTGCTCGCGAGAGGCGGAGGAAATCGAGAGAGCCTCTTCCTCACTCAAAACGGCCGGCTTTTCGCACAGCACGGCCTTTCCGGCGCGCAGCGCGCGACAGGCCCAACGCGTATGCATGCCATGCGGAAGAGCCAAGTAGATTGCGTCGACATCGGGGTCGGCAATCAGCGCGTCATAAGCCGCATCGCCGCTACCGTCAGCCGTGGCATAACTGTGCGCGGCATCAATCGAAAACGCCCTGCAAAACCCCTCAACATGCGAAGGGGTGCGACCGGCGGCAGCCACAAGCCGTGCCCCGTCCACCTCCTTGAGCGACGATGCAAATCGGTGCGAAATGTGCCCAGCGCCCAAAACGCCCCAACGAACCTCGCGCAAATCATCATATGAATCCCGATGGCCCACGACAGCCCCCTTCAGTTGCGGTGAAATAGTTCCTGTTTAAGCCCCATTCTGCCGCAAACAGGAACTATTCCACCGCAAGTTATAAAAGGGTCATGAGGAGCGCGTTTTGCAAAAGGCTTTAAGCGCAGCCGTTACGGGGCCAGGCTGGAAACGTCGGCGCACATCGTCGAGACGCTCGGGAATATCGATGTGCTGCGGGCAGTGACGTGCGCATTTGCCGCACTTGACGCAATTGCTCGCCAGCTTGGGCTCGTTCGTTCGCACCGCACTCGCCGTAAAGTACTGAGACAGCCCCGTAAACCAACTATGCGCGTAGCTCGCGTTGTAGGCGCCAAAGCAGCCGGGAATATTGATGCCCTTGGGGCACGGCATGCAGTAGCCGCACCCCGTACAGGGCACGCGATTCGATTTCTCAAACTCTCCCAGCACACGTGCGATGGTGTCGAGCTGCTCTGTCGTCATCGAATTCGGAAGTGCGCGATCCGCCAATGCCGCGTTCTCGTCCACCTGTGCGGTATCGGTCATGCCCGAAAGCAGCATCGTGACCTGAGGATGGTTCCACACCCACGAAAGTCCCCAGGCGGCAGGAGTGCGCAAATGCGGGTCACGGGCGTCATCGAGCACGGCGCGGGCCCGCGGAGGCAGCTTGCCCGCCAGGCGTCCGCCCAAAAGCGGTTCCATCACAAACACCGCGAGCCCGCGCTCGGCGGCTGCTATAAGTCCCGCCGTTCCCGCTTGGTAGCGCTCTCCAGCGTAGTTGTACTGAATCTGGCAAAAATCCCAGTCATACGCGTCGAGCATCGTCAGGAAGTCCGCCGCACTGCCGTGATACGAAAAACCTATCTGGCGAATACGCCCCGCAGCATTTTGGTGCGCAATCCAGTCCTCGATACCCAACGCCACCACGCGTTCCCACTGGGCGGGCGAGGTGATGTTGTGCATAAGGTAGTAGTCGATATGGTCGGTCCGCAAACGGTGCAGTTGCTCGTCAAAAAAGCGGTCGAAATCCTCCGCGCACTTGCACGAAGCGTGCGGCAACTTAGTCGCCAGCAACACCCGGTCGCGCAGCCCCAAGCGCTCAAGTGAGGCGCCCACGCGCACCTCGTTACCGGGATAGAGATACGCGGTATCCAGATAATTAATCCCCTGCTCCACCGCATGGGAAATGATGGCATCGGCTGTCTTCGCATCGGGGTGTCCCGGCGAACCGGGAAACCTCATGCAGCCCAGACCCAGAGCAGATATTCGGTTACCACTTTTGGGGTCAACGCGGTATTGCACGGCCCCTCCCTTCGCCATCAGCGCCCCGGCAAGGCGAAACACAATGGTCACGCGGCCGAAACATCGTGGAATCGCAATCGAGAACGTATCGTAACGCAGCAGAAATCGAGCCGTCACGACACCGCTTTAACATCAGCAAAAAGCCCGATGAAAGGAGCAACAAACAAATACGGCCATCCGGTGCACGCAGCATGGTCCGGCAGCATACAATCCATCAGGCGCCCCTTACGCGGGCGCCTTTTATATGGGGAGATGATTCGCATGCAGATCAACAAGATCGCCTTTATCGGCAAGGGCGGCGTCGGCCTGCTCTACGGCAGCATGATTGCCAAGGCCCTCGGCAATGACGCCGTCGAATACGTTATGGATGACGCCCGTTTTGAGCGTCACGCAAACGATGCGCTCACCGTCAACGGCAAGCCCTGTGCGCTCAAGTCCGTCCGCGCCAGCAAGGCAACGCCCGCCGATCTGGTCATCCTGACGGTCAAGACCACCGGTCTCGACCAAGCACTCAAGACTATGGAGCGCGTCGTGGGACCCAATACGCTCATCGCCTCGCTGTGCAACGGCATCACGAGCGAGCAAAAGATTGCCGAGCGCTTTGGCTGGGAGCATACCGTTCTTGGTATTTGCCAGGGCATGGACGCTGTGTTTCTCAACGGAGAGCTCACCTTTACCAACACGGGCGAAATCCGCTTTGGCGCGGCGGCCGGTACGGATCCCGCAGCCATCACCGCAATCGACGAGCTCTACACGCGCTGCGGCATCGCACACACCGTCGAGAGCGACATTGCGCACCGCATGTGGGCCAAACTCATGCTCAACGACGGCATCAACCAGACCTGCATGGCCTACGGCGGCACGTACGGAAGCGCCACGGAGCCGGGCTCCGAGCAGCGTCGCTGCCTTGTTTCCGCCATGCGCGAAACGCTTGCGGTCGCCAACGCCGAGGGCGTTGAGCTGACCGAGGCAGACCTGACGCAGATGGTGCACCTCATCGAAGGAATCGATCCCGCCGGCATGCCCTCGATGGCGCAAGACCGCGTCGCGCGGCGCAAAACCGAGGTCGAGGAGTTCGCCGGCACCATCTGCCGTCTGGCGGCCAAGCACGATATCCAGGCACCGCAGAACGAATGGCTCTATCAGCGCATTCGCGATATCGAGGCAAGCTGGTAGCGCCCGACTCACCACGTCAACAGACTCAACAGCAAAGCCGCCGCAAGGGCACTCCCCTTACGGCGGCTTTCATCTTCATCTATAACCAGTAGTCGATGTCCCGACGGTCAGAGCTGCGACTCCGAGGCCTGGCCCTCATCGTCGCGACAAAGGACTACACCCGCACTTCCCAGCAGCGCGGCCGCAATCAGCGCGCCAACCACGATTGGAGCAGCCCCGCATGACCCCTGCATGCCCGCAATGAGCGCGGCCGTGGGGCCAAGACAACCAAGTACCAATGCGACGACGGCAATAGCAATATCTCGAGCGTTCATGAGACCACTTCCTCCACGGGAAAGACCTTGCTTCTCATGGCTTAGTGTGCCCCGCGCCCATATGCCCAACGTAGCGCCACGGTAAAGGTTCTGTTAACCAAAATGCATATATAAAACGGGCGTCTTTACGTTGCCCGAAAGCTCGGTAAAGACGCCCGCCCATCATATGTCTATAGCGCGAACAGATTACCAACCGGTGTAGTAATCGGTCGTTCCGGCTGCGCAGCCCGAATCGTAGACCTTGCACTCGCCCTTGGAGCCCGTAAAAGTCGAGCCCTGGGCCTTATCGCCCGCGGCCACGACGTAGTAGCCATCGGCATCGCGCCAGAAACCCTCGGAATCCTGGGTCCACTCACCCGTGCGGTGGTGATACAGCACATTGCTGCTGTAGTAGGTCTCGCGACGGCCGTTGTAGTTGTTAACGCCACCGGAGCGCGTCAGGCCCGAGCCGTTCGCATAGTAAGCGGCGGCAACGTAAGACGAGCTGTAGCCGGCGTTGTAATACGAAGCCTGGGCGGCCTCGGCCTCGGCGGCCTCAAGCTCAAGCGCCTCGCGCTTAGCATCTTCGAGCGTGGCGCGCAGCTCATCGAGCTCGGTCGACTTGGTGTCGACCTCCTCCATCGTCAACAGGCTGCCCGCGCCGTCAATGCACTCTTGGAGCACGGCACGCTCGTCATCGGTGGCGTAGTCGCCATACATGTTCATGATAATTTGGGCACGAACTTCCAAAGAGTCGCGCTTGGCCTCCATGGTGGCGTTCCACTCCTGCATGGAGCCAAAACCGTCGCCGCGATAATCGACGGGCTGCATCAGCGTCGCCTCGGAGGGCGTGGACCCAACCGCGTCGGACAGCGTCGCTGCGTGGGCCTCGGTTGCGCCGGCACCCACCAAAAGTGCCACGGCAAGCGTAGCGGAAAGGGCGGCGGCCTTCGGTTTTCGTGAATCGATCCTCATGTAGCTGGAAACCTCCGTAGTGCGTTTTTGCTGCGTTTAAGCTGCGTGTGATTCGATCGCGCTGCATAGTACCCCGAGCAAATCGCGACCTGCGGTTTTTCTCAAAAGGTGCACGTCATTTGCGTAAAACTCACATCCGCTCAACAGGAGTTTTCCACATCTCGATTGCATAAAGCATGCCAAAAACCCTGTTTTTGCACCCTCTCTATGCAAAAAAGGCGTCTGCGCAACCATTGCTTGCGCAGACGCCTTAAGCAGGCATTTTATGCAGTTATACCTATCGAGTCGCAAGGGGTACTTGCACAAGTCGCCCTACTCGTCCAGTGCGGCAAAAGCCTGCTTCAGATCCCAAATGATGTCCTCGGCGTTCTCGGTACCAATGGAAAGTCGAATCGTGGAGGGCGTAATGTTCTGCTCGGCAAGCTCCTCGGCAGAGAGCTGGGAGTGCGTGGTGGTAGCCGGGTGCACGACGAGCGACTTGACGTCGGCCACGTTGGCGAGCAGCGAGAACACCTGCAAGTGGTCGATGAACTTCCATGCAGCCTCCTGGCCGCCCTTGATCTCGAAGGTGAAGATCGAGGCACCGCCGTTGGGGAAATACTGCTTGTAGAGCTCATGGTCGGGGTGCTCGGGCAGGCTCGGGTGATTCACCTTGGCAACGTGGCTGTCGCCGGAAAGGAACTCAACGACCTTCTTGGTGTTCTCGACATGGCGGTCGACGCGCAGCGACAGAGTCTCGGTGCCTTGGAGCAGGACCCAGGCGTTGAACGGGCTGATGCAAGCGCCCTCGTCACGCAGCAGGATAGCGCGGACATAGGTTGCGAAGGCCGCGGGACCGGCAGCCTCGGCAAACGAAACACCGTGGTAGGAGGGATTGGGCTCAGCGATCTGGGCGTACTTTCCGCTCGCCTTCCAATCGAAGTTACCGCCGTCGACGATCACGCCGCCCAGCGAGGTGCCGTGGCCGCCAATGAACTTAGTTGCGGAGTGAACGACAATGTTGGCGCCGTGCTCCAGCGGACGGAACAGATACGGGGTGCCGAAGGTGTTGTCGACGATGACCGGAAGACCATGCTTCTTGGCGACCTCGGAGATAGCGTCGATGTTGGGAATATCGGAGTTGGGGTTGCCGAGCGTCTCGAGATAGATGACCGTAGTGTTGTCCTTGATGGCACCCTCAACCTCTTCCAGGTTGTGGGCATCGACAAACGTGGTCTCGACGCCAAACTGGGAGAGCGTGTGCTCCAGCAGGTTGTAGGAGCCACCGTAGATGGTCTTCTGGGCCACCACGTGGTCGCCTGCCTGGGCGAGCGCCTGCAGGGCATAGGTAATGGCGGCAGCACCGGAGGCGACGGCGAGACCGGCCACGCCGCCCTCGAGCGCGGCGATACGGTCCTCAAAGACACCCTGGGTAGAGTTGGTCAGACGACCGTAGATGTTGCCGGCGTCGGCAAGGCCAAAGCGGTCGGCAGCGTGCTGGGAGTTGCGGAACACGTAGCTCGTGGTCTGGTAGATAGGCACGGCGCGGGCGTCGGATGCGGGATCGGCGCTCTCCTGGCCAACGTGAAGCTGCAGGGTGTCGAAACCAAAGGTGTGCTCGGGGTTGTTGATGAACTGGCTCATGATGATCTCCTTGATCGAACGAAAGTAAATAAAAAGAGAGAAGTAAGTCGCTGTCTCCTGATCACGCCGACGGGCGCAAACAGGAGCCCGGCATTCGTCTTGGTAAGCAATTCATATGCGGGCCTCCTTTCGCGTCCCGGTTCCGTAGTTGGCTTAATTACCTACCGCCTTTGTGTGTTTTGAATAGTACGAGCGTTGCATCGCTCGGTCAATCACTTAAAAGCGCTAACCTGTTATCGGTTTTTTAGATAGCAATCGAAAGGATGGCGTCGATGACCCTTCAGCAGCTTCGTTTTCTGATCGCCGTGGCAGAGTCCGGCTCAATCAACGCCGCAGCTCAGCGCCTCTATACCGCTCAGTCCAACATCTCAAACGCCGTCAAAAACCTGGAACAGGAACTCCACCTGGAGATCTTTACGCGCTCCAGCCGCGGCGTCACGCTCACCAACGACGGCACCGAGCTTTTGGGCTATGCGCGCCAGGTCGTAGAGCAGGCCGACATGCTCGCGGCACGCTACGAGGACGGCGGCACCCCGCAAGCCCGCCTCGCCATTTCCGCCCAGCACTACGCCTTTTCGGTCGAGGCCTTTGTCAACGTAGTCGAGCACTGCCGCGACAGCAAGTTCGAGTTCATCATGCGCGAGACCACCACATCGCAGATCATCGATGACGTCCGTGCGTTTCGCAGTGATATCGGCATTCTGTATCTGGATGACTTTAACGCCCGCGTTCTGCAGAAGGCCTTCGCCGATGCCCGCGCAAGCTTCCATCCCCTCTTCGACGCGACGGTCCACGTCTTCGTGAGCGAGCGCCACCCGCTCGCACGCCGCCCTCAGCTGTCCCTTGCCGACCTCACGCCCTATACGCGCTACAGCTTTGAGCAGGGAACCTCAAACTCCTTCTATTACGCCGAGGAACCCTTTAGCTATATCCCTTGCGACCGCAACATACGAATCTCGGACCGCGGAACACTTACTAACTTGCTTATCACGTCGAACGGTTACACCCTGTCGACCGGTGTCCTCTCCAATGAAATGCAATGGGGCATGGCATCGATCCCGTTAGCAGACGCCCCAACGATGCACGTAGGCTATATCATGCACGACGAGCGCAAGCCCTCTCCCCTCTTGCAGCAATACCTCGACGAGCTCAACCGCATCATCCATGCCGACCAACTGTCGGAAGACGGGGCAGAAATCATAGATTGCTAGCCCCCGGCGGGCATGGCGCTACAATGGTCACTCACACGAAACGCACCCAACGAAAGGAAGTCCGTGAAGGTCATCATCTATACCGACGGCTCGGCTCGATCCAATCCGGGACGCGGTGGCTACGGCGCCGTGCTCAAATACACCAACCCCGCCGGCAAGACCTTCACCTCCGAGCTTTCGCGTGGCTACGCCAAGACCACCAACAACCGCATGGAACTCATGGCGGTCATCGTGGCGCTCGAAGCGCTCAACCGCCCCTGCGAGGTCGAGGTCCACTCCGACTCGCAGTACGTCGTCAACGCCTTCAACAAGCACTGGATCGACGGCTGGAAAAAGCGCGGGTGGAAAACCGCCAACAAGCAGCCCGTCAAGAATCGCGACCTGTGGGAACGCCTGCTTGCCGCAAAGAGCAAGCATAAGGTGGAGTTCATCTGGGTTAAGGGGCATGCCGGCCACGAGCTCAACGAGCGCTGCGACGAGCTCGCCACCACCGCGGCCGATGGAGCCAACCTCGATATCGACACCGGCTTTAACGAAAGCGACCTGTAACGGCGTTTTCGCGCGATTCCCGTGCCCCCACGCGCTACACTCATCCTGTAAACCGAACGGCACAAGGGGGATACATGCTGCGTATAGCGACCATCGGCACATCCATGATTACCGACGACTTTATCCAGGTCGTCAACGCCAACGACCAAGCCGCGTTTGTGGGCACGCTCTCGCGCGATGCAGATCGCGGCGCCGCCTTCACCACTGAGCACGGCGGCGAGCGTAACTTCACCGCGCTTGACGAGCTTGCGTCCGCCGACGACGTCGACGCCGTCTACATCGGCAGCCCCAATGCGCTCCACTACGAACAGGCGCTCGCCTGCATCGCCGGCGGCAAGCACGTTATCGTCGAAAAGCCCTTTTGTGCCACCGAGGCGCAGGCGCTCGAGGTCTTTCGCGCAGCCGAGGCGGCGGGCGTCGTAGCCCTCGAGGCCATGCGCCCGCTCCATGACCCCGCTTTCCACGCCGTCGAGGACGCCCTGGGCGAGATTGCGCCCATTCGTCGCGCCTCACTGCGCTTTGGCAAGTATTCTTCGCGCTACAACGAGGTTCTCGCGGGGCGCGCCACCAATATCTTCGACTGCCACATGGCCTCGGGCTCCCTCATGGACATCGGCGTCTATACCGTCGAGCCCATGGTCGAAATCTTCGGCATGCCCTCCGGCCTTACGAGCATGACTACTCTGCTCGACCCCACCACGCGACAGCTCACACACGGCCCCATCGATGGCTACGGTTCCATCCTTGCCAGCTACGGCGGTGGCCGTATCTCCGTCGAGCTCGCGCACTCCAAAATTACGAATGACCTGCTGCCCTCGCAGATCGAAGGCGAGCGTGGCACTATCCAGATTGACCATCTGTCCACGCCCCGCAACGTCCGTATCGACTATCGCGGCGATGTCGTACGCGGATCGGCGACCGAGGCGCCGCGCGAGCAAGGCGGCAACGGACGCGCGCTCGACCTTCCCAAGTCAAGCAACACCATGGAATACGAGCTCGCGGACTTTATCACCGCCATCGACGGCATCGATAACGTTAAGGAAGAGATTTGGGAGACCCCGGCGGGACGCCACGAGCTTGGCCACTACCGCGATGTCACGCTCGTCTCGCTGCGCATCATGGATGCCGTGCGCCAGCAGGCCGGCATAACCTTCCCGGCCGACGCAGGCAAGCAGGCATAGCGATGGGCCTCTTCGATACGCTCTTCTCCAGCGTCACCGGTGGCAGTCGAGAGCCTCAAAAACCATCAAACGCCGAGCTCGAGCTGCGCCGCAGGCTTACCGTACTCGCAAGCGACGAGGCCACTCAAGACACTCCCCTGCGCTATTTCCTGCGCTGGGCGGGGCAAGTCCAAGGCGTTGGTTTTCGCTTTACCAACACCAACCTCGCGCAGGCACGCGCACTCACCGGTTGGGTGCGTAACATGGAAGACGGCTCAGTCGAGATGGAGATACAGGGGGCTCCGGCAAACATCCTATCTCATCTCGAGGCGCTTCATGCCTCCTACGAGCGCATGGGAACGCGTTTTCGCCTCGTAGACGCCCAGACCCGAGCCCCACTTGCCAATGAAGACGGTTTCAGTCCTCATTATTAGTATTGTGTGCTAAATACGGTATCATTTACCTACGACCGTTGATAGAAAAGAGGCGAGGCGCATGGCGGTGCAAAGAAGGAATACCAGGCAGCGAAAGCTGGTTCTTGACGCTGTGCGCCAAAGCTACAACCATCCCACCGCCGACGAAATCTACAACGCCGTGCGCGAACAGGACGACAGAATCAGCCGCGGTACGGTCTACCGCAACCTCAATCTCTTGGCCGATGCCGGAGAAATCCTCTCGATCAAGACGCCGGGTGGGAGTCGCTTCGATCGCACCATCGAGCCGCATGCGCATATCATCTGCACCTCGTGCAGCCGCGTCATCGACGTACCGCTCCCCTTCGATGCCCAGCTCGACGCCAAGGCGTCCGAGCAAATCGGCTGGAACGTCACCTCGCACTACACCATCTTCGAGGGCCTCTGCCCCAACTGTAGGTAGATTTCTAGGCATGTCCCAAAAACCTACTCGGCGAGCAGGCGGCGCAGTTCTTCTTCGACCGTGCGCACGTAGCGGACGCGGTCGTTGATGCCACGCATAGAGGGATTGCAGCTCTCCATTAGATAAGGATGGCCCACTACGTTGAGCATGTCGCGATCGTTCTCATTGTCGCCAAACGCCATCATCTCATCGGGCGAAATCCCCAGGGCACGACCGTAATCGGCAAGCGCGGAGCCCTTGCCCGAACCAAAGCCGATAAAGTCCGTCCATTCGGTTCCCGACGTCATCACGTCAACGTGGTCGCTAAAGAGGCGCTCGAAATACTCCAGGGCCGCCGGCTGATCCACCTCGGGCGTCTGGAAGGCAATCTTAATGACGTCCTCGTCGATGTCCTCGGGTCGGTCGACCACCGCCACATCGCAGTGGACCTCATAGCGCAAATGGTCGACGAACGCATCGTTGCCGCTCATGGTGTAGAGGTGTCCCTCACACGAAAGGGTCACGTCGGCATGGGGATACGCAACCACGGCATTCGCGATATCCATAGCAAGGCTACGTTCCATGGAACGCTTGACAACGGCACGCCCCTCGCTCATCACTAGGGCTCCGTTTTCGCATACATAGGCGAGCTCATCGGCCACCGGGGCAAACAGATAGCGCAAGCTCGCATATTGACGGCCGCTCGCCGGCATAAACACGATGCCGCGACGATGCAGCTCATCGACAAGCTCAAAGGCCTCGGAACGCGGCTCGCGCTCCCCCGGATGCAGCAACGTGCCGTCCAAATCGCATGCAATCAGCTTGATTCCCTCAAGACCCATATGCTTCCCCAAAGCCTCCTAACAACAGTAAGACGGACTTTGAATAGTTGCCTCTCAAAGTCCGTCTTACTCATACGCACGTTAACCGCGCGCCTTCTTTACGATCGTAAAGTCGGGAGCCATACTCACAACGGCATCCGCCGCACTCGACGCAAAGCGCCGGTCCGCATCGAGTTCACGGGTGACCACCGAGAGCCGAACACCCTCGACGCCCCGGAGCATGCAGCCCAAAACAGGCTGCACCGGCGTATACATGCGCACGGTATGCTCGTCCGAATCGCCTCGGAAAAGCGGCGCGTGCATATTGCCGATCTCCCAGCATGTATGCGCGAGCGCAATCGGGTCCATGCGGTCAACTTCGACCAAATAGACCTCGGCGCTTCGCAGGCGCACGACAACCGCCACGGGCACCATGCCCGAACGGTCGATGGCGAGCACGTCGCCGTCGGCAAGACGACCGCCGTCGGCAGCATCCAGCCGAACATCGACCGTGCGTCCCAGCTCCGTCACGCCCACAAACGCGCATACATCAGCCTGGTCCCAATCGAGCAGCAGCTCGTCAACTTCAAAGACGCCGCCCAACTTCCGGCGAAGCAGGAGTTCATAGGACGGATCGTTGAGATTTCCCAAGCATGTCGTCGAGACCAAGCGTTCAGGCATACTCTAACCCTCGACCTCGACGAGCTCGATATCAAAGTTGAGGTCCTTGCCGGCCAGCTCGTGGTTGGCATCGAGCGTCACGGCCTCGGGCGTCACGTCAATGACGACGGCGGGGACGGGCATGCCGCTCGGCGTGGACAGAAAGAGCTTCATGCCCTTCTCGATCTGCTCGATGTTGGGAACCTGTTCGGCCGGGAAGGTCAGAACCATCTCGGGATTGTGCTCGCCGTAGGCATCGGCAGCAGGAATGTGCACGGTCTTCTTCTCGCCCACCTGCATGTCGACAACAGCGGCGTCAAAGCCCTTGATCATCTGACCGGCGCCGCAGGTGAACTCCAGCGGCTCGCCGCGATCGTAGGAGCTATCGAACTGCGTGCCGTCATCGAGCGTGCCGCGATAATGGGTCTTGACCTTCTTGCCCTGGTTGGACATGGTAACCTCCGTGATAAGGGCGGCGCACAACGCGGGCCGCCATGAACATATGGCGCTAACTATACCCTAGTCATACAATTCAAAGACAGTTTGCAAAGAAACGCTGCAACCGGAGGAACCATGGCATATCCCGTATTTGACCTACACTGCGACACCGCCGACCGCATCGGCTGGGCCACGCTCGATCTCGACCTGCGCTTTACCGCCGGCACCGACGGTTATTTCCCCGGCGACGAAACGCATCCGCAAGATTTCGATCTCATCGAGGGCAACGCCTGCGCCATCTCGCTCGCAAAGATCGGCAACGCGCCGTGGGCACAGTGCTTCGCCACGTTTATCCCCGACGAGATTCCCACCGCCCACGCCGCGCGCTTCCAGGCACAAATCATGGCGCACATGAGCGGCCAGGCCATGCTCAACCACGACCGCATGGTCAACGTGCGCAGCGCCGCAGACATTCGCCCCGCGCTCAAGGACGGCAAGGTCGCTTGCGTCCACACCATCGAAAACGCCACGTTCTTTGCCGAGGACCCCGCGCTGATCGAGGTGCTCAAGAGCTTGGGCGTACTCATGGCATCACTCAGCTGGAACGCGCAGGGACCGCTCGCGAGCGGACACGATACCCACTCCGGTCTCACCGCCGCCGGCATCGAGGCACTTACGCAGATGGAGCACGCCGGCATGGTACTCGACGTCTCCCACCTCAACGATGAGTGCTTTGACGAGGTCGCCGCCCACGCCACGCGCCCCTTCGTCGCCAGTCACTCCAACTCCCGTGCGGTTTGCGGCATCAAGCGCAACCTCACTGACGACCAGTTCCGCACCATTCGCGACATGGGTGGCATCGTCGGCCTCAACTACTGCAGCGAGTTCCTTTCCAACGACGCAACCGACAAGACCGCCGCAGACGTCACCTTCGACCAGCTGGCGGCACATATCGAGCACTGGCTCGACCTGGGCGGCGAGGACGTCATCGCACTCGGCGGTGACTGGGACGGTGCCACGGTGCCCGCTTTCCTCTCCGATGCCAGCATGATGCCCGAGTTCCAGAACATGCTCTCCAAGCATTTTGGCAAGACCGTGATGCAAAAGCTCTGCAGCGATAACGCGCTTGCCTTCTTCGAGCGTTATTAATTTCACATCCCTTGAGCGGGCCGGCATGCCGAACGGTCGACATGCCGGCCCGTCCCCAATCTGAAGGACCGCTTTTGACGCAGCAGTTTACGATTTCCGTATCCCGACCGGATGGAACGCCCATCACCGTCGTCGTTACCAAAAAGCGCGTCAAAAACTTCAACCTACGCGTCACATCGAGCGGTGAGGTCCACGCCAGCGCACCGCTCGGCGCTACCCGCGAGCGTATCGAAGCGTTTGTGAAGCGCAACAGCGCCTGGATTATCAGCCGACTTGCCCAGCGTGAGCGACGTCGGGCAACGGTGCGAGAGCCGCTCAGTCCCTCGTCCATCATTGCACTTTGGGGCAAGCCCATCACGGTACAGGATGCACTCGATCACAACTTTGCATCACCCGCACCGCGACCCAAACAGGCCACCTTCGCAAGTTTTATGGGTACCGATGAGCCAAGTGGGCGCGCGCAGGCAAAGCAGCGCACGGCCCTCGACGGCTTAACGTCCGATGAGCTCCAAGCCCACATCGACCAGCTTTATACGTCCGAAGTCACATCGGCGCTGCGCGATATGGTGCACGCATACGAAATCTCAATGGATGTCGCCGTTTCCCGCGTTTCCGTACGCAGCATGAAAACACGTTGGGGCTCATGCACGCCCAAATCCGGCACCGTTCGCATCGCACGAGAACTTGCCGCCTACCCCGTCGAATGCCTCGACATGGTTGTCGCCCACGAGCTCGTCCACTTGCTCGAGCCAAGCCACAATCAGCGGTTTCACGCCTTGCTCGACACGTACTGTCCCAACAATAGAGTTTTGTCGCAGCGGCTCAAGCAACCACCCATAGAGACGTATTAGAACCGGTTAACGCACGCGCTCGATCTCGACACCGCAGCTTGCCAGGGGAAGACCGACGGGCGCCCAAGGCTTATCGAGCTTAACACGCACGCCAAGCAGCAGGGGGTAACGACGTAGCAGCATCTGGGCCACACCCTCGGCTGCAGCCTCGATAAGCTTAAACGTATGCTCGCGCAGATAGCCATCGACATCGTGGCACACCGAGCCGTAGTCAATCGAGGCGTCCAGGTTATCGTGCTCCCCCGCTGCACGCAGGTCGGCATAGAGCACCAGGGACACGATGAACTTCTGGCCCAGCGCGTTCTCTTCGGGATACACGCCGTGATTGGCAAAGACCTCGAGACCGTCGATAGTAATGCGATCGGCATGGCGCAGATCGTCATAGCTCACGTGGGGCACCGCCGTTGCAGTGGATATTTCGCCCCTTCCACGGCGGGCAAGTTCGGCGCCTTCAGTCTTAGTTGCATTCTCGGGCAGTTTCTTGTTACTCATCGCGATCGTCTCCTTCGTTTAGAACCCCGACCGCGCAAACTAACTACACGCGAATCGACAGGTTCTTTTTATCATCGCTCCAGTTGCAAGCATTGCGCGCGGGGCATGCAAAGCAGGCGCGCGACGCTTTGTCGGCTGCATAGAGCAGACGCTCAAGCGGTTGGCTGTTCACGCGCAGCTTTCGATGGCCCAGAATGGCCGTCTTAATAGCTGCGGCATCGGCCGGCTCAAACGCCACGTCATCGGGCATGCCGCCGAGAATCGCATCAGCGACGCGCTCGCTTGCAACATCATGGGATATACCCGATTCATACTGTTCATCTTTGCCGATATCGTGAAGAAGTGCCGTAGCGTAGATGACCTCGCGGTCAAATTCGAGCTGTTCCTCGAGATTCTTAATCCACATAATGCGCGCGACATCAAGCAGATGGTCAATACCGTGGCGGCAAAAGATGCGCCCCGATTCCACCTGTGCAATATTGCCCAGGTGCCGCCGGAACAGCCCGTTGGCACAAATGTAATCAATGCGAGGCATGGCGCCAAAAGGAGTCAGGCCCGAAGCCATAAAGCCGCGACGCGGCGTCCCCTCATCGGTCTTCGATGTAAAGTCGTTGACGGCCCTCATGCTAACGGCCCAACATCCTAAAGAACCGCTCCTCGAGCGCGGGATCGGTCTCAAAGACGCCGCGGCGAGCGAGCGTCACGGTCTTGGTGCCGGGCTTTTGCACGCCGCGCATGGTCATGCACATATGCTCGGCTTCCATCAGCACAATCGCCCCTTGGGGAGCTAGATATTCCATGAGGGCATCGGCAACCTGTGCACACAACTGCTCCTGCAGCTGCAGACGACGGGCATAGACTTCAACCGTGCGAGCAAGCTTAGACAGACCCGCCACGCGACCGTTAGGGATATAGCCGATCGCAGCCTTGCCATAAAACGGCAGCAGATGGTGCTCGCACAGCGAGTAAAACGTAATGTCGCGCTCGATAACCAAATCGTTCGAAGCGACGGCAAAAGTTTTGGACAGGTGTTCCTCGGCACTCTGGTCCATACCGCCGGCAATCTCGCCATACATACGGGCAACGCGTGCCGGCGTCTCCAGCAGGCCCTCACGAGTTGGGTCCTCGCCTATACCTTCAAGCAGCAGCTTAATGGCAGTCTCGACTTTTTCCTGATCGACCATCTGGACCTCACTTTTTTCGATTTCGTGTTCGCGCTATGGTACCACGCCGGCACGCAGCCTCTGCCAGCTACATAGTATGGGTCGAATAGACCGGATCGTCTCGCCAAAGCACCACAGCATCGCAAAGCGCAACGCCCTCACGCGCAGCACGAGCGCGCGTGGCGTTCATATCGATCACGCGCTGATTACTCGAGCCCCTAAAACGCAACGAGATATCGTACAGGTCTTGAACGAACGGACCATCCACCAACATGTCGAGGCAGGCAAGGATACGGCCCGTCACCTCGGTATGGTGACGACCGCCCGGCATAAGCTCCTCGAGTACGTCGCCGGTAAAGCACCAAATGGTCTTTCCCGACCCCACAGGATAAGCGGCACGAACACGCTCAATGAAATCAACGAGCCCCGCCTGGTTCTCGGGTTCCATAGGCTCGCCGCCCAGAATCGTCAGGCCATCGATAAAGGGATGGTCGAGACTCTCGATAATCTTGTCCTCGACGGCGCGATCGAACGGCTCACCCGCAGCAAAGTCCCACGCAACAGAGTTAAAGCAGTTCTTGCACCCACGACGGCACCCACTCACAAACAGGGAAGTACGAACGCCTTCCCCATCAGCAATATCGAAATACTTAATGTTCGCGTAGTTCATAAGTAACTCTCCCGGGAGGCCGGGACATATCATCCCGTCCTCAAACATTCTCGGCCTTTGGCCTGCGAAACTGCGGGCGGGACGATATGTCCCGGCCTCATGCAAAAGGCAACTCAATGAACAAAACGAACATCGAGTATAGGGTTCGAGGTCTAATAAAAACTGGGTTGCGGCTCAACCGCCATCGCAAGTAAATCGCAGCTGCAGGTCGAATTATTTCCGCTAAGAACTTCGAGGAGTGAGCAGACCGCGAGCCGCATCTCAGCTACGTCAGCTTGGCTGCCCCGTAGCGAGGCCCCGGACCTTTGCTCGATATGAGTTCCGCACGAACAGGAGGCGCCAGTGGCGCCTCCGTCGTGAGCCAGGACTGTCCGAAATAGCGAGTAAAGGTCCGGGGCCTCGCTATGGGGCAGCCTGGGATGGTTATTAGAGATGCAGCACGCGGTCGCGAATCTCCTCGGTTCGACCCTGGTTCCAGAATTGGGTACCGATGTAGCCGCACGTACGACGGGCGACGTTCATCTTCTCCTGGTCGCGGTTGCCGCAGCTGGGGCACTCCCACACCAGCTTGCCGTCATCCTCGACAATCTTGATCTCGCCGTCGTAGCCGCACACCTGGCAGTAGTCGCTCTTGGTGTTGAGCTCGGCGTACATGATATTGTCGTAGATGTACTGCATCACGCGAATGACGGCCTTGAGGTTGTCCTGCATGTTGGGAACCTCGACGTACGAAATGGCACCGCCCGGCGAAAGCTGCTGGAACATGCCCTCAAACTTAAGCTTGTCGAAGGCATCGATCTCCTCGGACACGTGAACGTGATAGCTGTTTGTAATGTAGCCCTTGTCCGTCACGCCCGGAATGATGCCAAAACGGCGTTGCAGGCACTTGGCGAACTTGTACGTCGTCGACTCCAGCGGCGTACCGTACAGCGAGAAATCGATATCGCTCGCGGCCTTCCACTCCGCGCACTTGTCGTTCATACGCTGCATAACTGCCATGGCAAAGGGCGTGCCCTCCTTCTCGGTGTGGCTGTGACCCGTCATGTACTTGACGCACTCATACAGGCCGGCATAGCCCAAGCTGATGGTGGAGTATCCGCCCACGAGCAGTTTGTCGATCGTCTCGCCCTTCTTCAGACGCGCCAGGGCGCCGTACTGCCAAAGAATCGGTGCGGCATCCGAAAGCGTACCCATCAGACGCTCATGACGGCACAGCAGGGCGCGATGGCACAGCTCAAGACGCTCGTCGAAGATCGTCCAGAACTTGTCCATGTCCTGATGCGAGCTCAGCGCGACATCGGGCAGGTTGATGGTCACAACGCCCTGGTTAAAGCGACCGTAGTACTTGGGCTTGTTCGGGTCATAGTTCAGCGCGTTGGCGACATTGTTAAAGCCGTTGCCCGAACGGTCGGGCGTCAGGAAACTGCGGCAACCCATGCAGGTGTAGCAATCGCCGTTGCCGGCGGTCTCGCCCTTAGACAGCTTGAGCTCGCGCATCTTCTTCTCGGAGATGTAGTCAGGCACCATGCGCTTGGCGGTGCACTTGGCAGCAAGCTTGGTCAGATAGAAGTACGGCGAATCCTCGCGGATGTTATCGTCCTCGAGCACGTAGATGAGCTTGGGGAACGCCGGGGTGATCCACACGCCGGCTTCGTTCTTAACGCCCTCATAGCGCTGACGAAGCGTCTCCTCCACAATCATGGCAAGGTCGTGCTTCTCCTGGGGCGTACGGGCCTCATTGAGATACATAAAGACCGTCACGAACGGCGCCTGGCCATTCGTGGTCATAAGGGTCACGACCTGATACTGAATCGTCTGGACGCCGCGACGAATCTCATCGCGCAGGCGATCCTCAACGACTTCGCGGACCTTTTCGGGAGATGCGGAAACGCCGAGCTCCTCGAGCTCGCGGGCGACCTCGCCGCGAATCTTTTGACGGCTCACCTCAACGAACGGGGCGAGATGGGTCAGCGAAATAGACTGGCCGCCGTACTGGGAGGATGCAACCTGGGCGATGATTTGCGTCGCGATGTTGCAGGCAGTCGAAAAGCTATGCGGCTTCTCGATCAGCGTGCCCGAGATAACAGTACCGTTCTGGAGCATGTCCTCCAGGTTCACCAAGTCGCAGTTATGCATGTGCTGGGCAAAGTAATCCGAATCGTGGAAGTGAATCAGGCCCTCATTGTGCGCATCCACGATCTCCTGGGGCAGCAGCACGCGCTGGGTCAGGTCCTTGGAGATCTCGCCGGCCATGTAGTCACGCTGAACGGAGTTGACGGTCGGGTTCTTGTTGGAGTTCTCCTGCTTCACCTCTTCATTGTTGCACTCGATCAGCGACAGAATCTTGTCGTCGGTCGTATTCTTTTGGCGTTTCAGGCTCTGAACATAACGATAGATGATGTAGTGGCGGGCGACCTCATAGCAGTCGAGACGCATAATCTCGTCCTCGACCAAATCCTGGATCTCCTCGACCGATACGGTGTGACCGGCCTTCTCACATGCCTCGGCGACGTTTTGTGCCGCGTAGATCACCTGGCGGTCGGTAAGGCGAGAGCCCTCCTCGACCTCCAAGTTTGCGGCGCGGATGGCATTGACGATCTTATCGATGTCAAAGACAACCTCGGTGCCGCTGCGCTTGATGATCTTCATCCTCTTGCCTCTTTCGCGTCGTAGTCTCATTGCGCTTCAGAGCCAAACGATGCCCGGCAGGGCCTGCCCCTGTCTTGCGGCGCCGTCGCGCAATCTGTGTTCTCGATAAACCATAAGCCTCCATGCGGACATTCCCAGGAGCCAATCAAGCGGCTCAAGGACATGTTCAAAGAGGCAGTTAAGGTCTTCGTTCTCTGTCCGCTATCTATCATACGACAAAGACGCATCTATATCCTGTATTCTTTTTTTAGGTCAAACACAACATATAGTGTTTCAGCAGGTCAAAGCAATTGGTCAATTTACAGACGCATTAAAAATGAGAGGTCATAGACATGCCAAACGAGCCTCATCAACGCAACTACCTGCACGGCAGTTTTGAAACCCCCTCAACCATACCGCCGACAAATCCTACCAAAACCAAACCGCTCACGCCAAAAGAATCCAAAAGTTTGTGCTTGACCAACATGTTGCGGTCGTGCCTTGCCAAGCCTCATGCAACCGCGGCACGAAACCTTGGAAGATATGTGTATGCAAACGAAGAAGATGAGGGTTTCCTCGGATGGCTACTGAGAAGCATCCCGAAAGATCAAAAAACTCGAAATTTGGTGACGTATTTGGCGACACATTTGGCGACCAAAACAAAACAGCCCAGAGACATAGCCTCTGGGCTGCGAACATTTGGTGGGCGTTAGAAGATTTGAACTTCTGACCTCTTCCGTGTCAGGGAAGCGCTCTCCCCCTGAGCTAAACGCCCAAATGGAGCGGACAACGGGGCTCGAACCCGCGACCCCAACCTTGGCAAGGTTGTGCTCTACCAACTGAGCCATGTCCGCCTGCGAGGATTTAATATACGGGATGATCCACCCAAATGCAAGAACTTTTTTTGAAAAGTTTTGCGACGCCCTCGCGAACCTCACGAAGACATCAGCCACCACGGAAAGCGCAGGCAAACGCAAACTCGCCGCAAGAGGCCCTTACATCTCACCGAGCATGATCCAGGCAGAGCTGTCCTGCGCGAGCCTGCCGTCTGCAAGCGGTGATGAGGTGAGCAGGACCCTACCCGCCGGCAGCTCCACGGGTGCTGCACCGAAGTTCGTCACACACGCCCAGCCGTTGTCGCGGCGATAAGCGATGACGCCGCTCTCAGCGCCCTCGGCACCATCCGCAAGACCGGTGCGCCCGTCAAGATCGAGCCACGCAAGATCGTTGGCGCACCCGCGCAGCTTGCGCCGCAGCCAGAGGGCGTCACGATAGAGCGCAAGCATCGATGTCGGATCCGCCTCTTCCCTATCGGCGGCGTAATCGGAAAACCATGCAGGCTGCGGCAGATGGGGCGCCGCATCGGCGTCCGCCGGTGAAAACCCAAACGATCCGCCCTGCGCGGGATCGTCCGCTGCCGTCCACGGCAGGGGCACACGGCAGCCGTCGCGCCCCTTCTCACGCTTCGGTCCGTGCGTATTGGTCGCAGTAGGATCTTCGAGTGCAGCCCACGGGATGTCAGCCACCTCAAAAAGGCCGAGCTCCTCACCCTGATACACGTATGCCGAGCCCGGAAGCGCCAGCTCAAGCAAAAGGGCCGCCCGCGCGCGGCGCTCGCCGAGTTCACGGTCCTCGTCATAAGACGACCCGTCGCGTAAGAGCCAGTCGAGCGCAATCTGGTGGTAGCGCGTCGCCTTGATTTGCGGCAGGGCATAGCGTGTTGCCACGCGCGGCACGTCGTGGTTGGAGAGTACCCAGGTCGAGGCGGAATCGGATTCGATGGCCGCCTTCAAGCCCTCCTCGATTGCGGCGTGCATGTCATCATAGGTCCAAGTGGCCTTGGCGAACTCAAAGTTGAATGTCTGGCCAAGCTCGCTGGGGCGCGCGTAGAGATACTGGCGCTCGGGCAGCACCCACGCCTCGGCAACGGCGCTGCGCGGCGGATTATAGCGGTCGAACACGCGACGCCACTCGCGATAGATCTCGTGGACCTCGTTGCGGTCCCACAGCGGATGGGTACCGTCGTCAACCATGTCATCGCCCTCGGCGAGATGCCACCGGTCGAGGTCATCGCGGTCGAGATCCTTGGCAAGACTGTGCGCCACATCAATGCGAAAGCCATCGACGCCTCGATCGCTCCAAAACGCCAGGACGTCGCAAAAGAACGCGTGAACCACGGGACATGACCAGTCAAAGTCCGGCTGCTCGGGCGTAAACATGTGCAGATACCACTGACCGTCCGCAACACGCGTCCAGGCGGGGCCACCAAAGTTGGCATTCCAATTGGTGGGAGGCAGCTCGCCATGCTCGCCGCGACCATCGCGGAAGATATAACGGGCGCGCTCGGGCGATCCGGGGCCGGCGGCAAGAGCGGCTTTGAACCAGGGGTGCTGGTTGGATGAATGGTTGGGCACGATGTCGACGATGACCTTGATGCCGTGTGCGTGAGCGGCAGCGATCATGTCATCGAAATCGTCAAGCGAGCCGAGACGTGGGTCGACATCGCAATAGTCCGCCACATCATAGCCGCCATCGACAAGAGGCGATGGGTAAAACGGGCTCAGCCAGATGGCCTCGATACCCAGGCGCTCAAGATAGTCCATCTTCTGGGTAATGCCCGCGATATCGCCCAGACCCGAACCAGTCGAATCCTTAAACGAGCGCGGGTAGATCTGATAAATCGCGGCATCGGACATCCATGAGCGCGAAGAGGACTTTTCTGTAGCCATGAGGTGCATCTCCCTTGCAACGAGGTTTTGCGAGATGCCCACGATGATACGCCCAAAGCGGACATTCGCGGCAAGCAACGCCACAGCCACGCCCCAAAACGCTCGCTCTCTCTCGGGTTCGAGCCCAGGCGATAGGTACGAAAAAGCCCGGCTACCGTAGTAGTCGGGCTGTTACACTTGGAGCGGACAACGGGGC